>NZ_CAHJXS010000003.1:0-393681 GCF_903645345.1 Corynebacterium sp. Marseille-Q2823 | reverse complement strand
GCCCACGCTTTCCGGCGCCTCCCCTCCCACCATCGCCCTCCTCGGTGCCGGCGCCGCCGCCCACCAATTCCAGGCACTGGACTGGCTCAACCACGCCGACATCACCTACTGGGGCGACCTCGATGCCGCCGGCTTTGCCATCCTCAACGCCGTCCGCGCCCACTTCCCCCACACGACGTCACTGCTCATGGACACCGCCAGCGTCACCGAATTCCAGCACCTCGCTGTCCCCGACCCCGGCGACGGCTCCGCCACGCTTACCCACCTCACCACCGAGGAGCAGCGCGCCTACCGCCTGCTGTTCACCGAGGGCCGGCTGCGCATTGAGCAGGAGCGGATTCCGTATGCGCACATAAGAGAGCTATTAACAAAACTCTAGAGCACGATCTAAAAGGAGATAAGAAACAACAGATGAATCCTCGTCCTAATCAATTACGTAGCACCAGCCCGACACCCGATTTACAGATTTACAAATCCTATCCACTGGTTTTCCAATCAATCGTCTTGGCCGCACGCCCATCAGGCCACCCTGGCAAACTTTTTGTAGACGTAGAGGGGTTCTTCACCGTCTTCCATTTTCCAAGCGGACGATGGAGCTTTCGACGCAAACTCTCAAACCGATACCACTTCCATTCTTGCAGCTCCTGGTTTGGGCTTAGCCGCAACGCTTGATAGCGAAGGCCTTTTCGATGCATTGAAGGATGCGGAGTGAGCCAGGAGATATGCAAACGCAGGCCAGGCAAGGTACTACGAAGAACGTCGAGATATACAGGGCCTAGACTTTCGCCAGGCTCTAGCGAAAGGTCATTAGATAAAAGCCAGAAATATCCTTCTTCAAAAACTAAACAGACTCTAATTCCCCGTTGTGGCTCAAATCCCCGATAGTGCAAATTAACGCCAATTTTTTCGAAACTACCAGGGTGCTGTGAAACCTGACTTGAACTACCTAGCGTCTGGAACGTCAGAACGTTCTGGTACGCATTGTCGTATTGACGCACGCGTCTATCCTCCCGCAAGCCAATTACAAATCCGGCCAAACCGAATAGCGGTGATAGTAATGTAGCGATTGCGAAGAAGATTCCATCATCCATGCCATCAACTCCAAATTGAAAGTAAGTTCAATCGGCCCCAGCACTATGTTCCTCGCACAAACATACCAAACGGCGCGCTATTGAGGGGGCCGTTTGTGGGCATACCACTCTGCAGTCATACCATGTCCAAAACTAATTAATCTTTCCTGGCTAGCTCCGGGCGAGTTCAGGTGGTGAATACATCTATACAGCTAGGAGGTTGTGTCGATGTCAAGTGATAAGAGGCTGCGTGAGCGGTATGTGGAGGCGTATCTGCATGATGCGCGTCCGATGTCGGTGATCCTGAAGGAGTTGGGGGTCTCGAAGGCTACGGCGAAGGTGTGGCGTCAGGCTGAGGGCCTGAGCCGTGGTCAGCGTCAGCGGGGTCTAACTGAGGATAAATTCACAGATCAGTACCAAAAGGTCGTTGCTCTTGTAGAAAGCGGCCAGTCTGCGTATAGCGCACTGAAAGAGACTGGTTTCCCACAGACTGCTTACCGATACCTTGCCCAAGACGGTATCGAACTCGCTAATATCAGTCGCGGTGGCGCCATGCAACGCGAGCGGGATCGCATCGCTAAAGATTTGAAACTTGTTGAAGCTGGAAAAAGCTATAAGCAGGCTGGCCAGGTGGTTAATCGCTGCGCTGAAAACGGTAAAAATGAAGCGCCCTGGGTTTAGTGGCTCTTCCGGTTTTGGAGTGCGTAGCGGGGTGAAGTAGAACACGATGGGTTCAGCGGGTCACCACAACATATAGGGGTCCCTGGTGTGAAGATGAAAGTTCCTACACAACCATCTAAACCCACCAGGGACCCGTACTGTGAAGCCTACTGGAAACCTCGTTGCCGACACCATTTGCCGTACCGCGGAAATCGGACTTGCCATCACCGGTGCCGCTGATGCCGGAGCGCTGACCATCATTGAGGCTAGGCCAGTAGCCGTTATCGGCGTGTGCCCGGACTGCGGACAGCCAGGCAAGCTGCGCGACCACACCACCCGTCGACTCGTTGATCTTCCTGTCGTCGGATTCCCCACCAGGCTGCACATAAAAGTCCCTAGATTCCAGTGCACAGCCACCTCATGTAAAAGGAAGATCTTCCAAGAATCTCTGGCTTGCGCGGATGACGGCGCCAAGCTCACCCACCGGGTCACCCGCTGGATCTTGCAGCGCCTTGCTATTGACCGGATGAGTGTGTCAGCTACCGCCAAAGCACTCGGCGTGGGCTGGGACCTGGTCAACCAGGTCGCACTGGATGCCTGCCGCCAGCTTGTCTACGGCGACCCTCACCACCTAGACGGAGTTCGCGTCCTTGGAGTCGATGAACATGTATGGAAACACACCAGAAAACCAGGCCAGGCATCAAACCTGATGACCATACTTGTTGACCTTACCCCGCTGGTGGACGAGCGTGGGCCTGCACGTTTGTTAGACATGCGACCGGGCAGATCCGCCGACGTGCTGAAGCGGGTGGCTTAAAGAGCGCGACCCCAGCTTCCGGGAGCAGATACAGGTGGTGACCATGGATGGGTTTGCCGGTTATGCCACCGCAGTCGAAGAGCAACTACCACAAGCAGACAAAGTCATGGCCCCTTTCCATGTGGTGCATCTAGCAGCCGACAAACTCACCAGTTGCCGACAGCGACTTCAACGTGAGACCACTGGGCGCCGCGGACGCAAAGATGACCCGCTGTACAAGCACCGGCGCACCCTGTTGACCAAGACGAACTATCTCACCGAGCGGCAAAAGCAACGCTTAGAAATGCTGTGGGCCACCGATGACGACTACGTGGCCCTAGAAGTAACGTGGCTGCTCTACCAAGACATGATCGCAGCGTATGCGCATCCGAAGAAATCGGAAGGCAAAAAGCTCATGGAACGCATCATCCACACCCTGCGTAAAGGGCTACCAAAAGGCTTAGAAGAGCTCGCCCAACTGGGACGCACCCTATAGCGTCGACGCAAAGACGTGCTCGCCTACTTTGATATCGGCACATCCAACGGCCCCGTTGAGGCAATCAACGGCAGACTCGAACACCTACGCGGAATCGCCCTAGGATTTAAAAACCTCAACCACTACATCTTGCGGTGCCTAATCCACTCCGGACAACTACAAGACAAAATCAACGCACTCTAAAACCGGAAGGGCCGGTTTAGTGCCTTATCGATAATGACTTTCTTTGCCCGGGATACTTCTCGTCGTGAACATCCCAATGCGTGTGAGATCTGCGCGTAGCTAGCACCATCAAGGCACATCGCGATGATCTGTTTGAAGTTAGCTACAAGGACCGGCTCCTTCCAAGTAGAAGTTGACGCAACACCAGCGGATTGTGGTGTCTCCAACATCACTTATGAAAGAAAACCCCTTACGGTACCGGGTACGCGGAACACCGGTACCAACTACGCAGACTCGCGAAACCAACTATCCCAAATCGACAACCCAGACCGTGCCCGGGCTTTT
This sequence comes from Corynebacterium sp. Marseille-Q2823, assembly GCF_903645345.1. Classification (NCBI taxonomy): domain Bacteria; kingdom Bacillati; phylum Actinomycetota; class Actinomycetes; order Mycobacteriales; family Corynebacteriaceae; genus Corynebacterium; species Corynebacterium sp. Marseille-Q2823. The sequence continues at coordinate 390,152 of NZ_CAHJXS010000003.1, read as the reverse complement.
GCAATTCCCCTCCATCCACGATCATTACCCTGTGCGCCTGCACCACATCCCAACGCTCCGAGTCCCAGCGACGGCTCCGCAGTTTGCAATTATTCCAGGCCCCAGGACGACCGCGCCCACTGTCTCCTGCTCACCACGATGGGTTGGGCAATGAATAGGGGCAGATTCCGCCAAAACATGCGAGGACGGTTTTGGAGAAAGAGTCGAACTAGCTGTAGGGAATTCTTAAAAATAGCCCCCAACCAAACCAGCCCTAGCAACCTATTTGATCAAATTTCTAGAGAACTGTAAAAGGGAGAGAAAACCGCGATCTCTCCAGCGAGCTTCTTTCTATTGGCCGAGTACCTAATGTCAATTTCACGCAAATCGCAAGTTGCATACAACTCGCGGACTAGCCCGACATCGTCATAAGTAAGAAGCCATTTATCAAACACGCCACCTAACAAGATGTCTGCTAAATGGGCATGCGACTCCTCATTCATAGAATTTAAATATAAGTTTTCTCCTTGCACTACATAAGGAGGATCTAAATAAACGAGCGCCTGGGTCGGCTGCCACCCCATTCCGTCAAGCTTTTCAGGCAAGTAGCTATCAAGAAACAACGCCCCGTCTAGGTTCGAGACTGTCACCCTCGACCCCAAGGATCCAATCTTCTGAATCTTCTTTGTCAAAGTCCGCTTATTGAATCGACAGTCTATTTTATACTTTGAGGATTGACTTTTACCACCAATACACCCTCCGTCGACAATTCCCGATCTGTTGGTTCTGTTCAGAAAGAAAGTCGCAAATCCCAACTCAAAGGAGTAATCGCCGCCTCTGTTTGCCTCATAAAGCTCCGAACGCATAGCCCTAAAGGAAAGCCACGTGTCGTAATTAACATTAACTGCTTGTAGCTCATCTATAAAACGATCGGTCTCCTCGACCACAGCACGCCAAAAAGAAAAAATACCAACGTCCGCGTCGTTCAAGAAAACATGAGAAACGTCCTCTTTGATTAAGAGATCAATCGCAATCCCTGCCCCTCCGCAATAGGGCTCACAATATGCCTTCGGGGCCAATGCCCCCACGTTCAACATTTTCCGGACCAGCGGACGCAATTGACTCTTTCCACCTGGATAGCGCAATGGCGTACTTGTCAGAGGCAAAACTCACTCCACTCACATTTCAATCCTTGAGAGGATATCGTTGTACTCCTCCTTGAGGAGTACAACAAACCTTGCAACCTCATGCTCATTTTTAGAATACCATTCCCCAAGGATCTGTTGTCGAATTGTAGAAGGAAGATCATGATACCAACGTTTACAAAAGTCCAACTTTTGTTTGTCTTCCCGGCACTCGGCCCACTCCATACAGAACTGCCCAGCCAAGGTCTCATACGTAACGTTTAGGCTTCTACATTCTGAAGTGTGAAAGAATCCATCTCCTTCTTCAAGCTGCTTAACCAACTCCCAGTACTGCCATTCTAAGGGCGCCGTACCTGGCAACACTAGAATTCGCCGCTTACCATGGACAGGCTTCTCTTGATCCATAAGCCAGAAGGGAGTCTTGATTAACTTCGCAGCCGTTTTCTGACTCTCAGCCCGGTTAACGTCGGGATCCAGTACCGCTATCGAATTAACAAAGTACTCGACGTAGGAATTCAGAAGGAGAGCTATCTGCTGAAAAGAAATGCTCCCCTGGTTCATTTTGAGGCGCAACGACGGTTCATACTGCTCGACAATAAATTGGACTAAATCCTTGGCTACCTCGTCCTCAAGAATCATCGGCACGCTTGGGCGAGACGAGTGATTGAGCATTCTCGCATTCAAGTCCGCCCGCAAACCTTCCAAGGTTGGCTGTTCATTAACCTCCAGCCGCCCACGCCCCCGAGTTAAGTACAGCAAGCGATAGTTTTCCTTATCATTAAGATGCCCCACCCTTATCAAGTACTCAATTAAGCTTAGCGAATGGCAAGTAAATACCACTTGAAGATCTAATTCTTTTGCTTTTTTCTGAAGAAAATTATATAGTTTTATTTGAGCTGCCGGGTGAAGCGTAGCATCCAGCTCATCTATCGCCAAGAGACCGCCATTGTAATCCTTCCCCAACTCTTCTTTCAATTGTCGGAAAGAAAGCACTGTAAGTAATATTTGGCCAACGTTATCTTGTCCAGCAGAATTAGCTAACACGCCGTAGTCTTGCGCTGATACACCGGCCCCCTTTTTCTTTGGCACATCCGACAGGGTCAAAACCTCGGGTTTAAACTGCTGTTTGTTGAGACCCAATATGTCGGAATACCAAAGCGCAAAATCCTCAGTCATTTTTTGGCTAAGCCGTGGTTTCCTACTTTTCACCTCGGCTGCCTCGCCAGCAGGGTATAAGCGCGAAAGCCCGAGATAATAAGTTGGCCATCTAAGTTTGCTTACAGATTCGCGGGTATCACTCTTCTTAGGAATTAGTCGATAGCGTTTCGACTTCTGGTTAGCTTTTCCACCTCCATTATCAGCTGCTGCTTTTCTGGATTTATTCCGTTCCTGTGCTGTAGCGCGAAACCAAAGCTCTTCAGCCTCGAGCTTTTCTCCAGGGAAGCTCGACCGAATCGCGATATGAACTTTCTCGCCTGTCGTGTCGTGTTCGACATCGTGCTTTATAATGTCGCTGTATTCACCTCGGAAAATTCCACCATTTAAATGCCGGCCCTCTTTTGACTTAAGCTCACCACAGTTACTAAGAATTGCCAGAAGAGTAGATTTACCTACGCCATTGTGCCCAGAAATACATGTAACACGGCGTCCTAAAGGAAATTCAAAGCTTGTTCCTCGAAAACTCCTGAAATCTTTAATTAAAACGGACGAAATATACATCAGGGCACATCCTGGTTCTATCTGGCAGCTTGTTTAGTAGTCAATTTTATCACCACGCTATGGTTCCGATTGTCTCTTTCCCCAAGCTTCTTATTACTAAGGCCGATGAGTGTGCGCAATTACTGAAGATACGGGGTGGGCTGTTTTGCGGTAAACAAACCCTGCTTTGTTTTGCTACGGTTCGCATGTTGCTCCCTTTGAGGTCGATGCCGTTGGCGACGGCGAGTTCGTAGCGACAACGCGACCTTTCCCGACTTAGCCGACTGTCCCATGCGCTCCGCAACGCGATTTAAAGCAAAGTCCAACAAACTGAGTAACAGCAGTCTTTTCTCGGCATGTTGAATTGCTCCAGCCGTAGGCTCAGTTCTCGATCAGCGTGGATCGCTAGACAGCCAGGTAAGTTGCTGCAGTTTTCGTCATTTGACGCCGACTAGGCAACTGTCACACGGACCTGACCCCTGTTAGGTAGACACCTGATATCCAGCCCGGTTGGGTTGGGAAGAAAGGTAACCTACCACCATGCCTAGGTACTCCGAACAGTTCAAACGTGATGCTGTGGCCCTCTACGAAAACAATGAGGACCTTTCACTCCACGCGGCTTCAGCAGAGCTTGGAGTCAATCGCTCCTCACTTTATTCCTGGCTTAAGCAGTACGGCACCGGCAAACGTGCCCGCACGAAGACCATGCGCGACAAGGCCCAGGAGACGACTGATTCTGAACGAATCCGCCAGCTAGAAAAAGAAGTCTCTAAGCTTCGTGAAGAACGTGACATCCTGCGTAAGGCCGCGAAGTATTTTGCCGAAGAGACACGCTGGTAATCCGCTTCCAGTTTGTCTATGACTACCGAACCGAGTACTCGGTCAAGCGGATGTGCCACGTGTTAAAGCTCAATCGCTCCTCGTTCTACAAATGGGTCAACACTCGCGAAGAACGCAGGTTAAAGACGTGTTCCGATGCTCTTATTGGTGCACGAATCAAAACCATCTTCGATGATGAGCACGGGCTTTATGGTGCTAAACGCATCGCTGCAAGCCTCAACGACGATACGGACTTTCCTCCGATCAATCACAAGAAGGTCGCACGCATCATGAAATCCATGGGACTGAAAGGCTTCAGCAAACGGCGTCGATACATCACCACCCGGCGCAAGCCTGGACATCGAGTCATGCCAGATCTAGTAGGCCGCAAATTCACAGCTGACAGGCCGAACCACGTCTACGTAGGCGACATTACGTACCTGCCGTGTAAGGGCGGCAAGAACATGTACCTGGCCACGGTCATCGACGTCTACTCGCGCAAACTCGTCGGCCATGCACTAGCCGATCACATGCGGGTATCGCTGGTTATCGAAGCTTTATCTCATGCCAGAAAAGTCCGCGGAAGCCTTAAAGGGGCAATTTTCCATTCCGATCATGGCAGTGTGTACACCTCACAAGCATTTAGAGAGCACTGCGCTGTACTTGGTGTTCGCCAATCCATGGGAGCAGTGGGCACAAGTGCCGATAATGCCCTGGCAGAATCATTTAACGCCACCTTAAAGCGTGAAGTCCTGCGTGATCGGAAAGTCTTTGACAATCCCATTACCTGCCGCCAAGAAGTCTTTCGATGGTGCATGCGCTACAACACACGCAGACGACACTCCTGGTGCAACCTTCTAGCCCCCAATGACTTCGAAGCACTCACATCAGCTACACTGACCCAAGCAGCATAGCTAACCCCCGACGTGTCTACTTTCCCGGGGCCAGGCCCCACCGATAAATCGTATATCGAAACTACGTCTCCCAACAATGACTGGGTTTTCATCCCTGCTTAGCGCTCGGCACCGCTTACACCAGTCTCAAGAAGCCTTGCCCAAGAGGTACTGAGGACTCAACTTCCTAGTTGTTAGTACCAGCTTTATTTTCAGCTCACGGGGACCCAAGAAGGAACAGAGTCACGGGTGATTTCTCAACCGCCGCGTACGATTTCCTGAAATACCTTGTCTTGCGGACTAACCTACCGGCCGTTTAAACCAACTACTCTAAAACCAACGCCGCCGTCTTCTCCGGCGGCACATCCTTCAGCTGTCGGCTCTTGACGGCCCACGACGCCAGCCCCAGCACAATCCAAACCACAAGCGCGATAAGCGGGGCCGTTCCCAGCATGCCCGGCGAGCCCGGAACAAAGAGCAGCGCCAAGAACCCGATGGAGAGGATGCACCCGGCCAGCGCGAAGTACTCATAGAACTTGTTGGGTGCAATGGGCCTAGGCATCCCGGGAACCCGCCCGGTGCGCGCAATCTTCCAGGCACAGAAGCAGGTGTAAAAATACGCCACGGTGATGCCGGCACTGGACATGTCGACGACCCACGTCAACGCCGCGCGCCCAAACCACGGGGTCACCAGGCACACCGCACACACCAAAAGAATCGCATTGCGCGGGGCGTGCTCCTTGCCCTTCAACTCACCTAGGCGGCGCGGGACCAAGTTCGCTCGCCCCAGCGTAAACAGCACGCGGCTTGCCGCGGTGTAGAAACCATTAAGACCTGTCAGCACACCCGCGCTCACCGCGACGACCATGAGCACCAGACCGGCCGGCCCCATCACCTCGCTGATGGCGGCTGCCGGCGGCCAAGCCTCGCCCTCGAAAGCATCGTGGTGGGTGCCCACGGCAATCGACGTCGCCAACATCATCGCCATATAAATGACCGTCGCGACAGTAATACCCCACAGCAAAAGGCCCAGCGCCTTCCGCGGCGAGAAATTGAACTCGCCCGCCAGCTGCGGGATGGAATCAAAGCCCACGTAGGCCCACGGGGCAAAAGCGATGATGGTCGCCACCGCCGCAGCCGGCGGCACATCCACGGGGAAAGCTGGGGCAAGCTCCGGGCGCTTGACGACGTAATAGATCACCATCGACGCCACGATAACCACCACCGCCAGAATCATGAGCACCACGGCAAAGAACTGGAACTGGCCTGAGAGCGCAGCACCCTTAGAGTTCAACCACGCGAACCCAATGATGAACAGTGAGCAGATCGCTACTTCGGGGAGATAGATGGTCCACCCGGCGACGTCGTAAAGCGCGCCCCGCATAACCAATTCCGGGAACGTGACGCGGAAGACGAGCGTGACCGCCGACGCATTCAACGCGACAACACACGAGTACCCCAGCGTCAGCGCCCAGCCCGCAATAAACGCATGAGTCCGGCCGAGTGCCGCCATGGCGAACGCCACCCCACCACCGGTCAGCGGCAGCGCGCGAATGGTAAAGCCGTAGCTCAAACCAATAATGGCAATCATCAGACCACCAATGACAAAGCCGATGACCGTTCCCGCTAGCCCCGCCTTCTGCATCCAGTCAAACGGCAAGATATAGGCGCCCCAACCAATCGCCGCACCCAACGCCATGGCAAAGACCCACGAGGGCTTCATAGTTTTCCGCAGTGTCGCTTTCTCCGACATCTAGTTTCACCCCAGACAATTCACCTTGAGCGCCAGGACCTTGCGGACAATCCAAGCGCGCGTTTCTGGCAAGTCTAGAGATTCTTGATTAAGCGTGCTGTAGATCTAATAGATTTGATGCAGGGTTCCCCTCTCATTCGGCTCACGCAACTGATGCTGACCATCGCAGTGTTCTGTCACCAATCACTCGGATGCTCTAAACGTGCACAGGCCCCGTTTGGCTAAGCTTCGTGCTCTAATTCCAGCACAGGTTGCTTACCGACGCCCCTTCCCCATTGATGTTCTTCCTCGACCGGCCCTCACGAACTAAGCTTCTTAGAGTCTCACTCGTATGCACAAAGGATTTCTCATGCGCCGACCAACCCGCACCGGTAAAGCACTCATTGCTCTCGTCTTAACCGCCTCACTGACTACTGGCCAGGTCACTGCGCCTGCGCCCGCTCAGGCACAGCAGTTCCCGTCCTTCCCTGTATCTTCGTTTCCCCAATTCAATGAAGAACAGGTACGCCAAGCTATTACAGCACTGGTGGCGCTTGCCGCTGGCATCGGTGGATTGGCGCTCCTCGCAGGAGTCCTTCCGGGAATCGGTTCTTCCCAGGGGCCTACCCCTACTCCCACGCCGACGGCAAAGCCAACTCCTTCCACGCAGCCGAGCACAACTGCCGCGCCGACGACTAGCGCTCAGCCCAGCACCACCTCAGCTAAGCCGACCACGAGTACTCCCGCGCCCCCGACGACGTCCGTGGAACCTTCCTCTGGCTATGCGCAACACGTTGCCGGCATCAAGGACCGACTCGCTAATAGCGAAGATAAGGCACCACTTTGGGCTTGGGCTGCACCACGCGGACCGCAGCTCATCCTCCCTACTCATGATCACAGTGGACAGGCCACACATCCTTCCGTACTTTACTTTGAGAATGGTTGGAACGGCTGGAAGTACTGGATGGCCATGACGCCTTATCCAGACAGCAACGAATCCCACGAGGACCCCAACATCATCGTGTCCAACGATGGCTGGACCTGGCAGTCCCCCGAGGGCTTGGCCAATCCCATTGACGACCAGTTGGGCAAGCCCAACCCGCACAATTCTGATACCCAGATCGTCATGGCTCCCAGCGGCGAGATGTACCTGACATGGCGCATGGTGGACCGCCCTAACGGCAAGACCAATCGCATTTACCTGTCCAAGTCCAACGACGGCGTGCACTGGTCTAAAAAGGAAGAAATCTGGTCGGGCGAGCCACAGTTTATGTCCCAAGCCCTCATCTGGACCGGTGAAAGCTGGCGTCTCTATGGCATTTCAAACCGCGCCGGTGTGCCCAACCGAATCATCTACTTTGAAAGCGACGATTTGAAGACGTGGTCTGCTCCTCGGTACCCCAAGATCGTTCCCTACGTACCGAATGGTGAGCGCTGGTGGCACATTGATGTTCAGCGCTACAACGGTGAGTACATTGGCCTCGTGCACATTATCCCGAGCGAAACTGTCCAGAAGGGCAACCTGTACCTGCTTCGTTCCAAAGACGGCATCAATTGGAAGCGCTCAGACACCCCGATCATCTCCCATGAGGAATCCGGTTACCCCAACCTTTACAAATCCGCCCTCGTCCCGCACGGTAGCGGCGATGACCTCACCTTCGAGCTGTACTACTCCGGTTTCAGCGAAGGTCGCGCTGATTGGCGAATCAACCGCACGCTCGCGGAACGCGTCAGGTCCGAGTAAGCCCTCCGTCGGCGTATCCCCGCTCGACCGGCACGGAGAGCGCCCGCACTCTCTGTGCCTGGATGTCGTACTCGAATAGATAGTTCTTCACCCCACGAACGATACGTAGCACCCTCTTACCTTGCCCGCTGTCCTTGAAGGTGTATTCCACCTTCTCCTCTGGCCCAGCCACCACAACAGCGGTGAGCAACCCAAAGTCTCGGCTAGCGCGTCCAAAGCCCACAGTCCACGTGTCCGTGGGTTGCTCATTGCGGAAGACAATGCCGCGAAGCCCTTCGCGGTCTCCACGTGCCATATTCACGTCAGTGTGCTCGAAATAGCGCGACCCCTCAATGCCGTAACGGATAAAGACCAACTGTGTTCCGTCAACCACAGAGCGAAATCGAACGGCTTCATACTGCGATCCCACGTACTCAAACTCGGGTGCCACATTCCAGCGTTGCTCTGCATACTCCACCTTCGGCGTGGGTTCCAAACTGTCCGCTACCACAAAAGGGCCGCAGTCAGCAAAACAGGCACTACGATTCCACTTCAGGCCCTCCCACGCAGTGTCTTCCAGATCGAATGCAGACCACGCCTCTTCAACCTGGTGACTCACCAACCGTGAGGCTGCCTCGGGGGTGTGTTCCTTCCCGCGCACCATAAGCACATTGTGTGCTTGCCGGCTCTGCGCGTAATCACGCATCTTCCCCCGTGCATAACCCGGGTGGCCAGCATCCACAATGACATTCCTGCCGCGGTCCCAAAACGTCAGCGACAAATGGTCAAAATGACCATGTATCTCACGAGCAGGCCCAAAGCGCAGGGAATAGAAGCTCTCCATGTTTTGTGCCCGGAGTTGTCCAAACCCGGAGCGCCCAAATACATACCCTGCGTCGTAAACCTTGACTCGTGGAATCTCCACGCCAGTCGCGCCATTCGATAGTGAAAATTCCAATGCCCCTCCGCGAACAAACTCAGGGCGTCGGGGCATTGAGTCACCAATTTCAACGAATGTCCCACCTGGGGTCAGTGAATGCGCAATGAATTCTTCGAGCGGTTCCTTCTTCGCGCGCAGCGCATCTGCGCCCAGTGCCCCAAACAGCTCAAAGGCATCAACAGCGGTCTGACGCAGCCTCTCAATATAATTCGCGTACTCCGGTGCCTGCTCATTGATTGCCCCCTCATCATTAATCATGACCTCGAGGCAAGCCTTGGCACGTTCAGCACCGGTAGCGAGCATCGACTCATCGCTCAGCCTATCCCCCACCACCATCAATGCCAGTGCCTGGGAAAGCCCATGGTTCCAGTAGCCATCAAAGTGCTCCATGAGCCACTTGCCGTGATACTCAATCGCTTCGTGCAGCCATTCATCTTCAGGGAAGATTTCACTAAGCGCGCTGAGCGACGCCGCCCTAATCGCCACCGCATGCCCGCCCCAAACGTACTCATCGTCTTTCCATTCAGGCGTTACGTGGTTCATCTCCCACCAATTCCACGCCACCGCCCAGACAAACTCTGCGCCGGCTGAGACGTCCTCTGTCCACTCCGACTCAGAAAGCTCCGCCGCACGATCCACTATGAAGTCGATCCAGTTCAGCGAGTGCAAATAAAAACGCACTGTCGGGTGCAATCGCTGCGCCTCGATCTGGGGCCAGAACGCTTCTTCAGGCTGAAAGAAAACCGCCGGATAAGAGTGGATCACAATCATCCCGCTTAACACACGCGAAACCTTGTTGATACGTCCTAAACCGCCAGAAATCACTATGGGGCGGCCGCGGTTGGGAGCGGAATAGAGGGACACAAGGATTCCTTTCGTACTTGCTCACAAAGTTCCTGAAGCTTATCGGACCAGCTCTATTTGAATCACGCCAACTTTATCAGTTACCACCACCCACAAGGCTAAATAGGAAAGCTGGAAATGCTCACTTTCTACGAGGGCTCTAGCAGGACCGCATAGCTGCGATCACCCGTCTCCCATCAAAAACGAATCAACTACGAGTGGCTGTCTTGACCGTGTTCCTTCAGCGACATTTCAACTCAAACGCGCATTAAGAAAGTCAGTTAGATCTTGTATAGTTATGGAGACTATCGAAAGGGTCTCCACCCGGGCCGCGAAACAGTAGTACGGGCGACAAACGCAAGCCACACTAGTTATCATTCAAGGCCGGCTCTTGGTTCACAAAGGTTGCAACAAAGTCAAAATGAAGCAACACAAGCACCCCTAAACCTACGAAGCGCATAGGAGTAAACGTGAAATACCACTCAGATCCCCACCACGTATGCTACATTTTCGAAGGTTTAGCGCAGGAAGGGTCCGGCCCACTGTTCGAAAACCAAGCTTCTTTTAACTTACGCTACCTCAACGGCATCTACTACTCACCCGAGCGGTGGATCATTTCTGAGGGGACCACCGAGCAACCGACAGGCGTGCCATACAGCGAGGCTGAACGCTCCGCGGGAGAATGGCTTGGCGTATACACCGATAGCCTTGGACACGGCGTCATACAGTCCGATCCTTTCGGCTACCAGCCTGTCTACTACCGCTTCCTCCCACAACAACAATGCCTACTCGTTAGCACCTCTCTCGGCGCAATTACACGCTCTGCCCAGAAACGCGGGGCCGCCCCCGAACCTGATTGGATCCAAGCATTAGCGGCTATAGGTACCACACATGCTTGGGCTATTACTATGCAGTCTGATCAAACTTTTGAAGCAAACACTAAGGTCTTATTACCTGGTCAAAGCATCCAATACGCAGGAACGCAATGGTATGTATCTCAACCTGCTCTGTTCGAGCCGAAAGAATCCTACGACGAACTACTCCAACGTGGAATCCAAAAGGCCATCGGCCAACTTCGAATAGCCTCCACAATACCTACGACCCAGAAGCAAATTAACCTGTCAGGCGGCAAAGACTCCCGAATGGTGCTTGCACTCCTAGCAGAAACAGGAGTCATTGAGGAGTTTTCTGTTACAACGATGAATCCGAAGACTTGGTTACCTAAATCATCTCGACCACTGCTTTACAAAGACCTATACTTGGCAAACTATTTAAGGAAAAATTTTTCCCTAGAATGGACAGTGCCCTTGGGGCAAAAATACGTCCCTATGGATTTTGAATCCGCAATGTCCGAATGGCAAAGTTACCGATCTAATAGGAACTTTAAACTCCGAATCAACCGTAACCTGTACGTACAGCAAGGAACTAATATCGAATTACGTGGTGCTGCAGGAGAAACATTTCGAGGGTTCAATGCTGTCCAAAACCTATTAAGCACCAATGGATTTGAGAACTCTGAGTCTTCCCTAATCGCAGACACTAGAAAGCTAGTGGACAAACTTTACGGCAGCGGATTTGTAGAACCAGACCATCTAGATGTCCTGAGCCAAAACCTAAACGCGCTCTTTAACCGACTAAGTGCAAAAGGGATCCAAGATGCCCTGCACAAGCGCTACACCGTGTTTAGAAATGGGTCACACTTTGGACATGCACGACACTCCCTCTCCCACGGCCAAATCCCGATCCTCCCGCTCAGCCAGCCGGAGTTTGTTCAAGCCGCCCAAATGCTTCCCTATGACCAAATGCACAACGGAAAAGTTGCTTTTGACATTATAGAAAGCCTCCGGCCCGAACTGAACGAGATAAACTTTGATGGTGGCTTCTGGGATGAGGCACTCCTACCCGCTGTTAGACGCAAGAATCAAGTTTCCTTTGCCGAAGACAGCCAGAACCTTGAGCAATTCTTTAAGCTTGACCAGGAGGCCATCGAGTCACGACTCGCGGCCAAGGCAGCCTTTGAAGAAGATAGCCACGGTTCGCCAGTCTACGAACCACGTGTAGAGATCCTCAATAGAATTAAGCAAACCTTATTCCAACTGGGCGACTTCGGTGCGTCAGCAAGTAGGCATTTCAATCGATACCGCCTGAACATCCTACAAGGGCTTGAGTCAAGGAAACTAACTCCAGGCCCCACGCTTGGAAAACTCGACAGTATGTTAGAAGCCCTCACTGGCAAGGAAGCAGCCGCGGAAATTGTATTGAACAGCACTAGTAGTGCATCGATTGAGCACTTCCGTGGAAGGATTGATTTATCGGATTTCCAGTTGACAACGACTACGCTCCACCCTAAATTCCAGGTGCCTGTACAAACGAGCGATAACCAGGTTAAGGCAGATGTGCGAGTTTCCGGCACTCTTCACCGCCCCCTTGAGTTCAAATTCACTCTTTTAGAGAACGATCGCCCCATAGCAGAAACCGAATACTCGGCATCGCAGTCCGCCACTTTCAGTCGCCCCACCGCCGACTCCCGGGTAAGGGTTCGCGTGTTTGCCAGATACGCTTCCGCCCCTCAAGTTATTTTCAAATTTTACAGCCGATATTTGTAGGACCACCATAAATGAACAGCAACTACTACAAAGACCTTACACAGTTTCTTCTAAACAATAAATGGCTAATACAAGGTGGAATTAACGAACAAGAGTTTACAACCTCAACCCGATCCGAAATAAGAAACCACTTTGCTAAGGCAGGGTGGAAAGAAGATACACCTCAATACCGGCCTTTCCGAACAACATTCACACCGCCAGAAACAGGAATACCGGTAAAAATGGTTGACGGGAAGCTGTTCCGCCACTCCTCCGTGGTTGATCAGATTACAAAGAATAAGGAGGTGACTCGAAGATTTCTAGATTCGCGCAACGTTCCACTTCCAGTGGGTGCGGATTTTAGCAGAGATGAAAAGGAAATTGCACGTCTCTATTTTCAGACTTTTAGTGGACCGATAGTAGTTAAACCGGCCCTTCCGGTTTTAGAGTGCGTTGATTTTGTCTTGTAGTTGTCCGGAGTGGATTAGGCACCGCAAGATGTAGTGGTTGAGGTTTTTAAATCCTAGGGCGATTCCGCGTAGGTGTTCGAGTCTGCCGTTGATTGCCTCAACGGGGCCGTTGGATGTGCCGATATCAAAGTAGGCGAGCACGTCTTTGCGTCGACGCTATAGGGTGCGTCCCAGTTGGGCGAGCTCTTCTAAGCCTTTTGGTAGCCCTTTACGCAGGGTGTGGATGATGCGTTCCATGAGCTTTTTGCCTTCCGATTTCTTCGGATGCGCATACGCTGCGATCATGTCTTGGTAGAGCAGCCACGTTACTTCTAGGGCCACGTAGTCGTCATCGGTGGCCCACAGCATTTCTAAGCGTTGCTTTTGCCGCTCGGTGAGATAGTTCGTCTTGGTCAACAGGGTGCGCCGGTGCTTGTACAGCGGGTCATCTTTGCGTCCGCGGCGCCCAGTGGTCTCACGTTGAAGTCGCTGTCGGCAACTGGTGAGTTTGTCGGCTGCTAGATGCACCACATGGAAAGGGGCCATGACTTTGTCTGCTTGTGGTAGTTGCTCTTCGACTGCGGTGGCATAACCGGCAAACCCATCCATGGTCACCACCTGTATCTGCTCCCGGAAGCTGGGGTCGCGCTCTTTAAGCCACCCGCTTCAGCACGTCGGCGGATCTGCCCGGTCGCATGTCTAACAAACGTGCAGGCCCACGCTCGTCCACCAGCGGGGTAAGGTCAACAAGTATGGTCATCAGGTTTGATGCCTGGCCTGGTTTTCTGGTGTGTTTCCATACATGTTCATCGACTCCAAGGACGCGAACCCCGTCCAGGTGACAAGGGTCGCCGTAGACAAGCTGGCGGCAGGCATCCAGCGCGACCTGATTGACCAGGTCCCAGCCCACACCGAGTGCTTTGGCGGTAGCTGACACACTCATCCGGTCAATAGCAAGGCGCTGCAAGATCCAGCGAGTAACCCGGTCAGTGAGCTTGGCGCCGTCATCCGCGCAAGCCAGAGATTCTTGGAAGATCTTCCTCTTACATGAGACGGCTGTGCATAAGAACCTGGGGACTTTTACGTGCAGCCTAGTGGGGAATCCAACGACAGGAAGATCAACGAGTCGACGAGTGATGTGGTCACGTAACTTTCCTGACTGTCCGCAGTCCGGGCACACGCCGACAACGGCTACTGGCCTAGCCTCAATGATGGTCAGCGCTCCGGCATCAGCGGCACCGGTGATGGCAAGCCCGATTTCCGCGGTACGGCAGATAGTGTCGGCGACGAGGTTTCCAGTAGGCTTCACAGTACGGGTCCCTGGTGGGTTTAGATGGTCGTGTAGCAACTTTCATCTTCACACCAGGGACCCCTACATGTTGTGGTGACCCGCTGAACCCGTCGAGTTCTACCTCACCCCGCTACGCACCCCAAAACCGGAAGAGCCGTTAAACCCACCAATTCTGGGGGTTCCAAAGGGGTCACAGTAGGGGTTAGGACCAAAGAAGACTTTGAGAAAGGTTGGGATTTGGCTACAGCAAATCCCAACACCAAGCGTGTCCTGCTCGAAGAGCAGGTCGGAGGCGTTGAACTTCGTTTGTTCGTAATTGACGACAGGGTCGCGGCTACAGTTGCGCGTGTTCAGCCCTTCGTAATTGGAGACGGAAAGACTCCGCTAGAGGTACTCATCAGCGAAGCAAACGAGTCTCGCAGCAGAAATTTCCGCCACCGCCGCAACCCAATCGTCCCAGCCCCCGAGTTTCTAGGCCAACAATCTATAAGTCTTGATTTGACCCCGAGTAAAGATCAAGTAGTTTTCCTTAGCCCTTTCACGACGCTTAGAGCCGGTGGCGTTAACATCGATGTAACGAGCTATGTCAGCCCAGATATTTTGTCCATCGGTGTGAGAGCCGCAAAAGCAATACCCGGTCTCCGAATTGCCGGCGTCGACGTCTTGGTAAGCGATTTAACAAATGCACAGGGCGCAAAAGTCCTTGAGGTCAACACGGCACCAGCGATCGATATTCATCGGTTTCCAAGTATCGGTACACCAATTGATCTTCCCGAACTAATTGTTGGTTACTTCATAGAAAACCCAAACGGCACCTAGCTCATTTTATTGGGTGATCGGATTAAGCAGAGCCTCGAAATCTCTCATGCCATCCCCACCTCAGTTAAGGATAAATAGGAGAAAGTATGTTCCCCCCACCGCAGACTCCCTAGTCGAGAAGATTGACACTCGTCTTCCTTCTCTCCCGATTCACTATCTAAGGACATCAAGAACGCGTCCGAAAAGTATCGTCGTACTATTTCCCTCTGCGCTAAACCCGAACCGAGGTAATCGTAACCGCAGAATCTTTGTTAGATCCACATGGGCTAAAGAATGGCCCCATGCCGAAGTTATTTGCTTTTCAGACCCAGCTTTAGACTTAGATTCTCGACTCAACGGGGCTTGGTTCATTCATCCCTCAGTCGACATCATTAGGGTCCTCGCCGATATCATTCGAGATATTGCCAGCGAGCACTCTATCGCCGAGGAGAACATGGTTTTTACGGATCCTCACTGGGAGGGTTCGGGGCTTTGATGGCTGCCGCTTGTTTTTCAGAGGTTCACGCTGTCGCCGAGGTCCCACAATTAGATTTCAGGCTATGGCAAAGGCGGGCTGTTTTAGACGTTGAAAAGTATCTGCTCAATGGAGCCGACATTTCAGCTTTTACTAAAAAACATCCAGAGCGGGTCTCCGTACTCCATAGATTCATCAAGGAGAACCGAATACCGCAGTTTACGATCATTACAAACGGCACAGACTTCCGGATACGCGAGCAGCGGCTTTTCATGAAGTGGGTTAGTAGATCAAATCTGCCAAAGGGCGGACTCAATCTCCTTATTGAAACCTGACTTAGGTCATGGGTGGGTGAGTAACGTCACTCTTGACACTGTTACCTGTTGGTTTTCGTCGGTGGGGAGGAATTTTTCCGCACTAAGTGGGTAGTGCCGGGGGTGTTCAGTAGTCTGATTTTTGTGAGTCCTTATATTCGCACTGTCAAGACCGCTTCTGGGGCGATGGCGGTGCAGGTGGTGTTCTCTGAACGCAAAGGTGCGAAAAGGATGAAGCATATCGGTTCAGCGCATTCAGAGTCTGAGCTTGCGCTTTTGCGGGCTGAAGCTCAACGCATCGTCGATGGTGACCAACTCGCATTGGACTTCGGCGAGGTTAGACACATCCCTCCGGCAACAGGTAGCGTTTCCAACCCGCTGCCTGTAGTCGGTCAGCGGGCCGGATACTTGCTGGACTGTATTGATGCGTGTTTCAACGAGTTAGGTCTTGCTGCAGCAAGCGGTGATGATCCGGTGTTTCGCGATCTGGTGCGCGCTCGGTTGATTAATCCTGGCTCAAAGTTTGATTCGATCGAAACCCTTGCTGAAGTTGGGGTGACAAGCGCAAGCTATCGCACCATCCAGAGGCGTCTTTCCTCCTTCGCTACCGAATCGTTCGGGGAGATACTAACTCAAGCGTTGGCCCATCATGCAGGTATTGGGCCAGGCGCATTCATCTTGTACGACGTGACTACCTTGTATTTTGAAACCGATACTGCTGATGAGCTTCGTAAACCCGGGTTTTCCAAAGAGCGCCGTGTAGAGCCGCAAATCCTTGTCGGGCTGCTTACTGATGCCACTGGGTTTCCACTGCATGTGGGCGCGTTTGCTGGCAACTCGGCAGAAACCCACACGATGCTGCCGATGATCACACGGTTCCAAGAGGCTTACCAACTCGATGAAGTTACCGTCGTTGCTGATGCGGGCATGTTTTCAGCGGCGAACAAACAAGCATTGATAGATGCAGGGCTGCACTACATTTTGTCGGTGAAAACCCCCACCGTGCCTGAGGTGATCGAAACCTGGCGGCGGGACAACCCCGGTGAAGACTACACCCACGGCCAGATCTGGACGCAAGCCTCGGCAAGTGATGGGCGCAAGCACGCTACCCCAAATTCGGTGACGCATTACCAGTACTCTCACGACCGGGCTAGGCGCAGCCTGCGCGGAATCAAAGAGCAAGTCGCGAAAGCCAAACGCGCTGTTGACGGCGATATCGCAATCAAGCGCAACCGCTATATTGATCTTTCCGCCCCGAATAAGAAGGTCAACTACGCTCTTGCTGCCAAGCACCGAGCCCTAGCCGGAATTAAAGGCTATGAAACCGACCTGACTACTCTTCCCGCTAGTGAGGTTATAGGGCATTACCGCAGGTTATTCAACATTGAGAAATCATTTCGGATGTCGAAATCAGACCTGAAAGCACGCCCAATCTACGCCAGGAAACAAGACTCGATCACAGCACATCTCCATATTGTGATGGCCGCACTAGCCGTGGCTCACCTGATGGAGACCCGCAGTGGTCAATCCATCAAACGCCTGGTGAGAACACTCAAGAAATACCGCAGCTTTCAACTCGTCGTGGGCGGCGAAACCATTCACGCCGCCGTACCACTCCCGCCCGACCTCACCGCCACCATCCAAGCAATCACCGGCCGCGAACTTCCGCACTAAATTGGCCTAAGTCAGGAGTTAAGGATAAATAGGAGAAAGTATGTTCCCCCCACCGCAGACTCCCTAGTCGAGAAGATTGACACTCGTCTTCCTTCTCTCCCGATTCACTATCTAAGGACATCAAGAACGCGTCCGAAAAGTATCGTCGTACTATTTCCCTCTGCGCTAAACCCGAACCGAGGTAATCGTAACCGCAGAATCTTTGTTAGATCCACATGGGCTAAAGAATGGCCCCATGCCGAAGTTATTTGCTTTTCAGACCCAGCTTTAGACTTAGATTCTCGACTCAACGGGGCTTGGTTCATTCATCCCTCAGTCGACATCATTAGGGTCCTCGCCGATATCATTCGAGATATTGCCAGCGAGCACTCTATCGCCGAGGAGAACATGGTTTTTACGGATCCTCACTGGGAGGGTTCGGGGCTTTGATGGCTGCCGCTTGTTTTTCAGAGGTTCACGCTGTCGCCGAGGTCCCACAATTAGATTTCAGGCTATGGCAAAGGCGGGCTGTTTTAGACGTTGAAAAGTATCTGCTCAATGGAGCCGACATTTCAGCTTTTACTAAAAAACATCCAGAGCGGGTCTCCGTACTCCATAGATTCATCAAGGAGAACCGAATACCGCAGTTTACGATCATTACAAACGGCACAGACTTCCGGATACGCGAGCAGCGGCTTTTCATGAAGTGGGTTAGTAGATCAAATCTGCCAAAGGGCGGACTCAATCTCCTTATTGAAACCTGACTTAGGTCATGGGTGGGTGAGTAACGTCACTCTTGACACTGTTACCTGTTGGTTTTCGTCGGTGGGGAGGAATTTTTCCGCACTAAGTGGGTAGTGCCGGGGGTGTTCAGTAGTCTGATTTTTGTGAGTCCTTATATTCGCACTGTCAAGACCGCTTCTGGGGCGATGGCGGTGCAGGTGGTGTTCTCTGAACGCAAAGGTGCGAAAAGGATGAAGCATATCGGTTCAGCGCATTCAGAGTCTGAGCTTGCGCTTTTGCGGGCTGAAGCTCAACGCATCGTCGATGGTGACCAACTCGCATTGGACTTCGGCGAGGTTAGACACATCCCTCCGGCAACAGGTAGCGTTTCCAACCCGCTGCCTGTAGTCGGTCAGCGGGCCGGATACTTGCTGGACTGTATTGATGCGTGTTTCAACGAGTTAGGTCTTGCTGCAGCAAGCGGTGATGATCCGGTGTTTCGCGATCTGGTGCGCGCTCGGTTGATTAATCCTGGCTCAAAGTTTGATTCGATCGAAACCCTTGCTGAAGTTGGGGTGACAAGCGCAAGCTATCGCACCATCCAGAGGCGTCTTTCCTCCTTCGCTACCGAATCGTTCGGGGAGATACTAACTCAAGCGTTGGCCCATCATGCAGGTATTGGGCCAGGCGCATTCATCTTGTACGACGTGACTACCTTGTATTTTGAAACCGATACTGCTGATGAGCTTCGTAAACCCGGGTTTTCCAAAGAGCGCCGTGTAGATCCGCAAATCCTTGTCGGGCTGCTTACTGATGCCACTGGGTTTCCACTGCATGTGGGCGCGTTTGCTGGCAACTCGGCAGAAACCCACCCGTTGCTGCGGATGATCACACGGTTCCAAGCAGCTTACCAACTCGATGAACGTACCGTCCTTGCTGATGCGGGCATGTTTTCAGCGGCGAACAAACAAGCATTGATAGATGCAGGGCTGCACTACATTTTGTCGGTGAAAACCCCCACCGTGCCTGAGGTGATCGAAACCTGGCGGCGGGACAACCCCGGTGAAGACTACACCCACGGCCAGATCTGGACGCAAGCCTCGGCAAGTGATGGGCGCAAGCACGCTACCCCAAATTCGGTGACGCATTACCAGTACTCTCACGACCGGGCTAGGCGCAGCCTGCGCGGAATCAAAGAGCAAGTCGCGAAAGCCAAACGCGCTGTTGACGGCGATATCGCAATCAAGCGCAACCGCTATATTGATCTTTCCGCCCCGAATAAGAAGGTCAACTACGCTCTTGCTGCCAAGCACCGAGCCCTAGCCGGAATTAAAGGCTATGAAACCGACCTGACTACTCTTCCCGCTAGTGAGGTTATAGGGCATTACCGCAGGTTATTCAACATTGAGAAATCATTTCGGATGTCGAAATCAGACCTGAAAGCACGCCCAATCTACGCCAGGAAACAAGACTCGATCACAGCACATCTCCATATTGTGATGGCCGCACTAGCCGTGGCTCACCTGATGGAGACCCGCAGTGGTCAATCCATCAAACGCCTGGTGAGAACACTCAAGAAATACCGCAGCTTTCAACTCGTCGTGGGCGGCGAAACCATTCACGCCGCCGTACCACTCCCGCCCGACCTCACCGCCACCATCCAAGCAATCACCGGCCGCGAACTTCCGCACTAAATTGGCCTAAGTCAGGACGGCACAGACTTCCGGATACGCGAGCAGCGGCTTTTCATGAAGTGGGTTAGTAGATCAAATCTGCCAAAGGGCGGACTCAATCTCCTTATTGAAACAGACGGAACCACAGGTCACAACGTGCTAGAAAAAGGCGACATTCTTCCATTCATCGTTCCTAAAAATAGATAGCGTCCCCCATGTCAGATGCGAGTTTTTGGTACCGGTGTTCTGGGGACTCGGTACCGTCGTGTTCCGAGTAGTTGGTACCGGGCCGAGGGGCGCGTCGGCTCGGACCGTTTGAAGCGTCAACCCGAGCTCAGGGCTGATGTTGTCCCGGCTGCTCCGAATGAGAAAATGCCGACGTGGATTTAATTCCTAGCGCCCTGAGCTGCTACCAGGCACTCACTAAAGCGGCTACTAAAAAGTCCCGACGCTACTACTAAACAACCAGTCCCAACATTCTGGCTCCTATTTCCTTAACAGCTATTTAAATTCACTAGTTCCCCGGATGTCCCCAGAGTAGTGTCTCCAAGGAGAATTCTTTCCCAGCTCGGAAGGACTGTCAGGATATCCCATCGTTTCGAGAATTCTCGGGCCTCTTGCCCAACGGATTCAAACGCACTTTTATTCCCCAGCAGGAGTATCTGTTCAATACGAGCCTCCGTAGACATATTTTTTGCAAAAGGACCAAAAATATCCTCTACGCCTTCTCGTTCCCAAAAAATGGGCACTCCCCTGGCTGCCATACCTTCTGCCGGAGCCAAGTGGAAGCTTTCCAATTGGCTGGGAGAAAGAACAAACCCTACACCCCGATGCCAAGATGCAATATCCGCACCGAAGCCGTCAAAAACAATATGACTCCTCAGCTTCGAAGACTTCGAGATTCGATTAAAAAACTCCAAATATAGCTGTTTTTCAACCGGTGAGTTCCACACATGTGGATAGTCCCAAGGTAGTCGGCCCTTGACACGAAGTATATATCGGTCGTCCTCTTCCACGAGGCTCTCGAATAGCTCTAGGGCTCGATCGGGCCGCTTCAGAAACGGTACGAATCCCACCATTCCTAAAGTAAATCTAGCCGAGTCTAGTTTCGGTCGGTCAAAATCAGATAGATCAATAGTGTTTGGCAAAACAATCGTATTGACTGAGTCTAGTTTAAACTTCGCGTGTGCCGTTCTTCGGACCCAGTCAGAGACGAAAACAAGGGTGTCAACATTAGTCCAAAGAACCTTAGACATCCACGGCCCATTCAGTTCGAACCGGTGCAGACGTGAAACCAAACGCGTAGATTCAGGCTTATGGGTGGAGTACCAAGCCAGCGATGGGCCAGCCCACTCGCAAAACACCACATCCGCCCACTCTGCGAGCAAACGACTCTGTTCAGGATCATGATCGTGCAGTGTCGTCCATCTGTCCTGCTTTACTTCAAACTTTGACGAGCGCTGCAAATAGTCCATGAGCTCACCCATGAACTTGAGGTCATGAGACGCTACCACTACGCGACAAGGACGCACATTGTTCTCGTTTGTCGGAGCGTTCATTTCGATGGCACGAGAGAAGGCATTGCCCAAACGAGTTTCAGCCGCAGACATCGAATATTCAGCACTGGCGGCGAAAGCTACACGCCGGGCGACCTGTATCTGCCCCAAATTACTTGCAATCGTCTGTGCAATCTCATCAATCGAATCGCCGGCTTTGACATAGAAAGGGTACTCTTCGCCCCATACCGCACAATGGTCGGTCGTCCGGTTGATTAGAGGTGCCGTACCGACAGCACCATACTCGAGTGCCTTCGTAGAAATCTCAAGACTGGAGTCGAGCTCTTCGCTTCGCCAGCCGAAGCCAATGTCAGCCTCGCTAATTCTTGCCATAGAGTCTTCACGCGACAAAGCTCCAACCCATGTTACGCCACTAGCTGAATCAGAATTCGCACGCTCAAGTGCTTCACGCATACACTCAGCCCAGCTAGGTTCCGAAGACGACGCATTAATCTTAGATCCGATAACCTCGAGCGTCGCTGAAATGCCGAGTTTATTCAATGCTTGCGGTAACTCAAGCATCTCCAGAGTCCGCCACTCTTTCGCTAGCTTCCCCGCATACACAAGTCGAAGCGGCGAGCTTTCAGGAGCGGGCGATTCCGTAGGCTCCTTGAACAATTCATTCGGAATCATAGGGGGCATCAACACTGTCTTCCCCGCTGATTCTTGAACAATCCCCTCCCAATACGACCGTGCTGCCTCTGTCTGTGCCAGAATTCGGCGCGAAGCGATGGCGATCTTTCTCAACCGAGTTACATTTCGTTCTGAGAGCTTCTTCGGAGGAAAGGGAATATCAGTCACGTATGCCCATAAAAGCTCAGCTATTCTCGGTTTCAACCCTAGTTGATAGGAAACCTCGAACCCGCGCGCCAAGACAGCGCACGCATTCGAATCAGCGACGACTGAGTCTACAAAATCTGCAGCCGCCTCAGGCGTTAGCCCCTCACCTTTTTCGACACCACGAGGTGCGTGAATTACCACGTTTGAAATGCCTTCGATCGAGCTCAAAAGCATATCATTGACGGCTTCGTATTTCAGGATGAGATGCACCTCATCAAACAAACGCGATAGGACTCTCGTAACAGAGACTAGCCACACCGACGAACCATCGATTGCATTTGCGTTTACATCACCGTAAACGACGATAGATTTCATCCTTCTTCGCCTCGCAATACAGAAGTCAAGACTTTCAAAACTGGGAAATAAACATCATCTTCCCACTCCCAGTTTGGCTCTGTTCCTTCAAACAGAACCGTTGCCATTTGCCTTAGTTCATTCGAGAAATGGTCTTGTTGTGGCGCCTTTACTACTACGACAACCACACCCCGTGCCTTCGCCTTTCGAATGTGTTCCGACAAGCTTAAGAACCGTGTGGTGGACTGCGATGTTAGAGTGCCCGCCCAGGCCCCAGATTCCAATTCTCTTTCATCCACAATGAGATAAGACGTTCCGCTATTGCACGCCCCGAGTTGATGTGGAACTTCAATTCTTTGCACGATGCCTAGGTCGCCTAGAGACTTTACAAGTAAATCCGACCCAATGACTTCGATTCGACGCTGCCGAGTTTCATCGGTGGCACCTTCGAGAGCCCTCAAGACTTTAAACGCATCGCTGTCCATTGTCTGCATGGCTGCAAGCCGACCTGCTTGTTGCGCCGACGGACGATCCAAGATTGCAGATGCGGTAATTGTCTGTGGCGCAAATAGTAGCCCTTGCTTGGCGTCGGCGACGTGGTCTTTCGACACAGAGTCAGGAGCGACTAATTCACTAAGATTCCGTTGCTGGGCTTCTCGTTCATTTCGCTTTTGGCCAGCACGTAATTCCTCATTAGCTCGCTCCAAACTGCTCACTCGTCGCAGAATTTCGCGCGCATACCCTTCTGACTTTTTTTGAGAAGACACCCACATTGAAAGGAAGAAGAACATGACGCCTAAGGCGACAATGAACAAGAGGTTCTTCATGACTGTCGGCTCCACAACTATGGCTGTTGAAGCTAACAACGCTGCTAGCGCGCCAAGAAGTGTTAGTCCCCTGCCTCGTCGAAAAAAGTCAAGCATTTTCGCTCTCCTTAGAGAACCGTCGACGAATCATCGGTCTACCTTCCTTCTTTGTTTTCGCGCACATTGAATCTAGGAACTCTATGTCTTCCGCGCTGACAATCATCATCGCACTGACTTTTCGAGTAAGACGAGTGGCTTTTTGAAGTCTTGTTTAATATCGCTGAGGAAATCGTGCGCAGGTTCCTTATTCTCCCTGCCCATGAGCTTTGCCCACTCTCGGTACTGAGTAGCTACAGTATCCGTTGGACCATCGGCAATGATATGCCCCTTTGAAATCCAAATAGCCCGCCTGCAGTTTCGCTCAATTTCACCAAGCGCGTGCGAAACCAGAAATAGATTTCCTGCTCTCTCCAAAAGCTCCTCCATTCGCGCCGTCGCCTTAGCTCCAAAGGCAGCATCACCTGTCGAAAGCGCTTCATCAATCATTAGGATTTCAGGACGCACCGCAGTAGAAATCGCAAATGACAAGCGAGCAGACATTCCTGATGAATAGGTCTTCATCGGTCTTTTGATCGCGTCACCCAATTCAGTCCACTCCGCAATCTCTCCAATTTGGTCTTTCGCATCATTAGGACTCATCCCCAGCGCGAGGCAACCTAAATAGATGTTGTGTTCTCCCGAAAGGTCGGGTTGAAGTGCAGGTGAGACTCCCATGAGTGTAGGTTGCGAGCGTGTGAGAATTCGACCAGAGGTAGGAGCGAGTCCTCCGGAAATCATACTAAGCAAAGTTGATTTTCCGGAACCGTTGAGTCCGATAATTCCGATCGACTCCCCCGGCAAGGCGATCAGGGAAGCGTCGACTATAGCGTCCACAACGGTTTTCCCACGGCCTGCCCGCGTCATGCTGGCATCTGAAGAACGCCCCTGACTTATCACGTATCTCTTGGACACATTGTCCACTACAACGTTGGCCCGTTCTACATAATTGATGTCAGGTTCCGATTCCTCCACAGCAGGAGCCGTTGACTCTTCACGCATTTGTGCTTCTTTTTTCCGCTTCGCATAAAGATACTCGCCGGGCTCCGCCGGCAACTTAGACGAGTCGAACATACTTGTCCTCCGCTCTCCAGAAGAAAATGAAGCCAATTGCAAATGCACCCACGCTCCATGCCAAGAGTTGTCCCCAAGTTTCTATGCTTGGCGCAGTTCGATAAATTGTACTGTCTCGGATCGCAGTGAGGAATATATAGCATGGATTAGCTGTCATTACCTGGTGAACAACCGAGTGCTCAGCAAACCTATCAACAGAAAACATCACGCCCGACAAGAAAAACAAGCCACGAGTCAGAAGTCCCAAAATGGTCTTAGCCTCTGGGACCTGTGCAGTGAGACGAGCAGTGATCATCATTAATCCGCAGCCAAAAACATGGATTAAGAGGAATAGCGGTATCACAAAAACAATAGTCCACGATGGCCACGTTCCCCACTGAAAAAGAAAAGCCGCTATGAGCGCCACACACGCTGGCAATACGTTATCTATTAGTGAACGCAATGCGGTCGAGAAAGGAATTGATGCCCTTGGAAACTGAAATGCCCGAATCATCGAGCGCGAGGACTGCATGAGACTGATGCCAGAGTTCATGAGCCCCGTCATCATAGACATGAAGATAATCCCGATAAAAAGAAAACCGATAAAGTTCTCGATACCACGAGAGGTCTTGAGGAGAAGTCCGAAGAGAAAACCATAGAGTGCGACATCGAATAGTGGGTTGAGCACCAGCCACAATTGCCAAAGACGATAATCCCGTGTTGTGCGCAGCGCCTTGGCGCGTGCATCTGCAGCGATAAAATGCCGACGGGCTGCCAACTGCGAAATGTACTCTCCAAGGGTCGGGCGAGTAGCCAGCGGATGGAGACCTTCAGGGTTGACTATCTGTACGCGACCTTCATGTCGCGCTACCTGGGCATTGAGTTCTTCGACTCCCCGCTGTGAAGTCTTGGAACCGCGCCATTTGTGGCGTGCCAATATGAATCAGCCCTTCCAGATCTATTGTGTTCGAACGTCCATATAAGTCACGAGCTTCGCTGAGGACGCTGAGAATTGCTACAGGGAATTGTACTCAGTCTGTCTAAGAAGTTCGTCGAGAACACCGCGGGCTTGTTCAACGTCACCCGCCTGCGAAGTGAAGTCAAGTGGAAGCATTGACAGAGGTGAGCCCTCTACAATGACTCCCCACACGGCTGCCCCACTACCGACGTAGTCAGCGTACTTCGAGGGAAGGAATGGGTTAAGACTCAACGCTGTCCCCTCCGTGTTGGTGTCATTAACAACGAGAGCGTCGAAACGAGTGGAAACGTTAAGGAATTCGAGGTACGGCATATACCCGTTTATGCAAAGGCATTCCGCTGCGGGATGATTCCACAGTTGACGACGCAGCTTTTCGGGCGCCGCGGTAAAGATGTGAAGCCGGAACTGATTCCGCACCGGATGGTCTTGGAGCGCGGTTAGAACGTCACCGATTCCGCGGTTGGCGTAGAAGTTGCCAAAATAACCGATATTGATGCGATTCGCATCGAGGGCATAGTCCGCCTCCACGAGCTGATACATCTCTTTTGTCGGCTCTGCGTGGTGCCGAATCGTCGACTTAGCGCGCACGAACTCTTCGAGGCTGGTGGGATAATGCTCTAGCATGACCTGTTGCTGATTGGAATTAGTGAAGACGACTTCGTCGGCGTACAGCAGTGTTACTAATTCAGTCAGCTCAAAGTGAGTGGTATACGAGATATTCGGCCAATCGGACCGCGTGACCATCGTCTTAAGCTTGTGAGTAGTCAATCCTCTAGTGAGCTTTCCTAGCCGAGGCTTTCCGTCTACGCCAAGGCAGAGTGGATCAGAGAACTCCGCCTCCCATCGTGTCTCAGGGTGGTTGTCTTTAAAAAGAGCCGCAGCCACATGAGAACCAGACCAAAGAGCGCGCGAATACATCGAGTTATAGGGACCGTAGGCCTTCGCACGTTTGGCGGCTTTCTTCGCAGCTTGTCGCGCATAAGAACAGATAGCACCCCAGTGTGCAAAAGAAGCGACGACATCGAGCTCTTCAGCATGAACAAGGTAAGGATCGACGATGAGCTTTGTCGAATCATCGCGACCGCGCACGCGCCCCATACTTGCATAAAAGACGTCAACAAGCTTCGCATCATTCCGAATCACTTTTGCTGTCACGTTGGCCGACGTGTCTGCAAAGGGTGGGAAACAGTAGGAGAACACTAGTCGATTCGCTTTTTCGGAACGCAAACCGCCCCAAGGCAAACCAGAAACACCAATATCTACGGCAGTGTCGATGGCCCGCTGAACATCTGTGGGATGGGCGCGTAGGTAAGTCTCGAGGAATCCGAATTGGGCGTCCTCAAGCTTCTGAAGGGCCTGCTGCTTAGAGTCAACCTCACGGATTTCTCGGAGCTGTGCAATGCATTCGAGGCGCTGCGTTACGTTGAAATCAAAGCTCTCGGCTTGGCGCGACACAGAATCATGTCGGATGGTTCTCAAATACGATGAGCTACTTGGTTCTGCTGGAACGTTGAACACGAGTCCTGATTCTTCGAGCAAGTGCGCAAAGTAGGCGACGTCCTCACCCGATCGCAGCGATTCCTCATAGCGATAGCGTTGGGCCAGATCCGTGGGGAATACCTTGCAGGCGTTAAAGCCCAGCGCCCACGGCGCTCTCGCCACTGGAACGGTGGTTCCGCGAAGTGTTGATATACGCGCGTTGAGCGAATTCTCTTGAAGGGAACCATCATGTCCCTTATCGAGGATCGGCAGAAGCACACAAGCGCCATTGCGGGCATGCTCTAACCCCGTCTCAAGGAATCGAGGTTGAAGGGCGTCATCGTCATCGAGAAAGGTAACGAAACGGCGACCAGCACTTGCAATACCAAGGTTGCGGGCGCGGCCAGCGCCGGGGGCTTTGGTCCGTAGTACCCGTAGGTTGAGCTGCGGGAACTGATCTGCCAGATCCAGTTCTATATCTAGTGCTGCTGGCCCGTTGAAGACGACTAAGACCTCGAAGAGATCGGTGCTTAAGGTTTGATTCGAAAGCGAAGTGAGCGCCGCAGTCAGGCCCGAGCCTGCAGTGTTGGTTGAATCATTCGCATAGGAAGGAATGATGACGCTGATTCCTGGGAGATTGGTACTCATCGGATCTTCTCCAAAATTTTGTACAGCGACACCACCACAGAACTTGGTAGGAATTGCTTGACTGGCTTAGCCAAGGTTGCCACGCGTGAAATCACTAGTGCTCGGAGCGTCGGGGCATCGGGGGCTGGTCCCTGGTCGCGCGGGGCGAGATTGGACAGCGAAAGAGGCGCGGAAAGTCCCCGAAGAAAATCATCGGAGGGCCGGGACGTACCAACTGATTCCTCCACTCTGAGATGAATCCACCTTTCGGAAATATGCAATCCCGAGACGCCTAGCTCTTCGCTCACTACGTCATCGCTATCAACTAGGCCACGGAGGTTGTAAGCCGCTGAGCGTGGCGCCCAGTATTCGACTACTCCCCTATCCCCGATGAGCCGAGCAAGAATAGGAGTTGCTTGGGCAGCGGGAACGTCGGCAAGCACCACCGGCATATTAACCGCGTTATCCAGTTCCTCCTCGCTGAAGCAAAACACCACCGTCCCATGGCTAGCGGGTAAGGGATGGAGCTGCTCTGAGGAGCACAGGAGCACTGCATAATCGGTATCAGCGGGCTTGTAATCATCAAGCGATCCAATTCTCATCGGCACGTTGTCCTTGCCCAGCTAGTTCTTTTCCGAAACAACGCTCGTTACGATCTCCCGAATGACGTGCGGAACGGCTTCATCGCGTTGTTTGGCAACCCATTCACGTCCACGCGCGGATACGTGAAGCTTCGAGCGGTCCTCCATGAGGCTTATCCACATGTTTGCCAGAGCTTCTGGATCATCAGGTTCCACAACATGCCCGGCCTCAAGTTTCTCAACCAATGCGGCTGCTTCTCCTTGCACTACACCACTAATGTGGAGGCCAACCGACATCAACTCATAGGTCTTTGAAGGCACCGTGCGTGTTAGAGGCTCCCATGAAGTGAGATGGACCAGGGCTGTATCTGCCCAGTCATAAAACTCTTCTAGTCCCTCTGCAGGATAGCGATGCTCGATGGTGGCGTCAGCCCCAGTTTTTTGAATCAAGTCCCTAACAGCAAGCCACGCAGCGCCGTCACCAACGATGCGTAATCGCACCGTATAACCGCGATCCTGAGCAATTTTTACTGCTCTGACTGCATTATCGATGCGTTGTGCGCGCCCCACCGTGCCGGCGTAGAGGACATGCAGCTCATCCCGCTGTATTCTGCTCATATCCGCAGCGACATACTTGGTTTTTGGCGGAAACACATTACGGACGGTGCGGATAACGCGCCCACGACCGTCCCGCTTCGAAGGCAATGTGGCACCCAAATGCGTTGCTAGGTCCTTGGAGGTCGTGATGATTCCATTGGCATGGGTTAACGCGCGCATCATGGCCTTCTCAGTAAGAGCCGTCAAAACCTGGAAAGGGCCTTTGCTCAAGATCACCTCGCGAATCGAGCGTCTGCCCGTTCCGGAGTTCCAGTCGTCTTTCTCACGCAGAAGCTCCGGCCATGCGTCGCGAAGATCCACGATGTAGGGAGCTCCAAGATGCCGTGCGACCAGCATGGTGACCACCGATGTTGGAAGAGCAGGAACGGTGCCGATAACCAGATCAGGAGAAATCTCCTGAATTGGCTTCCGATGTGTCACTTGCATTGCCAGCATCGAAGTTGCGACTGAGGCTTGGTTTAGTATTCGGCGAGTTAACGTAGAACCAGCAGGGAAAAACCCTGAGCGGAAGATCCTCTCACCCGAGTTTCCTAGCTCAGCTCGGCGGCAGCCAAGGATGGCGTCTTTAGACAGCCACTGCTTCAAACGGATTTGACGTTGGTAGTGAGGTGGTGGCGCAATCACAGCCACCTCATGCCCAGCCTCGACGAGGATCTTTGTCAGCCACGACCATCGGCGTTGCGGCACGCCGTTCTCTGGGGCCCAATACTGGGAGAGGACTAGAATCCGCATCCTACGCCGTTCTTCCTAAGTGTCGACATCCTGCGCGGACCTACAGTTGGACCGCACAAGATGTTTCTTTAACGCCAAATACCCTTGGTATCAATAACAGTCTTGCCCTCCAGCACAGACTGATCGAGGTTAACGAACTCCTTGTGGTTAACGAGGAGGAGAACTACGTCAGCAGCCTCAATAGCTTCCTTCGTGTCCTGCTTTGTCAGGTTAGAAATGTTCGAAAGAACAGCGGGAAGCTCATCGACATTCGGCTCAACGACCCGGATATCGAGCTCTGGGTTATCCACACCGAGGCGCTTCACGATTTCCAAGGAAGGCGATTCACGCAGATCATCTATGTCGTTCTTAAAAGCAATACCAAGAGCCGCCACAACTGGCTTCTCTTTACCTTCTAGAGCCGTGACTACTTGCTCAATAACCCATTCCGGCTTGCCATCGTTGACATCACGTGCCAGCTTAATGAGCTTTGCTTCCTCTGGTGCCGCCGACACAATGAACCACGGGTCAACCGCGATGCAGTGTCCGCCAACGCCTGGCCCCGGCTGCAGGATGTTCACACGCGGGTGGTGGTTCGCTAGCTCAATGAGCTCCCAGACATCAATCCCCAGACGGTCGCAGATCAGGGATAGCTCATTAGCGAACGCAATGTTGACGTCACGGAAGGAGTTCTCCGTAAGCTTTGCCATCTCTGCGGTCGTGGCGTTGGTCATAAGAAGTTCTGCTGTACAGAAAGTTGCGTACAGATCACGAGCAAGCTCGGTGCCCTTGGGCGTCAAACCACCGATAACACGGTCATTGTTTTCCATTTCTTCCATGATCTGGCCCGGAAGAACTCGCTCTGGGCAGTGAGCTACGAAGATGGCGTTGTCATCTTCATCGTTAAGCGACAGATCCGGTCGCAGCTCAATGAGGTGCTTCGCCATATCCTCAGTAGTGCCCGGAGGGGAGGTCGACTCCAGAACGACAAGCGCGCCAGGACGAAGGTGCGGCGCAAGCGCCTCAGAAGCAGCACGAATGTACTTGGTATCTACCTTGTGATTGTCCTGGAAAGGTGTTGGCACGCAAACAATGTAAGCGTCAGCTTCAACCTGCTCAGCTTGTGCGACGAGGTTTCCTTCCTCCACCACCTTGGCCAGAAGTTCTTCGAACCCCGGCTCAAAGAACGGCACTTTGCCTTCATTAATAAGCTTGACGAAACGCTCATTGACGTCAATACCGACGACTTTGACACCCTTTGAGGCGATAAAAGCTGCCGTAGGCAGACCGATGTATCCGAGGCCTACAACGCAAACTTTGTCAAAGCTATTGGCAGCATTTTCCTGAGGCGTCATTCTTTACCTTTCTCGCTATTGTGCTCAGTCAACGGTAGCACGGGGAGACGTTAGACAAACGCGGGAGCCTCGCTAATAGAAAAATCGATGACAGGTTTTGTCTTCCCTCCGCTTAGTTTCCATGGATGGGGCTATGCCCGCTGCCTGCAAAATGCCTCATGGTGCCTCGGCACGATAAGCTGACGGACTATGGCTCTGACGAGAAACTACGCGCGTTACGGCGCTTCAACGACTTTTTTCGACTCTGTCGAGGAGTTTCTCAGCTCCACCGTGCCCGCCAGCTCTTCCGAGGAAGCCGAGGCGATTTCGATTCGCTACGGCGCTGCATTAATGGATGTGCTCGTTGAGGATCGCGGCGCCGATGTTACTATCGTGCTTTTTCACGCGGCCATCGACCCAGCGAAGACCTCTCTCCCAGTCTTCATTGGGAAGCAGATGGTCGAAGGCATTGATGCCAACTTGGTGTATATCTCCGATCCCTCGCTTGATCGGGGCGCAAGTATTGGGTGGTTCACAGGCGATGAGTCACGCCCATTTCAGGAGGACCTTACTTCGTGCCTATCGCATATCTTCGCCAGCTTCCATCCTGATGCACCTGTCGGGGAGCTGGGCAAGAAGGCAATCTTCTTCGGCGCATCAGCCGGCGGCTTTGCCGCGCTGTATTTCTCGCGCCGCTTCCCCGGTTCATTAGCCGTAGTGTCAAACCCTCAAACCCATATCGGGCGCTACCTTGAACCACAGGTAAAGGCGTATCGCAAGAAGTGCTGGAGCAGCCAAAAACTTTCCGAAACCACCATGACCTTTGACTTGGTTACTGAATACGGCAAGGGTTTCAACAATTACGTGGCTTACCTTCAAAACGAGGATGATGAGCTGCACTACACCCAGCATTACCTTCCATGGTCCCAGGCAGTAGCCGAGCGCCCGCAGCAGTGGAGGCTCCTCCTCGGTGATTGGGGCGAAGGCCATGCCCCTGCCCCACAAATGCTTCTCACCGGAATTCTCGGCTACGCAGCTTCACTAGCTGGCGATTGGGAGCGACTCTTCGAGGACGAAATGTTTGCCAGCTCAGACTTGGGCCGCCCTTAGTTGCGTAGCTTCTTGTTCAGCTGGTCCAAGCGCGCGATGATTTTATTAGCACGGTCTTCCCCAAGAACGCTGCGGACGTTCGCCACGATGCTCGTCCGATTCTGATAAACGCTGTCGATGGCCTGATCAACCAAGCCAAGCACGCCTTGGCTACGAGCTGATTCCCAATCCTCAGTGCTTACGAAGCGTGCTTTCCCGCCTCGCTGCTGCATGACGATCTTTGCGACCCAAACCTCCTTGGCGCGCTCACTCTGCGCCAGAATACGATAGCCGCGAAGGACGTAGCCGTGCTCCAAATGAAGGCTCACCAGGGTCCGAAAGGTTCCGCTCTCCGTGGGAACGTACGCGAAATGTCCGATGCTGGGGTTATTGGAGGCAGCAAACCCCTCGACTGTCTTATAGGAGGGGACGCGTCGCCCACGGGAATCCTCGATCCACAGGCTCACAAGGAGCTCATTATCAAGTTCCCACTCTGATTCTCCGTGGATGACAAAGCTGACATCCCCGCTGGCGGGCTGAAGCAGATAGTGCTGACCACTGCCAACGGTGTCATCAATGCTCAGCGGCGTGCTTGTACTCTGCATCTGCTTGGCCACCGTGGGAAAGGCTGCCTCAAGAGCAGCGACATCCGTAAATGGTGGGAACGCCGCCATGTTCTCCATGAGGCGTGCCATGACCACGCCTGGTTCATGGCGCATCGCGTTGTCCTGCCCCGCATGGATCGCGCGTAAGTAGCCCACCTGGGAAGCGTCCAGAATCACGGGCGCATAGCGATCTGACTTGTCGTGCGGCCCACTCTGAGGCTCCACAACGGTTCCGTCGTCCTTCACGGAGCAGATGGACATCAGTCCCATAGAGTTCATAGGTGTGTGGGCTTCACGCAGGTGGAAAAACTGACCACCCGCGTAAACCGCCTCAATGCCGAGCGGCATGCTGGCGAGCATGCCTTCAAACTCCGGCTTTATATAGGACGCAGTGGTTTGGAAGTAGTGGGCGGACAAGACGTCATCGTCGTCTAGGCGGTAGCGACCGAAAGTGCCCTTAAACCCAATTTTTTGGACGTAGCGGCGCACTGCAGTCCATCCACTATCACCATCAGGAAGCTCATCGAGGTGCAAGACATCAAACTTGTCCGCTGCCTCCTGCAGCTGCTCCTTGAACTTCTGCGGCAAGGACTGAGAGAAGGAAACAACGTGCTTCACATCGAAGCCTTCGGCGGCCTTCGCAAGTGTTGGCACGGTGTGATTGAGGAAAATGTCCGTGCGCAACGACAGGCGTGCATCGTCGTAGAGGTAGTCGCGGTACTCGTCTTCCGAGAACCCGGTCTGCTCGTTGCTCGCACGCCACGACGCCGAATCCGGAACGAAGAGACTAAAGCGAGTGTGTCCAACGAACATGAAGAAACCTCTACCTCTTCCCTACCGGTGTTACTTAATGACAGTCTAGCTTTGCTTGAAGACAGGACTGAAAGGTGCCACACTAAGCGCATATAAAAAGGGCGATGTGCAGGCGATTTGTGATATCTGGAGAAGACCTTATATAGTTACATCTCGTTGCACAGGGCAAGGCCACTTGCCCGGCAGCATACGCATAATCCTCCATAGCTCAGTTGGCAGAGCATTCGACTGTTAATCGAAGGGTCACTGGTTCGAGCCCAGTTGGAGGAGCAAATAAGCCGCCTGTCACCAGGCGGCTTTTTGCTTTAAAAGGGTTAAGGGTCAAAATGTGTGTCTGGCTCGGCGTGTCGCTGGGGCTAGATTTGGGTTAAGGTTATAAGGGACATTTCGTGTGTGCCTAGGATCGTTTTTTCGCCGGTCTCCCTGCCGTTTGGGCTCTCTTTTCTATTTAGTGCCCCCTTTCAATCCCTATGGAAAATAGGCATTGGCCTGCCGCCACTCGAAAACGGACACGTCAAAGATCAGGCCTGTCAAGTCCATTCGGTTGGGATAGCACTGTCACAAAAGACTAGCCTGCATGGCTCTTAGACAACTCGGTCCTGACCTCTTTAAATGAATTCGGCTTTGGCTAGTTACCTTTGCCCGAAACATACTGACCGCGTTCCATAGCGAGACACTAGGGGGTACATCTGTGCCCACACAACTACTCCGGCATTTTCTAGGACCCGCTCCGCGTGGCGTCGGGGGGGGCGCCTTCGACGCGATTGGCATCAGAATTGATCCCCATTTCTACCGGTCGGCTGTTGATGCCCAGTACTCCGAACCTAAGGCGATATAGGATTGCTGAAGCTACGGCACAATACTATCCTTCCCTTCCCTGCAAAGAACATGCAGCCTACGGGCTTTGGACACCCATTTTGAAGCCAGACCCCGGCTGCTCTTCTATATGTGACGTGATAACATGCGGCATAACATTATTACGCGTTTTTCACTGGGAACTCGACTGATTTCGAAGCCAATCAGCTCTGCGCCTCTGCCGAAGGCAAGCTGATATTTGACAACAGTAGCGCGGATTATTTGATCCCTGTTTCCATTGAATCCAGTTAGGAAAGCTGAGACATTATGCAATCAAACGGCAAGCTGACATATCTCACGGCTCTTATAGCGCACTTCATCTGTGCACTTGCGGGAGCCATCCTCGCTTTTGCTCAGCATCTGGAAACTGGTATTGGCTTCATCGCTATCGCCCTGGCGTTAGTGCCCGTCATCGGACATCTGCGTATGCGTCGACAGCTTTCAGCCACGCGCACACTCATTTCCCATGAGCTTCCGGTTAGCGCCACTACCCAGGCACAGCACTTGCAACAAATTGAATGTGCACTGGAATCAACTCAATCATTAATCAACACTCTCGAATCTGCGCAAACGCGACAAGACCAAGTCACAACTGAAACGAAGGCTGAGCTTCAGGAGCTCGCCCAACACGCAATAGCAGTTCACCGCGAAGCACGGCTGGCCCGCCTTCTGAATGAAACAACCCGTAAAGAGCTCTCCCACTAAAGCACTCCCTATGCAAGAATCCTTGAACTACAGTGACGCCCTCCTACCCCAACCGACTTCGGTTTTTATCCAATCCCAGCTGAATAACACCGCGCAAAGCACTGAGGGGGCATTCTCAGCTCCAATTTACAAAGGCGGGATTACCTACGGGAATGTCGGTGAAATTGTCGATCGCCTCAATCAGTCGTTTGCTTCTGCAACAAGCCTAAAAAACAAGCGCCTCGTCCAACAGGCCAAGAAAAATATTATTAAACGTGCAATCGCCGATGTTTCCCATTCCCCCGAAAAGCGCAAAACTCTTTCCGATATCCTTCAAGCAAAACCTAACCGGGGCATCCCTTGGCGTGAAGTCATCCCTGAGGCTAAAGGAATAGCCTTTCTCTATAATTTTTCACCATTTCAAGATACCGGAGCAACAGTCGCTTCAAAGCGCATACGCAACTTTGAGATAACCTTTGATGTTGTTTCCTGCTCCTTTCTGCATCGAAAAAAACAGGATCTCTCCGTTGAGTGCATTGCTGAACCGTACATAGCATCAAAGCATTTTCTCCCTATCGCTCCCTCATGGGCATCATGGGAACCGTTTAAAACTTTCGCGATTAAGGCATGCGACTACGCAGAGAAAAAAGTTTCCGCTGGCGCGTCGTACGATGTACTGTACTCGCGGGCAATGTGGGCCCCCAGCATGTTTGCAGCCAAGCTATTCAAAGAGAATCACCCAGAGCTTCATTGGATCGCAGAGTTCTCAGATCCCATGTCCCTTGACGTCGAGGGATTGCCACGCGGTGGAAAGGTTCCGAAGGACGACTTGTCAGACAAGTTCATCCAAGAGCTAGAACAGGAGTACCCCGAACTTAGTTGCTTGGAGTTCTCTATCTTCTCCCTCGCGGAACACTTGGTGTACGCCTTCGCGGACGAAATTATGTTCACAAATTCGAACCAGATGAAGGAGATGGTCAGCCGGATTTCATGTGAAACCCTGCGAGATAGAGTCGTAGAAAGAGCAGTCGTTTCGAATCATCCAACGCTACCGCGCACATATTACCTTCGTGAGGACTCGGGTTACGAAGTCGACGAAGCTAAGCTGAACCTTGGCTACTTTGGTGAGTTCTATTCCAGTCGAAGCATCACCGAAGTGACTTCGGCAATACGAACGCTTCCCGCGAAGCTTCGGGAGCGCGTACACCTTCATGTGTTTACGAACTTCATTCCGACGGGCCCTGGCAACCAACGTCCAAGAAATATGTCGAGAAAACAACACGAAAGCTATGTCCGCCGCGCGTACGAAGGTGTTGGTGCGGAGGGAATTGAAGACCAAGTCTCATTCAACGCGTCGCTGCCCTACCTAAAGTTTTTGGCAACAACTGAAAAACTCGACTACTTAATCGTCAACGACGCGAAAACCGGAGCTCATCATAGTGTTAACCCTTTTCTTCCCTCTAAATGGAGCGACTACGCTGGATCCTCTGCCAAGAGCTGGGGGTTCGTTGAACCAAATTCAATTTTGGCGTCTAAGCCGGTGACGGTTAAGTCACCGGTAGGAGATGCGCTCAATGCCCGAGTAGTGCTATGGGATTTAGTCGAGCAAAAGTTTCCCGACCTTGCGAGCGATTTAAATGGCTAATCAACCGAACAAGAATTTAGCAGCCCTTCTAG
Source organism: Corynebacterium sp. Marseille-Q2823 (assembly GCF_903645345.1). Classification (NCBI taxonomy): domain Bacteria; kingdom Bacillati; phylum Actinomycetota; class Actinomycetes; order Mycobacteriales; family Corynebacteriaceae; genus Corynebacterium; species Corynebacterium sp. Marseille-Q2823. The sequence continues at coordinate 353,722 of NZ_CAHJXS010000003.1, read as the reverse complement.
AGTCCTTAGGCAGAGCATCCACCCCCCAAGTAAAGCCAAACCAATTTGGTCTTTCCGCTGCGAGTTTTCTTGGGGCCGCGATGTTCCCGAGCGAGCCTGACTCTACTTTGTTACTCGGAACACAAGAAACGCTCAGCACCTGGCCACGAAACAATAACGTCGTTCTAGCTGTACCTGGGCTAATCAAGGAGCAAATCGTCGACCAAAAATTTAGTCGACTCGTGATCGATGAATCTGCGTTCCATCGTGGCCCTTGGATTGGGACTGACTCTGGTGGGCAAAGCCATCTCGCGTCTGAGCTCTTCGAAGCTGGCCGAATAGCTCGTGGTACTGGCCGAGCTGTCTATTTTGTACCGACCCCATCTAGTGGACCTAAATTTGATAGCGCTTATATACGGTCAACTTGCACGGTAGATTTCTCGAATATTCCGGCAGAAGATCTGGAAGAAGGCGCCCCACAATCTGAAGTATGGGATTTTCTTTTGAAGTTGGTAGCCGATCGATACGGGATGAAATAATGACTACACAAAACCTGCGCGCTTTGGTCGCATTAGATCTAGATACTTCTAATGTTCTCAATCGGGCTTGGGCGAAGGGCCTTCTTTCTTTCTTTCACTCCGGCGGAGTAAGCATCGACTTTCTTTCTAGGAACCCTGAACTTGGGGATTTTGAAGAGAGCATCGCCCCGCTCTGCGAGAGCGTTATTCCCGCACATCTCCATGTAGACGCCGATTCCATGGATAGGCACGGTGTTGCCCCACGCTATCGAGCTCGACAGGTCGTTGCTCTGGCAAATACCGACGACTATGATTTTGTTCTTGTTCAGGGCCTGTGGCTCGGCAGATACGTTGCAGGGGGAAAATCTCTGCAGACAAAGCTTTGGACAATTTGCGACGATTTCCCTTACTTAGACTCAACCCTGTCCCCCAAAGAACTCCAACATATTGAGGTAATAGCTACAGGCTCCAAGCTCCTCCTCACTGGAAGCTCAAACCGACGGAGCAAAATTGAGTCGATGACTCCGAAGGCCACATCTAAGACCCGTCTTATCCCAGCGTTTCATCTCGGCCTCGAACTCCATGATCCACTAGATAACCCACCTACCGCCCCTGCTGGCATCATTTTTGACACTGTTGTTGGTTTAGACGCTCTATCCTCGATTGACTTCCGCTCAATCGCTTACGAAGCGATGCCTCTAAAGCAACCGCCCCGCGTCACACTGGCAAGTGTTAATGATCCTAGGTCTCCTGAATTACAGGAGACCCTAAGGACCACGGGTCTGATAGACTACCCCGGTCTCCAGCTATGTGCCGAACCTGCAGTTTCCTGCGATTTTGTCGGGGACTCCACTTTGTTGCTGACGCCATCAGGATTGAATAATCCTGCATCTAGTTATTTCGCGCAGCTTTCAAAGACGATGGGATTGACGCAATGGTGGCCTAAATCTCCTGAGCCGAAGCTTTCCGATTTGTACGCTCCGTCATCCCCTACAAAATCAAATAAGCCCGATTTTGACTCCGCACCTTGGCGCGAAGTCTTCAAAAATGACATTGCGGACTACACTCGTGTTCCCCGCAAAGAACAACCAACGAAGGTTTTGTTGGCAGGAGCTGACTTCAAGTTTGCAGGCGATTTAGTCGATTCACTTATCCAGCGCGCCGATATCGACCTTCGTGTCGATTTGTTTGAAGCTAACGCCAAACCCCAGCCAGAAAAGAGCCGCGAACTACTTCCTTGGGCGGACGTCGTAATTGCAGAATTCGCGTCATACAATGCGATTTGGTACTCACAAAATTTGCTTCCGCATCAAAAGCTGATCGTACATCTCCACGGCTATGAACTCTTACAGCCTTGGATCGACGAGTTAGTATTGGAGAACTGCGACAAGATCGTCTTCGCTTCAAATTTCTACATGCAAAAGGCCATCGACATGAAAGGATGGCCGAAAGAAAAACTCCATGTGATTTCTAATTCAGTAAACTTCGCCGATTTGGACAGGACCAAGTTCAGCGAAGCTCGGTTCCACATTGGTTTAATCGGTATCGTTCCAATTCTTAAGCGTCCAGATCGCGCAATTTCGCTGTTAACTAAACTCCTTTCAAGCGATAGCCGATACGTCTTACACATTAAAGGACACATCCCTTGGGATTATGCGTGGGAGTGGAAAAAGGCAGCTCACCAAGACTCCTACCGGGCGTTCTATGCCTCTATCGCTAACAATCCTGACATTTTCTCTCGAATCATTTTCGAGCCGTTTTCGCCGGATATCGGTAACTGGATGCAAAAGATTGGGTGGATGCTGTCGCCTTCCTACCGCGAGACCTTTCACCTCTCCGCAATTGAGGGTGCTGCATCAGGAGCTATTCCGCTTGCATGGAATAGAGAAGGCTCGGAAGAAATCATCGGTGCGGATTACAATTTTGCTGACACAGATTCAGTTGCAGAGTTCATCATCTCTACCAACCGTTCCCCAGAAGCCTACGCTCTTGCATCCGCGGAGGCTAAGGAATCAGTTAAACGCTATGACATCCCAGAGGTCAGAGCTAAATGGTTGAATCTGATCTTTAGTCTCGCCTCGGAGAAAACCTCTTTCTCTGAGAGAGAAATAGCGGTGCCACCGCATGAACAGCGAGTAATTGACGAAGTTTTCAACGCCGCACACCACCGAGACTTCGACGGGGCACTCGCAATTCTTGACGACAATATCCCAATCACACGCGACTCTACTTCCCCGTTAAAACATGTTGAAATGTACTTTCGCGGTCTTTTAGCGCTCGATGAGTCACGTTTTAATCGTTTCCTCCCTACAACAGCGAACGGTACCGAGTTCCCGCAAGCACCACAGCTCCTTTTGGTTCGTGAACCGGGACCGGCACCTGAACCCGCAATACGATCTGGGTTGGTTCGGTATGAGACACTCATCGATGTTTCAACTTTTCCAGCCGCTGAGCAAGCACGAGAAGCAGCATTACAACTAGCTGACGCCGATGCCATCTCTCTGTCGTCCCGACTGCATATTCCCCGCCAGATTCGCTTTGATCGTGGGATCCATTTTGCTAAATCACAGATCGTTCTCGATGCAGTTCAACAAAAGTTGACTGCAATCGTGGCGATGGGGCCTTGGTGGATCGCCCTCCCCGCACTTCTTGCAGCAGATCAACTCGGTCTGAAATGCGCATGGATTATTAATGATGCTGGAGTTTGGGATGATATCGAACTAGCAAAGGACCAAGACCAAACAAACAACTACATCGCACACACGGTTAAAAGTCTTTTTTACCGTGCAGATGTACGCCTCGCGACAGAGTCGTCTCTAACCGCCGATGCTCCAATCGAGGACATCAGCGCATGCATCACGACGGGCAAACCACATTCATCCGGTATTCGTTCTCTTTCCTGGAATCAATTGCCTGAGTTTCTAACCGATTCCTCAAGCTCGAGTTCATCGATTCCTGAACTAGGGGAGCTCGAGACGACGAGTACTGACGTTTCTATTTTTGTGATTTCCAGTTCCTCATTCTTTTCCCACGTTCAAGAGCTATATCCCAACGCTAAACGCCTTGAACCTGAAGATCTTCTAAAACCGGTGTCCCCCCTCAGTGATGCTGTCTTCGTTCACGATTCTGTTTTTGAAGAAGACGATTGGAAAGAATCTCTTACCCCAGTAGAGCCCGGACAATCCATCGCGATCAACAGCTTTTTTGATAAGTGCCGTGTGTCAGGTGTACCGTCCATTTTCATTCATAGCGATGATAGCGCCATTAATTATGAGGAGATCAATGTCGCCCGAAAAGCAGACAACGTCTGTTCCCCTCGCCCAGACAATATTACTGAGCTGTTGAAACTTCACCCTATCTCCGTAAAGAGCGTTCATCCCTGGATGGAAGCCGCCAGCCTAGATCTCGCACTTAGTTCTGTGCTTCGGGGCGCTGGGGTTCCGGTAAAGGGTGTGTACGACCTATTAATAAACAATGAAAGCGTTTTAGATGGTTTATCTGAACCGCAAACTTCACAAGAACTCGACACGCAAAGTCAATTCGTTCCGCTTTTTGATAGCGAAAATGACTCCATTACGGTGTATTTTCCGAGCAGTCAGGAACCGTATGCCCATGATTTTCTTAAGACGCAAGGACTGCCGGTTAACTGGGTAATTCTCAAGCCAGTTTCTGATTCGGATGTCGCCACTTCAGCAGAGCTCAATTCTATGGTTCTGCAGGCCGCATTGGCTTCTGACTCAAAAGGGTACGTATGCGCCCTTAGCTCCTTGCAGGATGCTCCGGTTCATACTCTGCGCAGGCTCTGGGCTAATGCATCCCCCGAGGTTATCGTTAGACTTCTCTGCATTGGACACGATCCACTGGATTCGGCGGAAAATGTTCCATCCATAATGCTAGGTGATTTGTTTGTACCCGGAAATGTTAGGGTAAGCGCTGAGAATAAAGCAACGTTGCGATTAGTAGATGAATACTGAAGTTGAGGTTTTCCTGTCGCCAAAAATCTTAGCCAACGATTCGCGGTTGTCTGATCATTCTGCCTGGGATGACTAGGCAACCATTCCATGCAAGCCCCTAATTACTTTTACTCCTTGACCGTTGAGACTGGGGTAAGGATGGTGTCATCTTTCTTATGACAACCGCTTCACCACGTGTACATCTACCCCACCGAAAAGGCTGAAGCAGTTCACCACTACTTCAGGAGCGCTGGCAGGCAAGTCTGCAGGGTCGATGGCACCACGTTCGACCTTGATGTCGTGGCCGCCAAAGAGGCCGACGCCGTTGACACGAACGCGGAATCCTTCCGGGACCCAGACATCGACGCCGCCGAATACCCCGACTGCTTGAATTGTCGTGACGTGTTCTTTGAGGGAGGCGCCACGAAGGTCTACATCGGTGCCGCCGAAGATTCCCATCGTGGTGTGATGAGCGGCGATGGGAATGCCGCGCACAGTGCTGCCGCCAAAGATGCCGAGGGAAAGCCCCTGGGCGCCGTGTACCGATGGTTCTACTTGGGCTAAAGCCTGGTCAACAGCGGTGGCGGTTCCTTGATTAGCGGTCTTGACTTCCTTCGACCGTTGACGTGCCACCTGGTGGCTGCCGAACAGGACTTGTTCTGGGGCCTCGATCAGGTCGGAAACAAGGTCGACCAACTCGCCGCGTGTCGTGGCATCGGCGCAGCGGCTGGAGCGCTCCTCGAATTCAGTGACGCTGAGCTGGCCTACCGACATCGCATCCGCCAACACCTGTGAAGCGGTGGTGCGCTCAGAGTTCGTGCATTTGATGTCTCGTGATTCCATGTCTTGATTTTACGTGGAAGCACGCATTTAAGCGCGGCGAAGAGTGCTGAACACTTCGCCGCGCTTATTCGTTCGTTCCTGGATTCTTGTTAGGACTCGATCTCGGGGGCAAAATCGGGCAGGCGCTCCCCTACTCCAAGGAGCTCAGCGATAGCTGCCACAGCGCGCTCAGCGGCCTTGCCATCGCCGTAGGGGTTGACGGCGTTGGCCATGGCCTCGTAGGCAGCATCATCATCAAGGAGCAGCTTAGCCTCCGCCACGATAAGGCTACGGTTGGTGCCCACGAGCTTCACGGTGCCGGCCACAACAGCTTCGGGGCGCTCGGTATTCTGACGCATGACCAAGACCGGCTTGCCCAGAGCCGGGGCTTCTTCCTGAACTCCACCGGAGTCGGTGAGGATAATGGTTGCACGGTCCAGAAGCTTGGTGAACTGGTCATAGGGCAGCGGATCCGTGATGATGACGTTAGGCAGGGACTCAACCTCCGGAAGCACGGCTTCACGGACCTTGGGGTTGAGGTGCAGGGGTAGAACAAAGTTAATGTCCGGGTAAGCCTCTGCCAAATCCTTGACGGCCCCACCAATTTCCTTCATGGCTTCAAGGTTTTCGCGGCGGTGGGTGGTGACCACGACAAGACGCTTGGCCGACTGCGCGGCTTCCTGGACGGCCGAGTCTTCGAATTCGGTGTCCCAGCTTGCAGCCTCAAGTAGGGCATCGATAACAGTGTTGCCGGTGACCGCGATGTCCTTGGAGCGCACGTTCTCGCGGCGCAGGTTCTCCATTGAGCCTGCCGTGGGAGCGAGGTGCAGCTCCGCAACCTGGCCGATCAGCTTACGGTTCGCCTCTTCCGGGAACGGCGAGTGAATGTCACCGGTGCGCAGGCCTGCTTCCAGGTGCACGATTTTCACACCGCGGTGGAAACCAGCAAGCGCTGCAGTCATGGCCGTGGAGGTATCGCCCTGGGAAATGATGACGTCGGGCTGTTCGGCATCGATAATCTCATCCAGCCCCATGAGCGCGCGGGAAACAATCTCATTGAGACCTTGGCCCGGCTTCATCAGGTGCAGATCCAGCTTCGGTTCAATGCCAAACATGGTGTTGACCTGCTCCAGCATTTCTTTATGCTGGCCGGTGGAGACAGCAACCGATTCGAAGCGATCGTCCTTCTCCAATGTCTTAATGACTGGGGCTACCTTGATCGCCTCGGGGCGGGTGCCGTACACGGTCATAATCTTCGGCTTAGACATAAATTTCCTTCATTTATTACCGGGAGAGAATCTCCGTAAGAGTCTACAGTGCTTGTGCCGCGTGCACATCGCCCAGTGAATAGCGGAGAGAAGAACGTCAGTCCTGTGAACACTAGTCCTCGCTCACGGTGACTTCCCGTGGCTCTTCGAAAGCAGCCACGCGCGGCTCAGCTGCCGTCACGCTGGCTGTTAATAGCGCTGACATCGCCACGGCTGCCGAGACCGCGTGCGTACGCTTCGAACTCTCCACAGAACTTAAGTTAACCGAAGCGAATGGTCTTTGGGAAGAGTTCGCACAATATCTATTCGCCCCACGGCTGCACTGCCACCCACGTCGGTGGGCTTGGGCAGGTAGGCTGATCGTGAGAATTGCACGTTGCCCGTACGTTGTACGCAAACGCCGGCTGTCGCGCCGGCTTGAAGTAAGGGGATGACTAGTTTCCAATGATCCAATTTGTTGTGGGTGCTGCCGCCGGATACGTCTTTGGAACCAAGGCTGGGCGCAAGCGCTACCACCAAATTAAGGGCGCTTATGAAAAGGCCGTGAACTCCCCCGCCACCAAGGCCGCGGTGCGCTCAGCGCGCAAGGCCGTGGCCAACCGCTTGGATCCGGAGCCGCGTATGCGCGAGCTCAAGGATTACAACAAGGGGCGCCGCGGCAAGCGTGGCGCCGCGGATGGAGTGCAGCCGGATCGGATCTACGAACCAGACGAGGATTAGCGCGTGCGCGTGGCTGCGGATTGGCGTGGGCGTCGGTTAGCGCACGCCGCGGAAGGCACGGTCGTTGAGCTCGCGGCGGGCTTGCTCGAGTGCGACGAGGTCGGCGAAGAGTGAGTTATAGGACTCTTCGTCGTCGGAGGGGCGCATGCGGCCAAGCTGTGCTTTGAGTTGGGCTACTTGGTCGCCCACGCGGGCCTCCTGGAGGCGGGAGAGCACGGAATCGGCGTAGGCCTCAAGGTCGGTATCGGGGTTGCCGGTCTCCCCCAGCTTGATGGGTTCCACGGCCAGCTCAGAAACGAAGTTGCGGGCCATGAGATCCGGCATCTCACCGGCCACGGCGGCTAGCCATTCCACGCCGGGTTGTTCAGCACCGGCAGTGACGCCACCGAGGGTGGAGATGGCGCGGCGGATCGTGCGGTAGGCCTCGTTGGAATAGGCGTCCTCCGTGATGCCGTCAAAGTAGCTGCCGGCGACCTGCGGGTATTGCAGGGCGAGCTTGAGGGCTTCGCGCTGTGGCCACAGGTGTGGCTCCCGGGGGCCGGGGATGTGCATGACTGGGGCATTGGTCTGCGCGGGCACCGAGGAGGTCTGCTCCAGGGAGGCAAAGCGCGGGCGCTGTTCCTTCTTCGGCTTGCGGGCTTCTTGGCGTACTTGGTGGAGTACTTCCTCCGGGTCGGGCCAGCCCACCCAGCCGGCCAAGCGGCGGGCGTACTCGCGTTGCAGGGGTTGATCCCGGATTTGGGCCACGACGGGCACGGCGCGGCGCAGGGCCTGGAGGCGGCCTTCGGCAGAGTCGATGCTGAACTCCGAGATGACGGAGCGGATGACGAACTCAAACATGGGGATGCGGTCCGCCACCAAGTCGCGCACGGCGGCATCGCCGCGCGCAAGGCGCAGATCGCAGGGATCCATGCCGTCGGGGGCCACGGAAACGAAGGACTGGCCGGTGAATTTCTGCTCGCCCTCGAAGGCGCGCATGGCGGCCTTCTGGCCGGCCTCATCGCCATCGAAGGTGTAGATGAGCTCGCCGTGGAAGTAGGAATCATCCAGCATGAGGCGGCGCAGCACCTGCAGGTGGTCTGAGCCGAAGGCGGTGCCACAGGAGGCCACGGCGGTCTTGACACCGGCGGCGTACATGGCCATGACATCCGTATAGCCCTCCACCACCACGGCCTGGTGTTGCTCCGCGATGTTGCGCTTGGCCAAATCCAGGCCGAAGAGCACCTTGGACTTGTGATAGAGCATGGTCTCGGGCGTGTTCATGTACTTGCCCAGCTTGTCATCGTCGTAAAGCTTGCGTGCGCCAAAGCCGATGACGTTGCCGGATAGGTCCTTGATGGGCCACAGCAGGCGCCGGTGGAAGCGGTCGATGGGGCCGCGCTTGCCCATCTTGGAAATGCCGGCGGCTTCCAGCTCCTCAAAGGAAAAGCCCATGCGCAGCAGGTGCTTGGTGGCGGTATCCCAGCCCTCCGGGGCATAACCGCACTCAAATTCGTAGATGATTTCCTTGGAGAAGCCCCGGTCCAGGAGGAACTCGCGCCCGGCGGCGGCCTGCGGGGTTTCCAGCTGCTGGCGGTAGAACTCGTGCGCGGCCTTGTTGGCGGCGATGAGCCGGCGGCGCGTGCCGGGCTTCTCATCGCGCGCACCGGTGGAGCCACCCTGGTAGTTGATGTGGTAGCCAATCTTTTGGGCCACAGCTTCGACCGCCTCCGGGAAGGAGACCTGCTCCATCTCCATGAGGAAGCTGAAGACATCCCCGCCCTTGCCGGTGGAGAAACAGTGGTAGTAGCCGCGCTGCGGGCGCACGTGGAAGGATGGGGTCTTCTCATCCTTGAAGGGGCTCAGGCCCTTCAAAGAGTCATAGCCAGCGGGCTTGAGCTGGACGTATTCGCCCACGATCTCATCAATAGGCGCGCGTTCGCGGATAGCTTGGATATCGCTGTCCGGAATTCTGCCTCGTGCCATGCGTACAGACTACCCCGCCCACGCAAGGTACAGGTACCCACGGCTGGGTGGGCAAGAGCCGCGAGTCCCACATCCTGGAAGAACCCATATGTGGGAATCGGAAAAGTGCGCGTTCTTGATTTCTTTTTCGACCCCCGCACCTGCAATGATGGGGGCCATGGCCCAATCCTCCCCCTCCAAAAAATCGCTGCCGGCTCTCATCGGTGGCGCGGTTCTCGTCCTCGTCGCGGGCTACTTCGGCATCGCCCTCGGTGACTCCAGCGATGGCGCGGACCAGAAGGCAGCGTCCTCATCTGATACGCCTGATGCGTCCGCTGCATCGGGCGCATCCTCTGCCGCTGGTGCGTCTGGTGGGGATGAGGGGGACGTCGCCAAGCAGGGCGGCTCCAACCTGCCCACTTGTGCCATGGATTCCTTGCCCCAGGAGGCGCACGAGACAGCCAGCGATATCCTGGCGGGCGGCCCCTATGACTACCCGGATAATGACAACGTGCGCTTTGGAAACTATGAGGGCGTGCTGCCGCAGCAGGACAGGAATTACTACCGCGAATACACGGTGGAAACGCCGGGGATTGGGCACCGCGGGGCCAAGCGGATTGTCACCGGTGGCGGGAGCGAGACCGACCCGGATGTCTGGTACTACACCGATGACCACTACGACAGCTTCTGCAGCATCCCGGACGCGGAGGACTAAGACATGCAGCGCATCCTGATTACTGAACCTATCCGCACGCGCGAGGACTTCTATGGCGCGCTTGGGCGCCTGCGCGGCTGCCAGTCCGGTGCGCCACGCAACCTCGATGCTTTGGCAGACTTCCTGCGTGAGCAGCACATCGTGGCGATTATCGCCGCGGATTTCGACATGGTCGAAGAAGACCTGGCCCCGATCAGCATGGTGCTGAAGGACCAGGGTGTAGCACTCGTGCGCTAGCTCAAGAAGCCGAAGAGATCGGCGCTGCGCTGGGCCAGGCGCTCCAGGCGTGACTCTGTCATGGAGGCGATCTGGTCGATGATGGCGCGGTCGCGCTCCAGGTCGGTATCGGCCTGGTTCCACCACAGGGCGAAGGTGGCGTCCAGCGAGCCCGGCGCGCCGGCCACGAGGTAGTCGTAGACGCGGTAGATGCGCTCGCGCTGGCGGTCCTGGCGGGCCAGGTGGGCGGGCTCATCCATGACGTAGAGCACGGCGATGGTCTTGAGCAGGGTCACCTCCGCCACCGCGCCCGGCGGGACGGCGAGGTCGCCGTGCATGCGGCCAAGTGGGCCGTCGTTAGCCGCCAGCGTGGCGGAGACGGTAGCACCCACATAGCGGCCGACAAGCTCCGAGGTCATCTTTTTTAAGTTGGCATAAGAGCGCAGGGAGTAATCGAAGTTGCCGATGGCGTTGATGACGTCCAGCTGGCGCAGGCGGTCGGCGGCTTCGAGGAGCTCGTCGGCGGTACCGCCGAAGGCCTTCGCGCCCTTGTCCGCAAGGTTGGCCAGCTCCACTAGGTCCCACAGCACGTTGAGTGAAATGCGGCGGGAGATGATGCCGTCTTCTACGTCGTGGACGGAATAGGCGATGTCATCCGACCAGTCCATGACCTGGGCCTCCATGGACTTGCGCTTATCGCTATGCCCCTGGCGCAACCACCCCAGGATGTCCACGTCCTCGTCATAGGCGCCGTACTTGCGGTTGGTCGTGCCGTCCGGGTTGGTCTTGGTCCAGGGATACTTGCAGGCGGCATCGAGTGAGGCGCGGGTGAGGTTGAGGCCATAGCTGCGCGGGCCCGCCGGGGTATCCAGCACTACCTTGGGCTCCAGCTTGGTCAGGATGCGCAGGGTCTGGGCGTTGCCCTCAAAGCCGCCGAGAGCCACCTCGTTAAGCGCGTTCTCGCCGTTGTGGCCGTAGGGCGGGTGGCCAATGTCATGCGTCAGGCCCGCCATATCGCACAAGTCCGGGTCCAGGCCCAAGCCTGCACCGATGCTGCGGGCAATCTGACTGACCTCCAGGGAGTGTGTCAGCCGCGTGCGCGGGGTATCGCCATCGCGCGGGCCCACCACTTGGGTCTTATCCGCTAGGCGGCGCAGCGCCGCGGAGTGCAGGACGCGGGCGCGGTCCCGGGAGAAGGCGCCGCGGTGTTCCTCGGTTTTGAGCAGGGCCGAGCCTTTCGGCGACTCGGAGGCGAGGCGGGCGACGTCTTCTGCGCAATAGGAATAGCTCACGGGTTTTAAGCTTAGGCGGAGTCCTGGTCTTCCTGGGTCTGCCTCGCGCCAATAACACGGTGGCGCAGGGCCTGGTTGGGGCGGATGAGGCGCTCGATGCGATAGAAGGCCGCGCGCACGCCCTCGGTGCGCTCCTCCCCCAGCAGGGTGCGCAGACCCAAGTAGGCCAAACCACCCAGCTCGTGAGCCAGGTAGCGCCACCAGGGGATGGAAAAACGTGGGGAAGGATAATAGGGCGTGCCCAGCACGGTGGCGCGGATGCCTTCCTGGCGGGCGATGAGGAAGGTGCGCAGGCGGTGCAGCGGGTCGGTGACGATGACGGCCTCGCTCACACCAAGCTTTTCCCGCGCGGCGGCCAGTTCGCTGCGGGTGTCGAGGCCTTCTTCGAGGGCGGTGACTTTAAGGGGTTCGTCGTCAAGCAAGGTCCGTGCCACCCCGGCCTCGGTGAACCTATCGCCGGGCAAGTTCCCGCCCACCGTGATAATGGGCAGGTCGTGCGCGGCGGCGTACTCAGCGGCGAAGCGCACGCGGCCGGCCAGGATGCGGGAGGGGCGCCCGTCGTATTGCGCAGCGCCGAGAACAATAACGTACTTCACTGCCTGTCCACTTTAGCGTTGGGTGGCAGGTATCGTGGTGCGCATGACTACTGCTGCTCGTTTTGGTCGCGCCGCCCTTGCTGCTCTTGTGTTGGGATTGGCCACTGCTAGCCCGGCCGTGGCTGCGGACTTCGTTGTTGCCGCGCCGGAGGCGGCCTCGCTCACGGATAAGGTGACGGATGAGGCGGGGGTGCTCTCGGACTCGGAAAAGGCCGAGTTGGAGGACAAGATTAGCGCGCTGCAGCAGGAGCACCACGTGGTGATTTTCGTGGTCTTTGCGTCCTCCCTGCCGGAAGGTGCGGAAGCCTATGCGGGTGAGATTGTGCAGTCCAAGGGCCCGAATTCCGCAGCCTATGTGGTGGGTGTGGATGATTCCACCGTGGGCGTGCAGACGGGCAATGACTGGCCGCGCGGGCGCCTGGATGTGATGTATGAGGCGGCCTACGCCAAGCTTGCCGACGGCCGCCAGTTCGGCGCTTCCGCACTCGCGCTTGTCGACGCTGCCGCTTCCGGTTCTGCGGGGTCTTCTTCTGGCGCTTCTGCTGCTTCTGATTCCGATGGCTCGGGAGGCCTGTGGCTAGCTGGCGGCGCGGGCGCGCTGGCTGGCGGTGGCGGTCTGGCACAGGCGCAAGACAAAGAAGGACTCGGCGGCCACGTTGGAGTCGGCGCGCCAGATTGAGCCGGGGAATACCGCGCAGCTGGACCGCCTGGATATGGCTACGTTGGAGAAGCTGGCGCAGGAGGAGCTGGTCTCCACGGATGAATCGATTCGCCGCGGCAAGGAGGAGCTCGATATTGCGGTGGCCGAGTTCGGCCCCGAGCGCACCCGCCCGTTTACGCGCGCGATGAACCATTCCACGCTGACCCTGCAGAAGGCGTTCCAGCTGCAGCAAAAGCTGCAAGATAACCTGCCGGAAACCACGGCGGAGCGCCGCCAGATGCTGGTGGAGATTATCTCCTCCTGCGGGCAGGCCGACGATGCCTTGGATGAGCAGGCCGCCGACTTTGCCAAGATGCGTGACTTGCTCATTAACGCCAGCTCCAAGCTGGATGAGCTCACCCGCCGGGTGGTTGACCTGCGCGGGCGCTTGCCGCAGGCGCGCGCTACCTTGTCTACTCTCAGCGGCTCCTATTCCGAGGAGGTGTTGTCCTCCATTGCGGATAACCCGGAGATGGCGGAGGTCTCCCTCACCGAGGCCGAGAAGCTGTTGGAGCGCGGCCGCGAACTGCAGTCCCAGCCCGCTGGCCAACAGGGCCCTTTGGTGGGCTATATCCGCGATGCCGAGCACGCGCTGGAGGTCTCCGACCGCCTGCTGAATGGCGTGGAGAATGCCGAGAACTCAATCACCGCGGCTCGCGATAACCTGCCGGCGCTCATCGATGAGGTCGAGGAAGAAATCGCCGAAGGCCAGCACTTGGAACAGCGCGGCAAGGCCCAGGGCTCGACTGCTGATTGGGTCGCCTTGGAGGAGTTGCTAGCCCGCGCCCGGGAGGCTCTGCGCGCAGCCCGCGAACACGGTCAGGGCGATCCGCTGGGTCAGTACACGGCGCTGACGGCTATCGATGGCGAGCTTGACCAGCAGCTGGACACCGTCCGCGAAACCAATGCCACCCGCGAGCGCCAGATTGCACTGTACCGCCAGCAGATTGCCGCGGCCGAGTCCGCCATCCAGGCAGCTGAGGACTTGCTCTCCTCGCGTGGTCGCGTGGTGGGCCCCGATGCGCGTGTGGCTCTTGCCGATGCCACCCGCCTCTTCGCCCAAGCCCAAAACTCCGCCTCGAAGGACTTGCGCGCGGCGCTCAACTACTCCCGCGATGCCGCGTCTGCCGCACAGACCTCGCTCAACCGCGCGAAGGAAGACCTGGAGGCCTACCGCCGCCAGGAACAGCGCCGCCAGGCCACCGATGCCGCAGGCAACATCCTCACCGGCATGGTTATTGGCCAAATCCTCGGCGGCGGCAGCTCCCGCGGCCACGGTGGCGGCTTCGGCGGTGGTTTCTCCGGAGGAGGCGGCTTTGGTGGCGGTGGCTTCTCGGGCGGCGGCGGTGGAGGCGGCTTCCGCGGCGGCTCCTTCTAGCAGTCCTCTCCCTTCCCCGCGCTAGCCTCCCAGCCGCCTCTCCTTCCCCTCCTCTCTCCCCGCACCAGCTCCTCCCAGCCCCTCTTCCTTCCCGCGCCTGGCCTCGAAGCCGCGGCCCACACCCGGCATCTCATAACCAGGGCGGTCGCACATGGCATCTCGCACAAGGCGCCTTGCAAAAGGCATCTTCTAGATGGCGTTTTCACAGCTAAAAACGCCTTTTGCACCCTCTACATGGCGTTTTCAGACCCAAAGACGCCTTTTGACAGACGCCATTTGCCAGATGCCCTTGCACACACCGGGCCGCTGGGCGCCGACTCGGTTGTCGGCCAAGTAGATCCACGGATACGGGATTGGTGCACGTACATGATTGGTGTAAACCGGTCATGCACATGGTTCTGGTCAAACGGTTCGCCTCAGATGGTTCGCTTGGGGGCAAGTAAACCTTCTGCAATGCGCTAGATGGTTCGTTTGGGGGCAAGCAAACCTTATGACTGCAACCATCTGACTCGAACCCTCTACCGGCATACCAAGCCGAGCAAACACACTCGGAGAGCTCCTCTTCGAAGACAAACTCCACTACTCGCATGTCGGTGCAGGTTATATCGCGAAAGGTCCCTTTAGTTTGGTGCCTTTATTCTGGTCCCTTTGCCTAGTAAAGGGACCATCTATCAGGCGAAAAGCTGCGCCACATGGTCCCTTTGCACTCATAAGGGACCAGAGTGGAGGGACCAAACCAGAAGGACCATCTGTGAGAGAGCGGAAAGCACGGCCTAGCAGGCAGGAAGCAAGAAGGGGACGTGCGCCGAGCAGGCAGGCAGCAGGAAAGCGAAGTGGGCTTAGGCGGGCAGCAGCGCGAAGTAGGGGTTCGGTGCACACATGGGCGGCGCTGCGGAAGGTGGGTTTTAGGTGCGCAGGGGGCGGGTGGAGCCGTCGAGAAGCAGGCAACAGTAGCTGGTGAAGGCGGCGTCCGTGAAGGGGAGCTCGCCCACCGCAACTTCGAGGTCGCGGCCCCGCGGGGTGGTGCGGGCAACCTCGGCAGCGGGGCCAGACAGAGCGAGAATGCGGCGCTCGCGGCGGAATGGATTCGTGCGCTCAAGCAGGTACTCGCGGCCCTGGCAGATCGCGCGCAGCTTGTTGACCGTAAAGCTGGTTTGTTTCGCCGAAAAGTCGGGCCCGCGCACAGTAAAGCGGCGCGCGCCCGGGATGTGCTCGAAGGCGATGGTGGTGCCCGTCCCGGGCAGCAGCAGGCCCGTCGGTCTCACGCGGGCGATGACCTCGCCCGCGCCATCCACCAGCGCCCCATCGCGCCACACCCAGCGTTGCATCAGAGGAGCACCGCAATGATGGCGACGATGGTCATGAGCAACAGCGTGGCGATGATCGGGATCGCGGTCTTTTGCGTCCGAGCCTCCAAAATGACGCGGGTAAACCAGCTCAAAGCCGCAATCTCCGAGTGGTTGAGATCATCGGAGTCATCGCTGTTCTCGCCCTCGAACTCGAGGATGGCCTTGCGCACGCCAGAGTTCTTGGAGGAGAACTGGGCGATCTTCAGCCCCTCGTGGTCCTCAACAATCCAGTCACCGCCGGCCTCGTTGATGAAGGCAAAGGTGCGCCCGTCCAGCGAGGCCTCCAAGCGCTTATCGCGCTTGGGGTTGCCCGCTAGGCGGTAGACACGGTCATCTTCCAAGGTCACCGACGCGCCCAGGTCATCGAGGCCCAAGCGCCAGTGCTCGCCTTCCACATCTGCCGAGCGTTCCTGGAACATGCCCAACGACGCCGGACCCTCCCCCACGAGGAGGACCGGGTTCTGGCGGTCGCTGCGGTCCCAGCTGGTGTAGTGCATTAGCAGCCAGCCAGGCGGGCAGCCAGGTAAGCCTCAAGCTCGTCGAGCTTGACGCGCTCCTGCTCCATCGAGTCGCGCTCACGCACGGTGACCGCGTTGTCCTCGAGGGTGTCGAAGTCATAGGTCACGCAGAACGGCGTACCAATCTCGTCCTGGCGGCGGTAGCGGCGGCCGATGGCGCCAGAGACATCGAACTCCACGTTCCAGTTGGCGCGCAGCTTGTTGGCCAGCTCGCGGGCCGGTGTGGACAGCTCCTCCTTCTTCGACAGCGGCAGCACGGCCACCTTGACCGGCGCCAGACGGCGGTCCAGGCGCAGCACGACGCGCTTATCGGTACCGCCCTTGGCGTTCGGGGCCTCCTCTTCGTCGTAGGCATCGATGAGGAAGGCCATCATGGCGCGGCCCAGGCCGGCAGCCGGCTCGATGACGTACGGGGTCCAGCGCTCGCCGGACTCCTGGTCAAAGTAGGACAGGTCCTCGCCCGAACCCTTGGTGTGCACGGAAAGGTCGTAGTCCGTACGGTTGGCCACGCCTTCCAGCTCGCCCCACTTGGAGCCCTTGAAGTTGTAGGCGTACTCCACGTCCACGGTGCGCTTGGAGTAGTGGGACAGCTTCTCCTGCGGGTGCTCATAGAGGCGCAGGTTCTCTTCCTTAATCCCCAGGTCGATGTACCAGTTGAAGCGGTCATCGATCCAGTACTGGTGCCACTCTTCATCCTCGCCCGGCTTGACGAAGAACTCCATCTCCATCTGCTCGAACTCGCGGGTGCGGAAGATGAAGTTGCCCGGGGTGATCTCATTGCGGAAGGACTTACCGATGTTCGCGATACCGAACGGCGGCTTCATACGCGCCGAGGTCATCACGTTCTTGAAGTTCACGAAGATACCCTGCGCGGTCTCCGGGCGCAGGTAGTGCAGGCCCTGCTCATCGTCGACCGGACCCAGGAAAGTCTTGAGCAGACCGGAGAAGGCCTTCGGCTCGGTCCAGTCACCCGGCTGGCCAGTCTCCGGATCATTAATATCCGCAAGGCCGTTCTCCGGCTCGTGGCCGTGCTTTTCCTCGTAAGCCTCGATCAGGTGGTCGGCGCGGTAGCGCTTACCGGTGTGCTTGGACTCCACCAGCGGGTCGGTGAAAACCTCGACGTGGCCGGAGGACACCCACACCTGGCGCGGCTGGATCACGGATGTATCGACACCCACGACGTCATCGCGGGACTGCACCATGTGGCGCCACCACTGGCGCTTGATGTTTTCCTTGAGCTCGACGCCAAGCGGGCCGTAGTCCCACGCAGAGCGGGAACCGCCATAAATTTCACCTGCCTGGTAGACCAAGCCGCGGCGCTTACACAGGCTGACGACGGTATCAATGACGGATGCCATAGCTAATGGGACTCCTCTGGTAGGGGACAGTCTTTATACAGTGCGGCCTAGTCTAGCGTGCCCCTCACCGCCGCGTGCCGTCACCCCAAAAGTGTGGTGCATTTTATACACATTTCCGCATTCTTCGGCTATAGTACCGATAGCTCTCTTTTTAACTCTCCATCAATAGATATGACTGAAGGTGAATGGCGTGACCAACACCCAGAGCGAAGCTCTCCCTTTCGATCGTGCCGCGGCTGCCACCGTGATTAGCGCTTTGGATTCACCACTGCGCATCGATATCATTCAGCGCCTCTCCGAGCGCGACCACTACGTCCACGAGCTGGTGTCCGCGACCGGCAAATCGCAGCCGCTTATCAGCCAGCACCTGCGGGTTCTCAAGCGCGCGCAGATCGTCGACAGTGAGCGCACCGGCCGCGAGGTTCGCTATTCTCTGGTGGCGCCTAAGGTGCTGCCCTTGCTTCGCGACGCCTCACTGGCCACCGCTTAATGGAAGTGTGTTGATAAACTAGGCGCCATGTCCATCCACGACAGTATTCCCAAACTCGGTGCTCGCAATACCCGCCAGCGCACCGCCGTCGTTGAGGTCCTGCGTAGTCTCGACAAGTTCGTCTCTGCCAAGGACATTCACCAGGCGCTTATCGACGGTAACCAAAAAGTCGGCCTCACCACCGTCTACCGCACGCTCCAATCACTCTCGGAGATCGACGCTGTCGACGCGCTCCACATGCCCTCCGGTGAAACTCTCTACCGCCACTGCGAAAGCGATGCGCACCACCACCACCTGGTGTGCACGAAATGCGGCCGCACCGAGGAAATCGACGGCGGCCCTATTGAAGAGTGGGCCTCCTCGGTAGCCAAGAAGCACGACTTCGAGCTGACCGGGCACGATGCCGAAATCTTCGGCATCTGCGCCAACTGCTCCGCTGCGTCATAGAAGCTTTTTACCGCGCCTAGCCTTTCCCGTGTAGGGAGTCTTTCTTTCGCAGAAAACCTGTCCCCTCAGCCAGCCCTAAACTAGCGGCGGCTGAGGATTTTTCTTTTGCCCACTACCAGCGACAACCCCTTTCCCGTCAGGCAAGCCAGGTAAAGCACCCTTTACAGTAAAGGACACTTGACATATAGTGTCAGTAAAGCACGCTTTACAGACATCGCTGACAGGAGAACCATGCGCACCACTCGTTTTGGCCGCCCCAAATTTGGCGGCACCCAAGCCAAACTCATCGTCCTTTCCCTAGCCGCGGGCCTAGCTCTCGCCACGACAGCCGGAGCTGCCATTGCTGCATTCGTGCATCAAGAAGCGCCGTGGCTCGCTTTTGCGGTCTACGCTTTGTGCCTTCTCCCAGTAACCACGGTGGCTAGCTGGGCATTCATGGTGGATCGCTCCACTATCGACGGGGCCACGCCAGACCCAGAGAACTCCATCGAGTCCCACTGGTATTCGCAGGCTTCCGAAAACACACTGCACGCCATGCTTTTTGCCATCGGTGGACTAGGCGTCATCTCCTCCTTCTGGGAGTTCCACGTTTCCGGCACTCTGCTCACTATCATCCTGGGCGTTTTTGTTACTGGCACCTTTGGTATCAGCTACGCCGCGCACAAGAAGGCTGCGAGTTAAGCCGTGGATAATCGGCTCAAGGAAATACGAGAAGAACACGGGCTCTCACAGCAAGGTCTTGCCACCGAATTAGGAGTCTCGCGCCAAACCATCATCAGCATTGAAAAAGGGCGCTACGATCCATCGCTTCCCCTCGCTTTTCAGATCGCGCGTCACTTTTCCTGCCGCATCGAGGACATTTTCATCCCAGATGCCTAAAAGCGCGCGGCAACCCCCCGCGCGCTCCTTCGCTCCCCAACGGCGCTACTTGACGCCGCCGAAGCGGCGGTCGCGCCGCGCGTACTCCTCCACCGCGGCAAACAAGTCTTCCGGAGTGAAATCCGGGAAGAGCTTGTCCTGGTAAATCATCTCTGCATAAGCCGACTGCCAGAGCAGGAAGTTGGAGGTGCGCTTCTCACCGGAGGGGCGCAAGAACAGATCCACGTCCGGCATATCGGGGTCATACATCACCGAGCTCACCGTCTTCTCGTTGATGGAGCGCGGGTCCAGGTCGCCGCGGGAGACTTGCTCGGCGAGTTCCCGGATGCCGTCGACAAGCTCGGCGCGCCCACCGTAATTCACGCACATCACCAGGGTCATCGTGGTGTTGTCCTTGGTGAGCTCCTCGGCGGCCTCGAGCTCCTTGATCACGGAGCGCCACAGGCGCGGGCGGCGGCCGGCCCACACCACGCGCACTCCCCTCTCGTTGAGCCAGTGGCGCTGGCGGCGCAGCACGTCGCGGTTAAAGCCCATGAGGAAGCGGACTTCCTCCGCGCTGCGGCGCCAATTCTCGGTGGAGAAAGCATAGGCGGAAAGATAAGGAACACCGAGGGAAAGGCAGGCATCGACGACGTCGAGAAGCACGGCTTCTCCCCGACGGTGACCTTCGGTGCGCTTCATGCCGCGCTCCTCCGCCCAGCGGCCGTTGCCGTCCATGACCAGTGCGATGTGGCGCGGCAGGAACTCCTGCGGGATAGCGGGCGGATGAAGGACTCGGTTCGGGTCAGGCGTAATCACGGATTACAGTCTACTGTTCCATGATGCCCAGCGCGCCAACGCTTCGCTCAAGGTGCCATTGCAGGTGCGCGCGGGTGAGGCGATGGGCCTCTTGGGCTTGGGCGTTCGTCGGCTGGCTGGGGTGATCGTGAGCGATAAGCCACATGTGGTGCAGGGTTTCCGGGTCCACCTCGGCGGCTCCCGGCGGGCGGCATTGGTGGCAGGCAGCTCCGCCCACGGCCGGGTGGAAGGCGTGGTGGGGGCCGGGCCTTTGGCACTGGGCGCAATCGAAAAGGCTGGGTGCCCAGCCGGCGTGGGACATGGCTTTGAGGAGGAATGCGTCGAGAAGCATGAGCGGATCTCCGTGCTGGAGTTGGTTGAGGATATCGACGCAGGCATCGTAGAGGTAGGGGTCCCCGGGGGCATCGGCGGCGGCGAGGCGCTCGGCGGATTCGAGGGCGGCGCAGGCGGCGGTGTAGCGCTCGTAGTCCTCGATGATGCGCGCGCCGAAGTAGTCAACGGTATCGGCTTGGGAGATGGTGTAGAGGTTGCGGCCGGGATACAGCTGCACGTCGAGGTTGACAAAGAGCTGCAGGCGCGAGCCGAAGCGCGATTTGGCGCGGCGAACACCCTTGGCCACCCCGCGCACGAGGCCGTGGTGGCGGGTCAAGAGCACGATGATGCGATCCGCCTCGCCGAAATCGTAGGTGCGGATGACGAGGGCGCGGTCGCGGAAATTCTCCCGCATGTAGAAGCTCGCCAGCTCTTAGAAGCCCAGGCGGCCCAGCGCCTTCGGGTCCGATTGCCAGTTCTTCAAAACCTTAATGCGCAGGTCAAGGTAGACGTTCTGGCCCAGCAGCTGGATGATTTCCTTGCGGGCGGTGCCCACGATGCGGCGGAAGCGGCGGCCATCTTTGCCCTCGATGATGCGCTTTTGGCCAGGGCGCTCCAGGTAGAGGATGGCGTGGACGTTGAGGACGTCGGGGCGTTCCTGGCTGGGCAGGATTTCGTCGACCTCGACTGCCACGGAGTGCGGGAGCTCGTACTTCAGGCCGGAGAGCGCGGCTTCGCGGATGAGCTCTGCGATGCGCTTGGACTGGTCTTCGTCGGTGACATGGTCATCGGGGTAGAACTTGGGGCCTTCGGGGAGGTGGTCCACGATGACCTGGGTCAGCTCATCCAGCTGCACGCGCTCGGTGGCGGAAACTGGGATGACCACGGCATCGGGGTTCTCTTCGGCGAGCAGCTCATGCAGGGCGAGCAGCTGGGCGCCGACTTGGTCCTTGGATGCTTTATCCAGCTTGGTGACGATGCCGATGATGGGGGTCTTCGGGGCGACCTTACGCACGTTCTCCAGGATCCAGCGATCACCGGGGCCAATTTTTTCATCCGCGGGGATGGTCAGGCCGATGACGTCGACGTCGGCGTAGGTGTCTTTGACGACCTCGTTGAGTCGCTCGCCGAGCAAGGTGCGCGGGCGGTGCAGGCCGGGGGTGTCGACGAGGACGATTTGCGCGTCCTCGCGGTGGACCAGGCCGCGGATGGGGTGGCGGGTGGTCTCGGGTTGGTCAGCCGTGATGGCGATCTTCTGCCCCACCAGGGCGTTGGTCAGGGTGGACTTGCCGGTGTTGGGGCGGCCGACGAAAGACACGAAGCCGGAGCGGAAGCCCTCGGGCGTGTCGGTGTATTGCGAATAGTCGGCGGCGTTGGCTTCGCCCTCGGCTGGCAGGTCGGCGAAGGCGGCATCGAAATCAGTGCTCATATTGCCTCATATCATAACGCACGAGCTGCCGAGACCCGTTCTTGTTGTATCGCTCTGGTTTGGCTCTCGCCGTGCAGCCCCGAGAGCTTCCTGCCGATGCACCGGCAGATGGTTCTTGTAGTTTGGTCCTTCTACTCTGGTCCCTTCTCTGTGCAAAGGGACCATCTGGTGCCGGTTTTCGCGTGCTAAATGGTCCCTTTAGTGTGCGAAGGGACCAGACTAAAGGGACCTTCTGTGCTCCTCCGGGGGTCATCCGCCCTGCAGATGGTTCGAGTCAGGCGGTTCTAGTCGTAAGGTTTCCTTGCCCCCAAACGAACCATCTAGAGGCCTCCAGAAGGTTTGTTTGCCCCCAAGCGAACCTTCTGACCCGAACCATGTGAGTAGAACCTTATGGCTGGAAACCACATCTTTAAAGGGAGGGCCGCGGAAGCAGCGGTGAGGTGAGGGTGAAAGTTGATGGCGCGAGCGTATCCGCCGCATGGCGACTGCAAAAAGCTTGCGCCACATGGCATCTTGCAAATGGCGTCTGTCAAAGGGCGTCTTTGGTGGTAAAAACGCCATCTGGACGCCGCAAAAGGCGTTTTCAGGCGTGAAAACGCCTTTTGACAGATGCCTTCTGCGGGATGCCATTTGCCGGACGCCTTTTGCGGGGCCACAGCGAAGGCTGACGCGCAGGGCCACATAGGGCCAAGGCGCGCAGCCGAGGCCGGGGCCAAGGCGTGAAAGCTAGAGCTCCGTGACCTGGAACTGCAGCTGCGGGTTGGCAAAGACGTCCTGCGACTCGATGAGCAGCAGCTCCTGGGAGTCCGCTTCGTAGGTGTTCTGCAGCAAGTCGAAGACTGAAGACGCGGTGCGCTTGAGCGCTTCCTTCGCATCATGCGTCTCCACGTAGTGGCCGGTGAAAAGCGAGGCCGTGACATCGCCCGAACCATTGCGCTTAAACGGCAGCTTGGGGGTAGTGACCAGGAAGGCGCGCTCACCATCAACGGCGAGCATCTCAATCTCGTCCTCGCTGGTCTCTGGGCGCTGCACCGAGGTCACCAGCACGGTCTTCGGGCCGATCTCCTGCGCGCGCTTCACCGCGGCGAGGGTCTGCTCCAAGGTGCCCACCTCGGAATCGGTTAGGTAGCCCAACTCAAACTGGTTCGGGGTGATGATGTCCGCAACAGGAACGACCTTGTCGCGCAGCAGCGGCGGGATTTCATCGGAGACGAAGCAGCCGGACTTGGCGTTGCCCATCACTGGGTCGCAGGCATAGAGGGCATTCGGGTTCACAGCCTTGATGCGGTTCACGGCATCCACGATGGCGCCGGCGATGTCCGGACCGCCCTGGTAGCCAGACAAGATAGCATCAATGCGCGGAAAAGCGCCGCGCTTCTCGATGCCATCCACAATCGCCGTGACCTCTTCCGCCGGGATCATCGGCCCGCCCCAATCGCCATAACCGGTGTGGTTGGAGAAGTTCACCGTGTAGATAGGCCACACCTCATGGCCAGCGCGCTGAAGTGGAAAGACTGCTGCGGAGTTGCCCACGTGGCCGAAGGTGACATGGGACTGAATGGAGAGGATGTTCATAATCCCCTATTGTGCTACGCCCCACGCAGCACCTCAACGATTGGCCTCATTTAAGCAAAGAAACTGTTTTAGCGTGGCCGTGTCTGGAGTGGCGCTAAACCCTTGCCGAGTCACTTTAGATTCCGCCGCCGGGGACTTCCTTGTCCAGCTCGGCGCGCTCGGCCGCATCCGGGAAGGCCTTCGGACCAGAAGGCTTGGGCTGGTAGCTCACGCCGCGTGCTGCCAAGTCCTCGTACCAGTCCGCCAGCAGCTCATTCTGCAGGCCAAACATTTCCTTTTCCTCCGCTGCGGTGGTGTGGTCATAGCCCAGCAGGTGCAGGCAACCATGCACGGTCAGCAGAGCCAGCTCGTGGCCCAGCGAGTGGCCGGCGGCCGTGGCCTGGCGCTGGGCAAACTCCGGGCAGAGCACGATATCCCCCAGCATGGCGGGGCCGGCCTCCACCGCGTCGGGGCGGCCAGCGCTAGCGCCAGGGGTGAGCTCATCCATGGGGAAGCTCATCACGTCGGTCGGGCCTTCCAGGTCCATCCAGCGCACGTGCAGCTCCGCGATGGTATCCAGATCCACCGCAGTAATCGTGCACTCAGCGTCCGGATTCACGTCGAGGCGGCCGAGGGCGTAGGAGCAGACGTCGATCAGCATCTCCTCGTTCACGCCGTCATAACCGGACTCGTTAATAAACTCGATGCTCATTTCTTCTCCTCCTGCTCAGCAAAGTTATCGTAGGCCTCGACAATGCGCCCGACCAGCTGGTGGCGCACCACGTCGGCCGCGCCCAGCTCCGCGAAGTGAATATCCGGCACCCCCTTGAGAATGCGGCGCACCAGACGCAGACCGGAGACCTGCCCGCCCGGCAGGTCCACCTGGGAAATATCGCCGGTCACCACGATGGTAGAACCAAAGCCCAAACGAGTCAGGAACATTTTCATCTGTGCCGGGGTGGTGTTTTGGGCCTCGTCGAGGATGACGAAGGCATCGTTGAGCGTGCGTCCGCGCATATAGGCCAGGGGTGCGACCTCGATGATGCCGGCCTCCATGAGCTTCGGAATCATCTCCGGATCGATCATGTCCCGCAAAGCGTCGTACAGCGGGCGCAGGTAGGGGTCGATCTTGTCATTGAGTGTGCCGGGCAAAAAGCCCAGCTTCTCCCCCGCCTCAACCGCCGGGCGGGTCAAGATAATGCGGCTGACCTGCTTGGCGCGCAGGGCCTGCACCGCCTTGGCCACCGCCAGGTAAGTCTTACCGGTACCGGCGGGGCCAATACCGAAGACAATCGTGTTCTCATCGATGGCCTGCACGTAGCGCGACTGCCCAAGAGTCTTCGGCCGCACAGCCTTGCCGCGGCGCGAGACGATATCGGCCGCGAGCGTCTCGGACACAGACGCCGGGGCCTCCACGGCCACCAGGTCCAGAGTGTGCTTCACGGTATCCGTGCTCACCGGATGTCCACGGCGGGCAATCGCCTCGAGCTCCTCTAAAACCTTGCGTGCGCGGGCCACCTCATAATCCGGTCCGGCAGCCGTGACTGTGGTGCCGCGAGCGAAGAGGTCCACGCCCACGAGGTTGCCCAAAACGCGCAGGTTATCGTCCGCCGGCCCCAGCACGGTGGCGAGGTAGGCGGAATCGAGATCAAACTTGGTGGTGATAATAGGCACGCCCAAAAGGCTACCAGCGCGCAGTCAGGGTGCCGATGCTGGCCAACGCCACCATGCTTGCCGACGCCGTCCGCAACACCTCCGGCCCCAACTTGATCGCCGTCGCCCCGGCCTCCCGCAGGCGGGCTAGTTCCTCCGCGCCGATGCCGCCCTCCGGGCCCACCAGCAGGTAGATGGTCTCGGCGGAGTCGAGGTCAGCAAGATCCTTGAGCCGAGCCTCGGCGTCCTCGTGGAGGACCAGCGCGCGAGCACCGGAGACTTCCTGGCACAGCTGGCGGGTGGTCAGCGGG
Organism: Corynebacterium sp. Marseille-Q2823; assembly: GCF_903645345.1. Classification (NCBI taxonomy): domain Bacteria; kingdom Bacillati; phylum Actinomycetota; class Actinomycetes; order Mycobacteriales; family Corynebacteriaceae; genus Corynebacterium; species Corynebacterium sp. Marseille-Q2823. The sequence continues at coordinate 328,523 of NZ_CAHJXS010000003.1, read as the reverse complement.
CCGCGCACGGCGGGCACGCGCGCGCGGCGCGATTGCTTAGCGGCCGCCACGGCCGCGGATTCCCACTTGGCTAGCGCCTTCGGGGCCTTCTTGGCATCCCACTTGGACACGCAGCGATCCGCCTGCCAGGCGATGATCTCATCCGCCCCGGCCTGGGTGGCCAGGTCGACGGCGAGCTCGGAGCGCTCCGACTTCGGGATGGCCTGGACCACGATGACGCGCGGGGAGGGTTCGGGGATGATCGCGAGGTCGTCGACAAGCGCGGCCAGCGTGTCCTTGCCCTGCGTATCGGTGATGGTCGCGGTGGCGCGGCGCCCGGACCCATCTATCAGGACCAGGTGCTCCCCTGGGCCCATGCGCTTGACGGTGACCGCGTGGCGGCCCTCCGCGCCGTCGAGGCCCACGGGCTGGCCGACCTCAGCAAGGGACAGGTCCGGGTGGAGGAAAACAGGCAGAGACATTAGCGGCGGAACTTATCGCGGAAGCGGCTAAAGAGGGACTCGCCGTGGTCATCGTCGGCGCGGTGCACCTCGGTGCCGCCGTGGCCGGCAGCCCGGACCTTTTCGAGGGCCTCGCGGGTCTTCTTATCCAGGTCGGTCGGGACGACGACGTCGACGTGGGCAAAGAGGTTGCCATAACCATCGGTGCGCAGGCGCGGCATGCCCTTGCCCTGCACGGTAATGGACTCGCCCGGCTGGGTGCCCGGAGCGATATCGATGGTGAGCTCCTCGCCGTCAAGCTGCTCGACGGTGCAGGAAGCACCGAGGGCGGCATCCACCATGGGCACGCGCACGGTCAGGTGCAGGTCATCGGCGTTGCGCTCGAAGACGGGGTGCGGCTGGGTATGCACCTCAACGTACAGGTCGCCAGCGGGGCCGCCGCCGTGACCGACCTCGCCCTGGGAGGCCATGCGGATGCGCATGCCATCACCAATGCCGGCGGGGATGTTCACCGTAATATCGCGGCGCTTGCGCACGCGGCCATCGCCTCCGCAGTGGCCGCAAGGATCGGTGACCACTTCGCCGAAGCCGTAGCACTTCGGGCAATCGCGGGTGGTCATCATGTTGCCCAGCATGCTGCGCTGGACCTCTTGGACCTGGCCCATGCCGCCGCAGTGATCACAGGTCACGGGCTTGGACTTGGACTCGGAACCGGTTCCCTCACAGCGGTCACAGACCACAGCGGTATCGACCTTAACCTGCTGCTTCACGCCGCTATAGGCCTCCTCGAGGGTAATGGTGGTGCGCAGGAGCGCATCATCGCCCGGCTGCACGCGGGAACGCGGACCGCGGGAGGCAGCTCCCCCGCCGAAGAACTCGGCGAAGATATCCCCGAGGCCGCCGCCACCGAAACCACCAAAGCCGCCGCCCTGGGCTGCGCGCTCCTCCATGGGGTCACCACCCATGTCCACAACCCGGCGCTTCTGCGGATCCAGCAGAACCTCCTGCGCAAGGGAAGCCTCGCGGAACTTCTCCGCGGCCTCGTCATCGCCCGGGTTCACGTCCGGGTGGTACTTGCGCGCCAGCTTGCGGTAGGCCTTCTTAATCTCGGCATCCGACGCCGACTTTTCTACACCAAGAATGCCGTAGTAGTCACGAGCCACGTACTGTCATCCTTCTATATCTCGTTGATGCTAAATCTAATCCGACGGGCCAGCTTACTCGCCCGCCAGAATTTCACTCACATAGCGTGCAACGGCAGAGACCTTGGAGATTGTTCCCGAGTAGTCCATATACGTCGGACCCACCACACCGAGCCCGCCGAGTGCTGCGGCCTCCGAGCCGGTGCCGAATCCATAGCGCGTGGCCACGACGGAGGTTTGGCGCAGCTCATCGGCCTCGTTTTCCTCGCCGATGGAGACCGAAACATTGCCCAGGTCTGGCACGCGGGCCAGCAATTTCAGCACCACGACCTGCTCTTCCAGGGCCTCGATGATCGACGGCAGGCCCTCGGGCAGGGCCACGCGGGTGAGGTTAGAGGTTCCCGCCATGATCAGGCGATCGGAAGGCTGTTCCACGAGGGTCTCAATCAGCGTCGTCGCCGCCTTGAGGAGGTGGGGGCGGATGTCGGCTGGGGAGTCGTCGACAAGCGCGGCCAGCTCCGCCGAAGCATCGGTGAGAGTCTTGCCCTCCAGGGCGGTGTTGAGGATATCGCGCAGGCGGTGGGTCTGCTCGGGGTCGATCACGTCATCGAGCTCCACATTGCGCTGATCGACGCGCCCATTATCCGTAATCAGCACCAGCAGCAGGCGCACCGGTGACAAAGCTACGACCTCGCAGTGCTTGACGCGGGAGACTTTGAGGTTGGGCATCTGCACCACGGCAGCTTGCTTGGTCACCTGGGCCAGCAGCTGGACCGAACGGCGCAGGACGTCTTCCAAATCGACGCCGCCTTCGAGGAAGGTGAGCATGGCGCGGCGCTCGGCCTTGGAGAGCGGCTTGACGTCGTGGAGCGTGTCGACGAACTGGCGGTAGCCCTTCTGCGTGGGCACGCGCCCGGAGCTGGTGTGTTCTTGGGCGATGAGGCCTTCGGCTTCGAGCACGGCCATGTCATTGCGAATCGTCGCCGAGGACACGCCCAGCTGGTAGCGCTCGAGCAGGGCCTTGGAGCCGACCGGCGATTGCGAGGCGATGTAGTCCGCGACGATGGCGCGCAGGACTTCTTGGCGGCGGGCATCGGTGGAGCTAGACATGTCTTTAAGGCTATCCATTCTGGCGGGCGATGGTGAGATCTGGTGACAACCTTCCTAGGCGCGCTGGCAGTCCGCTACAACTTCCAGGTGGTTCCATAATGTGCTTCTAGAAGGGTTCATCAGGCGCTTCTAGGTGGCTCGAATGCTGATGGTCCCTTTAGTCTGGTCTCTTTTGAGAGCAAAGAGACCATCTGCGGGCGTGATTCCTGCGGTAGATGGTCCCTTTTCGCCGTAAAGGGACCAAATTAATGGGACCAAACTAGAAGGACCACTTAAAAAGACTAACCGTATCGAGGACGACTAACAGGTTTCTCGACGTGGAGAGAGAAACTAACCATTTCCCGGCGGGGCTAACTTTAAGTCCCCATGTCTCCTCGACGTCGAAAGGCCAAGGCCTAGCCACTTCTTCGCAGCTTCGCGGTTGCATCACACAGCTGGTTCTACTCAGATGGTTCAGGTCATACGGTTTACTTGCCCCCAAACGAACCTTCTAGCAGCCTAAGGAAGGTTTGTTTGCCCCCCAAACAAACCTTATGACTGGAGCCTTTCCACTGGAACCATCTTCGAGCATCGATGCAGGCCGCTAATCAGCCAGCTGATGCGGACTTGGAGGCCGGCCCGCAGGTGGGGCAAGCCGCTAGTGAGCGGTGTCTTCGGCGACGAGGAGGTCGGTGACGATGCCGTCCGCGAGCAAGCGGCCCGCCTTGGTCACGCGGAGGTGGTCGCCGGCGTGCTCCAACAGGCCGCGCTCGATGAAGCGCGCGGCGACGGGCTCGGCGGCCGGCGCTAGCCACGAGGACGGGATGCCCTCGCGCAGGCGCAGGCCCAGCATGATGCGCTCGGTGTGGCGGTCGGCGGCGCTGAGCTGCTCGCGCTCCTTGATGGGAAGCTCCCCCTCGCTGACAGCCTTGATGTAGGTCCGCGGGTTCTTCACGTTGAAGAAGCGCTCGTTGCCCAGGTGCGAATGCGCGCCTGGGCCCGCGCCCCACCAATTGCCGTCTACCCAGTAGATGCGGTTGTGCTGGCACTCCCCGCCCGGCTTGGCCCAGTTGGACACCTCGTACCACTCGAAACCTTCGGCTTCGAGCGTGGAGGAGATCATCTCGTAGCGCCGGGCCAGCACGTCCTCATCCGGGGCTGGCAGCAGGCCCTTCGATACCTTGCGGGCCATACGCGTGCCATCTTCCACGATGAGCGAATACGCGCTGATGTGATCCACCCCGGTCTCCAGGGCGCGCTCCAGTGTCAGGGCAACGTCGGCGTCCTCTTCTGTCGGCGTGCCATAAATCATGTCCAAGTTGACGTGCTCGAAACCCGCATCGATGGCTTCGCGCGCCGCATCGAAGGCGCGGCCCGGCGTGTGGGCTCGCTCCAACACAGCGAGTACGCCCGGCGAGGCGGACTGCATGCCGAGGGACAGGCGGGGGAAGCCGGCGTCGAGAAGCCCGGCGAAGTACTCCGGCGAGGTGGATTCCGGGTTGGATTCTGTGGTCACCTCCGCGCCTAGGGCGAGGCCGAAGGTATCGCGGACCTTCGACAAGACACGGCCCAGGCCGTCGGCACCCAGCAGGCTCGGCGTGCCGCCGCCGATAAAAACGGTCTCCGCTTCGCGGCCCACCTGCGCCGCCGCCATCTCCAGTTCCTTCTCCAGAGCAGCCAGATAATCGCTGGTCAGGTCCCCTCCCAGCTCACCCGGGGTATAGGTGTTGAAGTCGCAGTAACCGCAACGGGAGGCGCAGAAAGGAACGTGAATGTAGAGACCAAAGGGATCCATGGGAACAAAGTATCCGACAGCGCCGTTAAAGCGGTAGTCTATAGTGCAGATTTGCAACCCCGATAGTGAAGAAAGGCCTCTTTTAAGTGGAACCTCCGAGTCGATGTCCCCGCCGCCTCTTTAAGGCGGTGGGGTAAGCCGTGTTATCTGCCATCCTGATGATTGTGGCGGGTTTCGCCGTCATCGCTCTCATTATCGTGGCCAACGCCTACTTCGTGGCGCAGGAATTCGCCTTCATGTCGGTGGACCGCACGCAGCTGCGCCAGCGCGCAGCGACTGGGGATAAGCCCGCGGAGCGCGCCTTAAAGATCACGCAAAAGACATCCTTCATGCTCTCCGGCGCGCAGCTGGGTATCACGATTACCGGCCTGCTCATCGGTTATGTGGCCGAGCCCCTCGTGGGCCAAGGCCTGGGCCAGCTGCTGGGCGGCGTGGGCGTGCCCACGGGTGTATCCGTCGCGGTAGGCACCGTGGCGGCGCTTGCTATTTCGACGGTTCTCACCATGCTCTTCGCCGAGCTCTTCCCGAAGAACTACACCATCGCAGCCCCCATGAAGTCAGCGCTGTGGCTGTCCGCATCGACGATGTGGTACCTCAAGATTTTTGGCTGGCTCATCCACTTCTTCGAGTATTCCTCCAATGCCCTGCTCAAGTTATTCGGCATCGAGCCGGTGGAGGATGTCGATTCTTCTGCCACCACCGATGACTTGGAGTCCATCGTCGATGCTTCCCACGAGGCCGGCGACTTGGATGAGGACACCTACCTGGTGCTCGACCGCCTCCTCGACTTCCCCGAACACGACGTGGGACACGCCATGATTCCGCGCTCGCGCGTGGATGTCATCGAGCCGGACACCACCATTGGTGAGGTCCGCGAGATGATGTCGGAGAACCACACGCGCTACCCCATCATCGATGATGAGCACAATCCCATCGGCGTGGTCCACCTTTACGATGTTCTGGGCACCGAGCTGCCTCCGGCTACCCCAGCCCGCGAAATCATGAAGGAACCCGTGGTGGTGCCAGAGCTTATGCCGCTTCCCGACGTCGTCACGGAGCTGCGCGACGCCGACGAGAAACTCGCCTGCGTCATCGACGAATACGGCGGCTTCGTGGGCATCGTGACCATGGAGGACTTGGCCGAGGAGATCCTCGGCGATGTCACCGACGAGCACGACCTCGAAGAGACCGAGGAGATCACCGAGCAGGACGAGACCCACTGGATCGTCGACGGTGACACACCCATCGACGAGGTCGAGCGCGCCATCGGCCACGACCTGCCCGAGGGCGATTTCGAAACCGTCGCCGGCCTGCTCATCGCGCATTCCGGCACGCTGCCGGAAGAAGGCGAAGAGCTTTCCATCGAGCTTGAGGCCGAGCCGGAAGATTGGGTCGACGGCGACGAAGCCCCCATCCGCACGCTCAACGTGCGCGTCGAGGAAATCGACCGCCACGTTCCCTCCGTCCTGGCACTCGAGCTCGTGGAGGAATTCCCGGAAGGAGACGATGACTAATGACTGATACCTGGTGGTTCAACCTCCTTATCACTGTTCTCATCATCGCTGCTTCCGCGTTCTTCGTGGTCATCGAGTTCTCCCTCATGGGCGCGCGCCGCAACCGCTTGGAGGAAACCGCGGAATCCTCGGCGGCTTCGCGCGCAGGCCTGCGCTCGCTCAATGAGCTGACCATCATGCTGGCCGGCGCCCAGCTGGGCATTACCGCCGCGACCTTCGTCCTGGGTGCCGTGACCAAGCCGTGGGTCCATCACCTGTTGATGACGCCACTGGAGGCCCTTGGCCTGCCGCTGGGCGTTGCTGACGTCGTTTCCTTCCTGCTGGCCCTTTTCGTCGTGACCTTCCTGCACCTGGTCATCGGTGAAATGGCGCCGAAGTCCTGGGCCATTGCTCACCCGGAGACCGCCCTCCAGCTCATCGCGGTGCCCGCCCGCGGCTTCATCTGGCTCTTCCGTCCGCTGCTGCTCTGGATCAACAAGATGGCCAACAAGCTGGTGACGATGGCCGGCGAGGAACCCGTCGACCGCGCTGGTGCGGCCGGCTATGACGCGGAGACCCTGCGCCACCTGGTCGAGCACTCGCGTCTGACGGGCACGCTTGACGACGACTCCGCGAACCAGATCACCGGCGTCATCGAGCTGGAAGCTTCCACGGCCGCACAGTTGGCCCGCGAGCACGGCTCGGAAATCCTGCCGCTATCCTCCGATGCCACCGTGGCTGAGCTTCATGACCTCGTGGTGCGCAAGTCCATCATGCGCGTGCTGGTCTACCCGCGTACCTCGCGCATCCCGCGCATCGTTCACGTGCGCGATACTTTGCTCGCGGACCCGGAAACTCCGGTACTGGACTTCTCCCGCCCCGCACTGGCGGTGGGCTCCTCCTCTACCGTGCAGAAGACGCTGGACCAGATGCGCGCCCGCAACGAGCAGCTCGTGGTCGTGGGCAAGCCCACCAAGGACAAGACGGTGTGGATTTTGACCTGGGATGACATCATGGGTCAGCTGTGGCCGCAGATTACGGAGCAGCTGGACCAGGCCGCACCGGCGTCGAAGAACCCAGGGGTCTAGCGCTTACGCGCTAGACGGTGACACACGAAGCTAAGCGTGGCACACGAAGCTAGGCGGTGGCACGCAAAGTTATTCGTGCCACACTAGCAACGAAGAGCGCCACCGAGAGAGGGAGTCTCGGTGGCGCTCTTCTTAGGTAATCCTTGTGTGTTGGCAACAAGGAAGTCTGTGATGCGGCGACTAGGCGGTCGTGGCGGCCTTCTTCTGGCGCTTGGCGCGCACACGGGCAACGACGGCGTCGATACGCGCGCGCTCCTCTAGGAAGGGCGGCGGGTTATGCCCACGCATGGTGCGCACGAAGGCGGGGTGCGCCTCAACGACGGTGTGACGCCAAGCCTGCACGGCGATAAGGGCGGACTCGCCGGCTCGCTTGTACAGGTTCGGCAAGGAGACCACGTCGAGGTTGCGGGCCACGGCGTCGGTTTGCGCCAGCACGTACTCGACGAGCTCGCGCAGGTAGGCGGCCACCGCGGCGGTGCGGCCACGCAGGGTTTCTGCCAGCTCCGAAACCACGACGGGCGGGCCGGAGATGGGCAAGCCCTCAGCCAACGCGCGGGCGGTAAGCTGCTTCGGCTCCTCGACATCATTGTCACCGGAGGAAGCAGCAGAGATGGTGCCGGACTTCAGCCCGGAGACCAGCGCGTGGCGCAGGCCGATGAGCTCACCGACACAACGCCCAGAATCCACGCGGGCGTCCTCGACAATGTCCCCCAGCTCAGCCAAGCAGTCGAGGGAAAGTTCATCATCCCAGTCCTCGATGGCCTCGATGAGGTGCTCGATGTAGTCAACGACTTCGTCGCCGATGTTATAGATTTCTTGGGTCAGCTCACGGTGGCGCAGCTCGGCTGCGATTTTGTGCATAGGCTGCCCTTTCCGCGAGAACCTCTAGTTGAGGTTTAGAGTTTTTCTGACCCCGCTGACTCTATTAGAGATTCTCCCGTGGGTCTGCGCGACACTCCGAAGGAATTCACAGACTCCGTCCAGCGGCTGCATGCCGCCGGACCGTACCTGCGCCGCCGTTACTTCTTGCCGGCGTAGAGGCGCTCGATATCCGCTGCGTAGCGCTGCGCCACGACATAGCGCTTCACCTTCATCGTGGGGGTGAGCTCGTTGCTTTCCTCGGTGAGGTCCTGGTCGAGGATGACGAACTTCTTGATGCCCTCGGCGTGGGAGACCGTAGCGTTGACCTGGTTGATGGCGTCCTGGATATCCGCGCGTAGTGCCGGATCCGCTGCCACCTCACGCATGCCCTTGGTCGCAGAAATGTTGTGATCGGCCTTCCAGCGCTTGAGCGCATCCTCATCGAGTGTGAGCAAGACGCCGATGAAAGGCTTGCCGTCGCCGACCACCATGGCCTGGGAAATCAGCGGGTGGGAGCGCAGGATATCTTCCATCGGCCCCGGCGAGACGTTCTTACCGCCAGCGGTGACGATGAGGTCCTTCTTGCGGCCGGTGATAACGAGTTTGCCGTCCTCATCAATCTCACCCAGGTCACCGGTGTTGTACCAGCCGTCCTGCAGGGAGTTCTCTGTGGCCTCCTCGTTCTGCCAGTAGCCCTTGAAAACGATATCGCCCTTGATCATGATCTCGCCGTCGTCGTTAATGCGCAGCGTCGTTCCACCCAGCGGCGGGCCAACGGTGCCGATGGACTGGTCCACGAAGTCCACGGCGGCCGCAGCCGCGGTTTCGGTCAGGCCGTAACCCTCGTAGATGGTCACGCCGATGCCGCGATACCAGTGCAACAGGTCCTGCGAGATGGCCGAGCCACCGGAGATGCAGTACTTGACTTCGCCGCCCATGGCCTGACGAATGGCGCCGTAGACCAGCTTGTCATAGGCCTTGCGCTTGGCTTTAAGAACTCGGTTGGGCCCCTCCGGGGTATCCAGTGCCTTCGAGTACTCAATAGCGACCTTCTCAGCGCGATCGAAGATGGCGCCCTTGACTGCAGAAGAACCATGGGCCTTGGCGGAAGCGCCGTTGCGTACCTTCTCAAACACGCGCGGCACGCCCAGGATCAGGTTCGGGCGGGAACGCGCGAATTCAATGGTGATGGTGCTGAAGTCGGACCAGTGGTTCTGGGACGCGCCGCCGATGGTGACCGCGAGGGACACCGCGCGGCTAAAGACGTGCGCTAGCGGCAAAAAGGTCAGAACGTGGGAGCCCGGCACGGCGATAGCACCGATGGGGTTGGTCAGCAGGCCGCGGGCCTCCGCCAGCCAGTTGCGGTGGGTCAGCATGCAACCCTTGGGACGCCCGGTGGTACCCGAGGTGTAGACCAGCGAAGCGACGTCATCGGTGCCCGTGGCTTCGATGCGCTGGTCGACGGTGTCATCGCTGACATCGCGGCCCTCAAACTTCAGCGTATCGATGGCGGAAGAGTTGATCTCTAGGATGCGGCGCAGCTGGGAAGGAGAGCCGTGCAACTGTGGGGTGCCGTCCTCTTGCAGCTTCAGGTGCTTGACCAGCTCGGAGTGCTCACGGGTTTCCGTAATGGCGAGGACGGCACCGGAATCCTCGATGATCCACTGGACCTGGGACATGGAAGAAGAAGGGTACACCGGAACGGAGATAGCACCGGCCGCCCAGATGGCGTAGTCCAATAGGGACCACTCATAGCGGGTGGTAGAGATAAGAGCCACGCGGTCGCCCTGCTCCACGCCGAAAGCGATGAGGCCCTTGGCCACCGCGTAGACTTCCTCCACGAATTCCTTGGCAGTGACGTTGACCCACTCATAGTTCGCGGGGCGGGTAAACAGCACGCCATGTGGGCGGGCGTGCGCCGTGGCCATCATGGCGGTAAGGCAGGTCTCCCCGTCTTTGATCTCGAACTCCGCTTTCGTGTGCGCTTCATTCAAAGTCACAGTTGTGTCCTTTCCCACAAAAAGTAAATTCCAGCCCACTCTACCAACCGGATTTCTCCCGCGCTCGTGGAGGGCGTGGCACAATTGGGGGATGTGACTACCCGTGATCTGCTTCAAGAACTTGCCCAACGCCACGGTGTGGCCTGCGAGTACACCGCCCAGAACGGACAGCCCGTGTACGTCAGCGAGGAGACTATTACCTATACGCTGCGCGCACTCGGCGTCTCTATCTCCGACCGTCCGGACGATGAAGAGCTAACCCAAGCCTTGTTCGAGGATTACCTCGAGCGTGCCTCCCGCCCGCTGCCGCCGTGCGTGGTGGCCCGCGAAGGCGCCGAAAAGGCTTTGCCGTCCACGTCCACGACGGCGACCCCGCCACCGTGACCATCGAGCTGGAAAACGGCGAGACGCGGCCGACCTACCAGGATCCGAACGACGCCCCGGCTGCCGACGTCGCCGGAACCATGTGGGGCGAGGCCAGCTTCCACGTTCCCGGGGACCTGCCCTTAGGTTTTCACAAGCTGCGCTTGTCCTCGCCCGGCATCGGCGAACACGAGTGCCCGCTCATCGTGGTGCCCAATCACCTCAGCACTGCGGATCGCTACCTTGACCGCCCCGCGGCGGGCGCGATGGCGCAGCTGTATTCGGTGCGCTCGGAAAAGTCCTGGGGCATGGGTGACTTCGGGGACCTCGCCGAGTTGGCGGAGACCTTGGCGCCCGATTATGACTTCCTCCTTATTAACCCGCTGCACGCGGGCGAGCCAATCCCGCCAGTGGAGGATTCGCCCTACCTGCCCACCACGCGGCGTTTCATCAACCCGATTTACATCCGCATCGAGGATATTCCGGAGCTGAAGCTGCTCAGCCCGGAGCTTCAGGAGGACGTCGCCGAGCTCGCCGCCGAGTTCCGCGAACGCAACCGGTCTGCCGAAGAGATCGACCGTGATTCCATCTTCGAGGCCAAGCTGCAGGTACTGCAAGAGCTCTTCAACCAGGGGATGACCCCGGAACGCCGCACCGCGTTTAGTGAATACCAGCGCCGCGAAGGCCGCGGGCTGCGCAACTTCGCGCTGTGGTGTGCAGAGACTGAGCTGGATCGCCACAGCGGCCGCCGCCACGCGCTGAGCCTCGACGTCAACGACTTAGCCGAGTTCTATTCCTGGCTGCAGTTCCTCTGCGATGAGCAGCTGGATGCCGCCCAGCGCCGCGCGCTCGACGCCGGCATGAGCATCGGGCTTATCACCGATATGGCCGTGGGCATCCACCCCGCTGGTGCCGATGCTGTCAACCTCTCCGAGTACCTGGCTCCCCAGTGCTCGGTGGGTGCTCCGCCGGATGACTATAACCAGCAGGGCCAGGACTGGTCGCAGCCGCCGTGGCACCCGGTCCGTCTGGCAGAAGCCGGCTACGAGCCGTGGCGCGATTTGCTGCGCACGATGCTGGGCAACGCTGGCGGTCTGCGCGTCGACCACGTGCTGGGCCTGTTCCGCCTCTACTGGATCCCGCGCCAGTCCACCCCGCTCAACGGCACCTACGTGACCTATGACTGGGAAGCCATGCTCGGCATCCTCGCGCTCGAGGCCGAGCGCGCCGGCGCGGTCCTCGTGGGCGAAGACCTGGGCACCCTGGAACCCTGGGTCCAGAATGCCCTGCAGGACATGGGAGTACTTGGCACCACGATCATCTGGTTTGAGCACGCCAACGAAGGCCCCACCCCGCGCCCGCAGGATCAATACCGCCACATGGCGATGTCCTCGGTGGGCACGCACGATCTGCCGCCAACGCTCGCCTTCCTGCGCGGTGACCACATCGCACTGCGCGCCCGCCTGGGTCTGTTGACCCGCCCGGTGGCGGAAGAAGAGGCCGAGGACCGCGCGTGGCAGGAAGAGGTCAAGGATAACCTGCAGGCCTATGGCATGTTGGAGAACCGCAAGAACGAAGAGGACGTGTTGGTTGCCCTGCACCGTTACATCGCAGGAACCCCCTCGGCGCTGACGGTCACCAATGTGGTGGATATGGTCGGTGACGTGCGCGCACAGAACCAGCCGGGCACGACGAAGGACCAGTACCCCAACTGGTGCATCCCGCTGTGCAATACCGCCGGCGATCCCGTCCTCTTGGAGGATCTACCGAAGCAGGAGCTCTACCAGCGCCTCGCCCAAGCCGCCAAGAGGCCAGGGGACGAACGCTAAAGCGTCGTCCCTTTAAAGGACGACGCCCACCACCGCCACCACGACGATGAGCGCGATCATCAGCCACAGGGTCACGCTCACTCGGGATTTAGGCAGTGCCCGCTTGCGGTGGACATGTTCGGAGCGCTCGGGGTCCCACAGGCCTTCGCGGTGATCATCGGGAGTCATGGTTCTTCATCCTAGTCACGGGCACAAGCCACGAATACACCCGGTCGATTGCCCACATCAGGAGCCACCCCATGACGGTTGCGGCCGGCACCGCCGTGACGGCGAGCACCGCCATTTGCACCCACACCGGCGCCTGCACGAGCCATTCCATGCCCTCAGGGTAGCCTGTTGTGCATGAGCCGTGCACCTTTCACCGTCACCTGCCCCGCGGGCACCATCACCGGCTACCTCGATGAGGACGTGGCCCATTTCCATTCCATCGAGTACTCCCATATCCCCGGGGATTTTGAGAACCCTGAGCCCGCACCGCCACGTGACCAGGATGCGCGCACCCCGCACCCAGAGAAGACCGCGCTGACCATCACCGCCCCCGCGCCCGGCAGCCGCGCGACGTCCCTGGCGCCGACGTTGGTCTATATCCACGGCGGCCGCTATGAGCACGGTTCCCACGAGGATCCCCGCGCGGAGGGCACGCCGACCGCACAGGCGGGCATCGTCCACGTGCAACTGGGCTATCGCGTTGGGCTGCCGGGGCTTGCCCGTTTTCGTGATGACGAGCCCGACCGCTACCGCGCCATCGAGGACCTGCAGTTGGGCTTGGAATGGATCCAGAACAACATCGAGGCATTCGGCGGCGATCCCACCAACGTCACCATCTTGGGCCAGTCCGCCGGCGCCAACGCCGTACTGTGGCTGTGCCGGCGCGACCACTACCGAGGGGCGTTTCGGCGAGCGCTAGCTCTGTCCCCGGGCTTCCCGCGCGAAACCTTCGAGGAGCGCAGCGCCACCCTGCGCCAGGTGATGAAGAAGCCCATCACGCGTTCCTCCCTGGCGGCGATGAGCCAGGAGGAGCTCGCCGCCGGCTACGCCAAGTTCCGCAAGAAGTACAGCCTCGATATGGCGCTGGGCCCCACCCCGCTGGAGTGTGGGCAGCTTGCCGACGTCCCCCTCATTCTCGCCAGCACCCGCGACGAGTTCTACAACATCCCAGCCACGCAGAAGGTCGACCGCTCCCCTTTCCGTGCCCTCATCCTGCGCTATGCGGCACCGCGCTTCGGCTTTCCCCGCAACGGTTTCAAGCCCTGGTATCAGGTGGCACAGCACATGGACAAGGACCGCCCGATGGGCCGGATGGTGGGCGATGCCATCATCCGCCGCTGGGCGGCCGAGGTGGCGGAGAAGGCCCCGGGTGAGACCTGGATGGTGGAGTTTACTCGTTCCTCCGGCCCGGCCCTGCACTGCGAGGAGCTGCGTCCGCTCTTCGGCAGGACGCCGCTAGCCCAGTGGCTGCAGGACTTTGTGCGCACAGGCGAGCCCGGATTCGAGGCCTACCGCCCGGAGCACGCTATCTGGGAGTACAACCTGGATAACGACGAACATCGCGTGGCGTATTCCAGCTTGGATTATATTTCGGCGGCCTTTGCCCAGGACGGCAGTCTGCTCTGATCCGAGTGCGTTAAGCCAAAAGGCTGGACTTAGGCCAATTTAGTGCGGAACAATCCCACCCCACCGCCGAAAACCACCAGGCAGCAGTATCAAGAGTCACGTTGCTCACCCACCCAAGACCTAAGTCAGGCCACAATGACCGTTTCCGTAGAGCACTGCACGTCTCTTCCCAAACGGATTATCTCTTCGCTCCCTCGCAATGCGCAACGTCTGCGTCCCTCCATCGACATGCTGGAAGCATCGGACAAAAGGCGTCTGACAAAAGGCATCAGTCAAAAGGCGTTTTCTCGACTGAAAACGCCATTTACTCGTGGCAGATGGCGTTTTTAGACCCAAAGATGCCTTTTGCCAGATGCCTTTTACGGGACGCTTTCCTGACGTAGGCCAATTGAGTGCGGAACAATCCCCCCTCACCGCCAAACAACACCTGGTAGCAGTGTTATGAGTGACGTTGCTAACCCATCCACGACCTAAGTCGGGCTTCGAGGCCTACCGCCCCGCACGCAGAAGGGTTAGGCCAAGAGAGCCGCGCGCAGCGGCTCGTGGGTCAGTTCCTCCACCATCCACGGGCTAAAGGCAAAAGGCGCGGCGTCGACGGCAGCGAGCACATCGCGCACCGGCGCCCACGCGAAGGAGTCGACCTCCTCCGGGTTGGGCGTCGGATCGTCTGCGGTCTCGAAGAGATAGACTGGGCAGATTTCATTCTCCACCACGCCGGAGGAATCCACCGCGCGGTAAGCAAAGTCCGGCAACACCAAGCGCGGCGTACCGGTCAGCCCAAGCTCGAAGCGGCCGCGGCGCACGACGGCGTCGCCAGTCGGCTCATCCGGGCCCGGGTGCCCACAGAAGGAATTGGTCCACACGCCGGGCCAGGTCAGCTTGGACAGGGCGCGGCGGGTCAGCAGCAGCTGGCCATCGCGTACCACCCACGCGGAAAAGGCAAAATGCAGCGGGGTATCTGCGGTGTGTACGGCGGCCTTGTCAGCGGTGCCGGCGGGCTTGCCCTCCGGCGAGGCTAGAACGACGAGTTCCGTCATAGATTGAGGTCTCCTACATAGCGCACGTTGCCGATGCTAAAGCGCGCGTTCCAGAGGTTGCCTGGGGCAACGTTATAGACATATTGAAGGTTGGTGGACGCACCGGCGCCCAGAGGGTGATCCAGGCCCGGCGCGGCTAGGTCCACGTTGACCTCCGGGTCATAAGGGACAGGATCCACGGTGGCCCAGCCGCCGTTGCCGTCGGCGCGCTCCAAGGTGGGTTCCGCGAGGGCGTCGGCAGGCAGGGGCACCTCGTTGAGGTTGTGAATCTTCACCGTCAGCACCGTTCCACCGCCGCCGGAGTACAGCCCCTGGAGCTCGAACTCCACGTTGAGCCCCTCATCTTTGACGGGTGCCGCCAGGTTGGAGGTGACCTCATGAGCGTCTACGTCCTTGGCCTCAAAGGTCGGCGGCTCCGAGCTAGACACCACGATGTTGTCCTGCGGGCCCACGTCCGGCGGCTGGAGGATGCTGCAGCCTGACAAGGCAGCCAGGCACAGCGGGGCGCACGCTAAGGGGAGGTATTTCTTCACCGCGGATCCTTTTCCATCACGACTTCGGTTTCTCCCCTACCTTAGTCGACGGGTTGGATATTCCTATTAAGGGCGTAACATCGGCCGGCGATGAACTCTATTCTCCGCATCGTCCGCAGCGCATCCGCCCTGTGGCCGTTTTATCTTGGCGTCCTTATCACCGCGTCAGTCACCGCGATTCTGTCGCTGCTGACCCCGTTTATCCTCCGCGAGGCCACCGACACCGTCGTCGCGGGCGGCCCGCTGCGCACCATCCTGTGGTGGGTCGTGGCACTCTTTGTGGCGGATGCGCTGGGCAACGTGGTGAAGAATATCGGTGGTTATATCGGCGATGTCATGGTCGCACGCCTGCGCCAGATTCTTTCGACGCGCTACTTTGCCAAGCTGCTTTCCGTGCCGCAGGGCTACTACGATAACCAGGTCACCGGCACCATCATCGCGCGCTTGGACCGCTCGATTGCGAATATCACGCAGTTCCTGCAGTCCTTCTCCAATAACTTCTTCGTCATGCTCATCCAGGCGGCAGCGGTGCTGGTCATCACCGCGGTGTACTACTGGCCGCTGGCCATCCTGTTGGCCGCGCTCTTCCCTATCTATATGTGGCTAACCGCACTGACCTCGGAGCGCTGGCAGGAGTTTGAGGCCATCAAGAATGAGAACATCGACGTGGCCAACGGGCGCTTCGCGGAGGTCATCAGCCAAGTGAAGGTGACCAAGTCCTTCGTCGCTGAGGCCCGCGAGTTGGCCTCCTTCGGTTCGCGCTACCGCACGGTGGTGGATACCACGAAGCCGCAGTCGCGCTGGTGGCATTCCATGGATACCGCCCGTGGCGCGGCCATGGCGCTGATCTTCTTAGGCATCTATGGCCTGATCTTCTGGCGCACCTTGGAGAGACACTTCTCCATCGGTGACATGGTCATGCTCCTGCAGCTGGTAAACATGGCTAAGCAGCCGGTGTTCATGATGAGCTGGATCGTGGATGTCAGCCAGCGCGCCATCGCCGGCTCCAAGGACTACTTCAAGGTCATGGAGGAAGTCCCGGAGCCCACGGTCAACCCGCAGCTGGTCGCCGCCGCTGAAACCTCCGACGTGCCGGAGCTCGACCTCACCCCGGCCGAGCCGCTGCGCCCGACCGAAGGCCCAGTCTTCGCCTTCGAGGACGTGTCCTTCTCCTATGAATCGGATAAGCCGGTCGTCGCCGATATCACCTTCGCCGCCCAAGAGGGCCACAAGGTGGCACTCGTCGGCGAGTCCGGCGGCGGCAAGTCCACCTTGGTCAACCTCCTGTTGGGCCTCTACCAGCCCACGGAGGGAAAACTGACGGTACTGGGCCACGACACTGCGGAACTTACTGCGGAGCGCCTGCGCGCCTCGGTCGGCGTGGTCTTCCAGGAGTCCTACCTCTTCTCCGGCACCATTCGGGAAAACATCGCTTATGGCAAGCCGGGGGCGACGATGGAGGAGATCGTGGACGTCGCCAAGCGCGCCAATGCACACGGCTTCATCGAAGAATTCCCCGATGGCTACGACACCGTCATCGGCGAGCGCGGCCTTAAGCTCTCCGGCGGGCAGAAGCAACGCGTTGCCGTGGCGCGCGCCATGCTGAAAGACGCCCCCATCCTCGTCCTCGACGAGGCCACCTCGGCGCTGGACACCAAGGCCGAGCGCGCCGTGCAGGCGGGTCTGGACGAGCTAATGAAGGACCGCACCACGCTCATCATCGCGCACCGCCTGTCCACCATCGCGGACGTGGACACCATCATCACCCTGGACCGCGGCCGCATCTCCGAGATCGGCTCGCCGGCGGAGCTAGCCCAGTCCGGCGGAATCTACGCTGAACTGCTGCGCCTGACCCAATCCGCCTCCGCCGCCGACCGGCAGCGATTGAAAAAATACGGATTCGTCCAAGCCACCGACGAGTAAGGTGGGACGCATGCGTTTCCCTAGCCTGAAAGAACTCTCCGCCCGCGGCACCCGCAAGTGGACCGTCTATGACGAAGACGTCATCCCGCTGTGGATCGCCGAATCAGACTTCCTCACCGCGCCGGCGGTCAAGGAGGCCATCCAGGAGGCGGTCGACGCCGAATCCTTCGGCTACACCCCAGCGCCCAAGGCCTCCGAGCTCAACGCGGCAATAGCAGATTTCTACGAATCGCGCTACGGCTGGCGCCCAGAACACGTCTTCTGGATCGGGGATGTGGTGCGCGGCTTGTTGCTCGGCGTGCAGTACTTTACCGAAGGCGCGGTGGCCGTGCCGGTTCCCTCCTACCCGCCGCTGCTGGAGCTGCCGGAGACCGCTGGGCGCGAGAAGATTGAAACCTCGCTGGAGCTCGACGATATCGAGCGCGCCTTTAAGGCCGGCGCCGGCTCCATCCTGCTCTCCCACCCCTATAACCCGCTGGGCATCGTCTTCGACGAGGATTGGCTGCGGGGACTCGTGGAACTGGCGGAGAAGTACGATGCCCGCATCCTCTCCGATGAGATCCACGCCCCGCTGGTCTACGAGGGCCGCCACATCCCGCTCGGCGCTTTGTCCGACCGCGTTATTACCGTCACCGCCACGTCCAAAGCATGGAATACCGCAGGGCTAAAGTGCGCGCAGGTGATCTTCTCCAACACCGCGGACGTCGAGCGCTGGAACTCGCTGACCGGCGTGGCCAAGGACGGCACCGGCACGCTCGGCGTGCTGGCGGCAGAGGCAGCCTACCGCCACGGCAGCGAGTTCCTCGACGAGGAAATCGAGTATCTGAAGAAGACCCGCGACTGGCTGGTAGAGGAGCTGCCCAAGCGCGTGCCGGGGTTGAAGACCTCCCACCCGCAGGCCACCTACCTGCTGTGGTTGGACTTTAGCGAGACCGCCATTGGGGATGACCCGAAGCCCGCGGCCTGGGTGCGCGAGCACGCCAAGGTAGCCCTCAACGAGGGTGTCACCTTCGGTACGGGCGGCGAGCATCATGCCCGTCTTAATTTCGCAACCTCACGTGAGCTGCTGGAAGAGGCACTCGACCGGCTGGAGAAAGCATTTAGCTAAAATTTACATCTCATGCCATGGGCATTATCCTTAGAAAAATGTCCATAAATGACGTTCAGGCCCCCGCCCAGTCCGCTTCGAAGACGAGCTCGCCCATCGGCATCGTGATCGTTGCCTCCCTCATGCTCTTCTCCATGTTCTTCGGAGCGGGCAACCTCATCTTCCCACCGGAGGTCGGTGTCTCCTCCGGCACCAACTTCTGGCCGGCCACCTTGGGCTTCCTCGCCGCCGGCGTGGCACTGCCGGTCTTAGCGGTGATCGCGGTGGCCATTTCCGGTCAATCCGTGCGAGACATCGGAAACCACGGCGGCAAGATCTTCGGCGTGGCCTTCTCCGTCATTGCCTACCTGGCCATCGGTGCCTTCTACGCCCTGCCGCGCACCGGCGCGGTGTCCATGGAGACTGCGATTACCCCGCTGCTCGGGTGGGAGGGCACCTTTGCCAACGGTGCCTTCAACGTCGTCTTCTTCCTCATCGCTTTGGCCCTGGCCTGGCGCCCGAATGACATCATCGACACCCTAGGAAAGTTCCTGACCCCGGCACTGGTCATCCTGCTCGCCGTCCTCATCACCCTCGCTACCGTGGCGAATCCCCGCGTTCCCGGCACCCCGACTGAGGAGTACGCTTCCACGCCCTTCGTCACGGGTCTCTTTGAGGGCTACAACACCATGGACGCCATCGCCGGCCTGGCTTTCTCCATCGTCATCGTGACCTCGCTGCGTTCCAAGGGCTTCTCCACCGACCGGGCGCTGCTGCGCGGAACCATCACTTCCACCGTCATCGCCGGCGCGCTGCTCGCCGCTATTTATCTGGGCCTGGCGTGGATCGGCCAAACCATGCCGAACGGTGCATCCTACGATTCCGGCGCCGCCTTGCTTGCCGACGCCTCCAATCTCACCATGGGCAACGTCGGCCAGGCCGTCTTCTCCGCCATCGTCATCCTGGCGTGCATGACCACCGCCGTGGGCCTGATTTCCGCCACCTCGGAGTTCTTCGCCATGCTGGTACCGAAGACCACCTACCACTTCTGGGCTTGCTTGTTTACCGCACTGTCCATCGCCTTCGCCTTCCAGGGTCTGGACACGGTGCTTGCCATCGCGGTGCCCTTCATCGTGTTCTTGTACCCGCCGGCTATCTCGTTGATCGCGCTGACGCTTCTGCAGCCGGCGGTCAAAAAGAGGGTCACCTTCTACTGGGGCTTCCGCTTGGCGCTGTGGGTCTCCGTCCTGTGGTCCGCCGCCACTTCCTTCGGCGCCCCGCTCAGCTTCTCCCCTGGTCAAGACGTTGGCCTGGGCTGGGTAATTCCCACGCTCCTCGCATTTGCCATCGGGGTTATCATCGACGTTGTATCTACATCCTCGTCGAAGAAAAGTGAGTAGTCCATGACGCCTCGCGCGGCTCTATCCATCCTCGATTTCTGCACCATTTATGAGGGGGAGACTCCTTCTCAGTCCATGGCTAGGTCGGTCGAACTAGCGCAACAGGCGGAGGCCTTGGGCTTTAAGCGCATGTGGTACACCGAGCACCACAACATGCCCTCCATTTCCTCGTCCTCCCCGGCGGTGCTCATCGCCCACATCGGTGCGAAGACCGAGCGCATTCGCCTCGGTGCTGGTGGCATCATGCTGCCGAACCACGCGCCTTATGTTATCGCTGAACAATTCGGAACCCTCGCCGAGCTCTACCCCGGCCGCATCGACTTAGGCTTGGGCCGCGCACCCGGCACCGATATGAAGACCTTGGGCCGCGCCCTGCGCCGCGATAGAAACGCCGCCGAGCGCTTCCCCGAGGACGTCAAGGAGCTGCAGGGCTACCTTTCCGGCAAATCTCTCGTCCCCGGTGTGCAGGCTATCCCCGGCCACGGCACGAACGTGCCGATTTACATCCTGGGCTCCTCGCTTTTCGGTGCCTCGCTGGCCGCCAAGTTCGGGCTGCCTTATGCCTTCGCCTCGCACTTCGCCCCGCAGCACTTGGAAGCCGCCACGGCCTATTACCGCGAGAATTACCAGCCTTCCGAGGCCCACCCCGAGCCCTATGTCATCGCCGGTGTCAACGTCACCGCCGGGGATAACGCAGAAGAGGAATTCGAGAAGGTCTGTTTCCGCCGCGTTAAGGCCTTCGTCAGCCGCGGCAAGCAGCTCAGCGACGCCGACGTCGCCCGCATCATCGATTCTCCGCAGGGCCAGCAGATCATCGCCATGCTGCAATACTCCGCCATCGGCAGTATCGAGCACGTGCGTGAGTACCTCACCGACTTCCAGAGGGTGGCTCAGGCGGACGAGCTCATGATTTCTCTGCAATCCACAAGCCACGAGGCCGCGTTGGGTAACATGAGTAACCTGGCACAAGCGTGGCAGATGTAGACGTACGCGCAGGCGCGCGTACGCACATCTTTACCCGTCACAGCGTTGTTCTACATAGAGGAGAATTTCGGTGGCCCTTCGCCGCACACAGCAACACAGCATGATCGCTGACTACCTGCGCAACCTCATTCGCAGCAAGAAGCTTTCTCCTGGCGATTTCCTGCCCAGCGAGGCCGAGCTCTGCGAGCAATTCTCCTCCTCCCGCGGCCCCGTGCGCCAAGCCGTCGCGGCTTTGCGCTCGGAAGGGCTCATCTCCTCCGGCCGTGGCCGCCGCTCCGTCGTCCTCGGCCGTTTTACCTCGGAGTCCTTCGATTCCATTTACTCCGTGACGCACTGGCTGCGCGAGCGCGGCTTCGAGCCCGGCGCGTCCACGTTGTGGCTGGGGCGCTGCCCTGCTACCGATAGGGAGGCCGAGTTCCTGCGGGTAGAAACCGGCTCCCCCGTTATCTTTGTGCACCGCGTGCGCAGCGCCAACGGCATGCCCATCGCCATCGAGCGCATGTTCTTCCCATTGGACGTGGGCAGCCAGATCCTCAGCTTCGATGCCGACAATGAGTCCATCCACGATCACCTGCGCAAGCAGGGTGTGGACTTCGACAGCGTCAACCGCGAGCTCTCCCTTGCCTACGCCAGCGAGGAGGATGCGCGTTCCCTCAATGTCGAGCCCGGCATCCCGCTGTGGCGCCTGCACCTCGACATCTCGGATCACTCCGGACATCCCGTCGAGTGCACCCAAATCCTGTACCTCGGGGACCGCATGACGCTTGGCATGACGAACGTGCGCGGCACCACGTCCCCGCTCGAGGTCAAGCTGTCGGAAGGATGATGAAGACTTGGCTAGGCGCGCTGGGGGTGGTCGTGGGGGCGTCGTTAAGCGCGTGTTCTGCCGGCTCCACGGCAGTGGTTGATTCGGATTCCTCCGCGCTGACGCTGGCTACCACGACGCCGGCGACCTCCCTGGATTTCACCACCGTCGGCGGCGCCGCCATCCCGGCAGCGCTCATGAGCAACGTCTACGAGACCCTGGTGCGCATCTCCCCGGAGGGAGAGATTGTCCCCGGGCTCGCCGAATCCTGGGAGGCCGAGCCCACGCGCTATACCTTCCACCTGCGTGAGGCCTCCTTCTCCAACGGCGAGGCTTTCACCGCGCACACCGCCGCGTGGTCCATCAACGCGGTGAAGACGGAGTGGACGAACGGCATTAGCGCCCAGATGGACGTGGTGGAATCCGCCACGGCTGTCGACGATCACACGCTGCTCGTCACCCTTAAGCGGCCCTCCGCCGGGTGGCTATGGTCCATGGGCACCGCCATTGGCGCGATGCGCACCCCCACCGACGCTGTGGGCACCGGCCCCTTTGCCGTCGCGGGCTTCTCCCCCAACGAGTACATCGCGCTGCGCGCCCGCCCCGACTACTGGGGCACCCCAGCGGAAGAAGACATCACCATCCGCTACTTCCCGGATTCCCTCACTGCGGTCAACGCGCTGCGCTCCGGCGGGGTCGACGCAGTGTGGGGCGTGCAAAACCCCGAGCTGCTCGACACCCTAGGTGACTCCATCGAGACCGCAGTCGGCACCACGAACGGCGAGGTGCTGCTGTCCATGAATAACCAGGCAGCGCCTTTCGACGATCCCCGCGTGCGCCGCGCCGTGGCTTATGGAATCGACCGCCACGCCGCCAACGAGATCCTCTGGGAAGGCCGCGCGCAGGACACGGGCGGCGCACCCGTCCCGCCGACTGATCCCTGGTTTAGCGGGAAGGACTACTACCCTTACGACCCGGCGCGCGCCCGCGCGCTGATGGAGGAGGCCGGGGCGGTGGGCACGCCGCTCACGCTCACCGTGCCGAGCCTGCCCTATGCGCAAACGCTCTCCGAGTTCCTCTACTCGCAGCTCACAGAGATGGGCTTTGAGGTCAGTCTGGAAACCGCGGAGTTTCCCGCGGTGTGGCTGAGCCAAGTCATGGGCGCCAAGGACTACCAGATGTCGCTCGTCGCGCACGTCGAGCCGCGCGATATCCCCACCATCTTTGGCAACCCTGACTATTACCTCGGCTATGATTCGCCGCAGGCCCGCACGCTGTTGGAGCAGGATGACATGACAGGGGCCGTGGACCAGATTATGGAGGACATGCCCGCCCTGACCTTGATGAACATGCCCAATATCGTGCTCTACCGCGAGGGCCTGACCGGCCTGCAGCCGAATCAGATCACCGATGCCATTGAGTTGCGAGGTGTGCGATGAGAATCCTGCGCTTCCTCGGCACCATGTGGGCCGCCTCCATCATCATCTTCCTGCTCATGCGGGCCGTGCCCGGCAACCCGGCGCGCGTGGCCTTGGGCGTCAACGCCACGGACGAGGCCGTGGAGAAGCTGACCCACTCCATGGGCTTAGACCGCCCGCTCATCGTGCAGTACCTGGAGTGGATGAAAGGGCTGTTAACCGGCAACTTCGGAATCTCCCTGTCCTCGCAGCAGGACATCACCCCGCTGGTGATTGACCGCGCGCAGGTTACGCTGTTGCTCATTGGGCTGGCCATCGCCCTCGCCCTGGTCGGTGCTATCCCCATGGGCATCCTGCTCGCCCGCTTTCGCCTCCCCGTGCTCAATGCCGCCACGCAGCTGGGCATCGCGGTACCGAGCTTCCTCGTCGGTATTTTGCTGGTTGCCGTGTTCTCCGTGCACCTGGGATGGCTGCCGGCCAACGGCTGGCAGCTGCCTCGCGAGGGTTTGAGCCACCTCGTGCTTCCCGTCATCTCGCTGGCGCTGGTGCAAGGAGCGATGCTCACCCGCTACGTGCGCGCCACCCTCCGCGAGGAAATGGACAAGGACTATATCCGCACCGCCCGCTCCCTGGGTGAATCCCGCACCGGGGCGCTCATCCGCCACGGCCTGCGCAACGCCGCCCTGCCGGTGCTCACCGTCACCGGCGTGCAGCTGAGCACCCTGGTGGTGGGCGCGGTGGTCATCGAGAACGTCTTCGTCATTCCAGGTCTGGGCTCGCTGCTTCTCGACGCCGTCTCCACCCGCGACCTCACCACCGTCCAGACCCTCATCATGGTCTTCGTGACCTTCACCCTGACCGTCAACCTGCTCACGGACCTGGCCTACCGGGTCATCGACCCAAGGCTCAAGGAGGCGCGATGAAACCCGGCTACATTCTGGTGGGCCTGACCATCCTGCTCGCCCTGGTCTCCCTGGTGTGGACGCCCTATGACCCCAACCTCATCTCCCCAGACCGCCTGGCCGGCCCCAGCCTGGAGCACCTCATGGGCACCGACCGCTTCGGGCGCGATACCTTCTCCCGCATCCTCGCCGGCGCCCAGATCACCGTGCTGGTGGGCGTGGTGGCGGTGGCCATCGCCGCCCTCATCGGGGTACCGCTGGGCATTATCGCCGGGATGCGCGGTGGTGGCTTCATCATGGCGGCCACCGACCTGCTGCTCGCCTTCCCCGCGCTCCTTCTGGCCATCGTCGCCGGCGCGGTGTGGGGCTCGTCGACGCTCACGGCGACCATCGCCATCGGCATCGCCGGCATCCCCTCCTTCATCCGGGTCACGCGCTCGGGCACGCTGCAAATCATGACGCAGGACTATATCGCCGCCGCCCGCATCTCGCGCGTGCCGCCGGCGCTCATCGCGTGGCGCCACGTCCTACCCAACCTCGGCGGCATCGTGGCCATCCAGGCCTCCGTCTACTTTGCGTTGGCCGTCCTCGCCGAAGCCGGCCTCTCCTACCTCGGCCTGGGCACTGCCCCGCCGACCGCCTCGTGGGGTCGCATGCTGCGACGCCCAACCCTCTGGCCACCCACCCTCCAAGCGCTGTGGCCCGGGCTGGCCATCGCCGGCACCGTCCTCGGATTCAACCTGCTAGGAAGCCATGCTGACCGTCACTGATCTGCGCGTGGGCCCCGTCGGCCCCCTCTCCTTTTCCATCGCACCCGGCGAGCGCGTCGGCCTCATCGGCGATTCCGGCAGCGGCAAGTCCCTGGCGGCTCTGGCCATCATGGGGCTGTTGCCCGACCACCTGCAGGCCACCGGATCCATTAACTTCAACGGCCAGGAGCTGCTGGGCATGCGCGACCGCGACCTGCGCAAGCTCCCGCTGGCCATGGTCTTCCAAGAACCCATGACCGCACTCGACCCGCTGATGAAGGTGCCCGGCTTCAACCGCTTCCCGCACCAGCTCTCCGGCGGACAGCGCCAGCGCGCGCTCATCGAGATGGCCATGGCCCGCCGCCCCAAGCTGCTCATCTGCGATGAGCCGACCACCGCCCTGGACCCCTTCACCCAGGAGGAGATCCTCTCCACCATCGTCGATGCCGCGGACAGCGAAGACACGGCGCTGTTGTTTATTAGCCATGACCGGGACGTCGTCAAGCGCGTGTGCGACCGAGTCGTGCGCATCGGTGAGCTCACCACTCCCGACCTCACCCCGCCGCCCACGCCCACCCTGGGCGAGCCCGTCATCGAGCTGCAGACCGTAACCAAGACCTACCGCGGGGTGACCGCGCTGGACGACGTCTCCCTCACCGTCCGCGAGGGCGAGCGCCTCGGCATCGTCGGTGGTTCCGGCTCCGGCAAATCCACGCTGCTCAAGCTGCTCACGGGCCTTACGCAGCCGACCTCGGGGACAGTGGCGGTGAAGAAGCGGGTGCACATGGTCTTCCAGGACCCCAAGGGCTCGCTCAACCCGCGCATGCCCATCTGGAAGATCGTGGCCGAAGGCGGCGGGACGCGCGAAGAAGCCGAAGAGGTCCTGCGGGAGGTCGGCATCGACGGCTTCGAGCGCTATCCCCGGGACTTCTCCGGCGGACAGCGCCAACGCATCTCGCTGGCGCGCGCCGTGGTGGGCAAGCCGGAGATTCTGCTGGCGGACGAGGCCGTCTCGGCCCTGGATGCCACCTCGCGGGCCCAGGTCCTCGAGCTTCTACAGCGCGTAACGAAGGACATGACGCTGGTGTTCGTCTCCCACGACATTGACGTCGTGCGGCACTTATGCCCCACGGTGGCGGTGCTACAGGACGGCCGGCTCGTGGATCGCGGCGAAACGAGTAAGGTGTTCTCCCGATATGGAACACCCACTGCCGCAACGTCCTAATGCACTTCAGCTCTTTACCGCCTTTAACACCTCCGCGCGCCGCTGGCCCGGTGCCCTGCGCGCGGCGTTGGCGATCATTATCCCCGGCGGGATCGCTGTAGCGACGGGCCACCCGGATGCGGTACTGCTCATTTCGGCGGGCGCGTTCTCCGTCATTTATGGCGAGGGGCAACCCTACCGCACGCGACGCCGCGTGATCCTCACCGCTGGCGGGCTGCTCACGCTGGCGGCCACGGCTGGTTCCCTCGTCGGCGTGCATGGGCTGGCGCTGTCCGCGGTGTTTACGGTGGTGCTGGCGACGACCGGCGCGTTCGTGCAGAATGCGCTGCGGCTGCCGCCGCCGGGTTCCTTCTTCATCGTGATGGTGGCCGGCGGCTCCACGATGCTGCGCGGGGTCTCGCCCTGGGAGGTGGCCGCATGGAGCCTGGCCGGCGTGGCGGCGGGCTATGTGCTGGGCATGCTGCCGCGTTTCCGGGATCCGCACGGCCCGGAGACCCGCGCGGTGGCCGCGTTGGAGAAGGCCGCCGATGCCTTCGTGAACTCCGATAGCGATTTCCTGGCTCGCCACCACCAGGCGCAGTCCGCGATTTCCACGGCTTGGCAAGCGCTTGCCGACGCCGGCGTCATCCGCGGCGGTCGCATCCGCCACCCCGCCCAAGCGGAGCTGGTGCACCGCGCGCTGGCCGCGCAGCAGCGCATCGTGGCGCACCACAAGCAGGTCGGCGGCAACTCGGATGAGCTGTCTGATTCCCCCACCTACGTGGACCCGGACCGCACCACCATCCCGCACACCAAGCCGACGATGCGCTACCGCTTCTACCGCGCCGCGGTGGGCAATTCCCACGCGGTGGTAACAGCGGAAAAGATTGCCCTCGGTGGCCTGGCCACCGCGTTCATTGGCATGGCGCTGGGGCTTAACCGCCCGGACTGGGGCGCGGTCTCGGTGCTCCTGCTCTTGCAGTGGGGGCCGGACCGGGTTCCGGGAACGATTCGCGGTGTGCAACGTATGCTGGGCTCCGTCTTAGGAGTGTGCGTCTTTGCGCTCATTGCGTCCTTCAGCCCGCACGGCTGGGGGTTGGTGCTCGCGCTGGCCTTCTGCCAGTTCTGCGCAGAGATTCTGGTGGTGAAGAACTACGCCTTGTGCGTCATCTTCTCCACGCCGCTCGCTTTGCTCATGGGCAACTCTTCGGAGCACATGGCCCACACCATCGGCTCGCGCATGGCGGAGATTGGACTCTCCGTGGTCGTGGCGATGCTCTTCCTGTGGCTGTGGAAGCCGCGCGCCCAGCTGACCAACCACTACCGCCTGCAAACGCGCTGCTTCGAGGCGATGGCCGCCCTGCTCGGCGCGCTACTCATCAAGACCCCCGAGGAAGCGCTGGCACAGCGGCGCGACCTGCACTACGAGCTGCTCTCGGAACGGCGTAGCATCCAGTCGCTGGCGACCAACCACTCCGATATCAGCGAGTTCTGGGAGCGCCACACCGCCTTGCAACCGGCCGGCTACTTCCTCTTAGATTTCTGCGTGGTCAATCCGCTCTCGCAGCCCAGCCGCGCGGAATTGGACACGCTCATCGAGAAAATCACCGCAGCGGAAATGCGTCAATGATCTCGTAGCGGGGCCCACCGCCGCGCCCCTCTCCCAAGAAAGATTGGACGAGGCTGATTTCCGTGACCTCGAACTCGGGTCCGCGGTAGACGCTCAGCGCGTGCACCGCATCCGGGATGAGCCACGGATCCCGCGTCCGCCTCCCTGCCCGGGCCAGCGTGAGGTGTGGGCGCGATGGCTCAAGCATGAGGTGTTTGACCTGCCCTTTGACGCCTGCCCACAGCACCTGTTTCTCAAAAGAGCCAGCCCCGCTCAGGCTCAGCGTGAGCGGCCCCGCTTCGATGCCGCGCAGCGCCTCGCGGACCTCCACTGCGTCATTGGGCTGTTCCCCGAAAAAGTCGAGGGTGATGTGCCAGTTATCCGGGTCCGTCCACCGCAGCCCGTTGTCCTTGAGCGGGCGCACGGCCCGCACCAGGTGCTCACGGGCCTCTGCGGAGGGAAAGAGGGCGCTGAAAAGGCGAATCATTTCACCGACAGCAACAGGTTCGGATCGAGTACGTGTTCCTCCACGAGTTCGAAGAGAGCGAAGGCTTCCTCCAGCTCACGGACATTCTCATCAAAATTAGGCAGCGACATGGCATTCCAATCGACGCAGAAATAGGTTCCTTCATCCTAGCTCACACCACTGTCATTTCGCGCACCTGCGATAATGGTCACCATGAACTCTCGACAAGCCACCGGTCCCGCAGTAGGCATCTATCCCCACGACATGCACCCGGGCTTGGTCCCCGGCATCGGCGTGGAGGACCAACGCAACGCTTTCGCCCTCGACAAAATCACCTTTTTCAGCACCGCTACCTTCGTCGTAGCCTTCATCGTGTGGGGCATTAGCTCGCCAGAATCCGTCTCGGCGGCGTCCTCCACCGCTTTTTCCTGGGCCATCACCAACGCCGGGTGGCTGCTCAACATCACCATGATGATGGCCGTTGCCACCATGCTCTACATCGGCTGCTCCCGCCTGGGCCGCATCAAGCTCGGTACCGATGACGAAGAACCCGAATTCGGCTGGTTCAGCTGGGTCGCCATGATGTTTGGCGCCGGCATCGGCGTCGGTATCTTCTTCTACGGCCCCTCGGAGCCGCTGTCGCACTACATCTCCCCGCCACCCCACACCGTCGATGGCAACACCGTCGAAGCCCTCCACCAATCCATGGCCCAGGCGCACTACCACTGGGGAATCTCTCCCTGGGCGGCGTACGCCCTCGTCGGCGGCGCGATCGCCTACTCTTCCTACCGCCGCGGCCGCGTCCCGCTCGTGTCCTCGATTTTCAAGCCCCTGTTTGGCTCCCGCGATACCGATGGGCCGCTGGGCAAGCTTATCGACGTCCTCGCTCTCGTCGCCACCCTCTTCGGCACCGCCGCCACGCTGGGTCTCTCCGCCATCCAGATTGGCCAAGGAGTGTCCATCATCCGCGGCGCCGGCCCGATGACGAACACCGTGCTCATCGTGATCATCGCCGTGCTGGGGTGCGGTTTCATCGTCTCGGCGGTCTCTGGCGTGTCCCGCGGCGTGCGCTACCTGTCCAATTTCAATATCACGCTGACGCTGGCCCTCGTCTTCTTCGTGTTCCTTGCCGGCCCGACCTTGCTCCTGCTCAATCTCATACCGTCAGGCATCGTCACCTACATCGACCAGCTCTTGCCCATGATGGCCAAGGGGCTGTCCTGGGGCGATGAGACCGTCGAATTCCAGTCCTACTGGACTGCGTTCTACTGGGCATGGTGGATCGCGTGGACGCCGTTCGTCGGCATGTTTGTGGCCCGTATCTCCCGCGGCCGCACGCTACGCGAGTTCACGGCAGTGACCGTCTTCGCCCCGTCCCTCATCCTCATCCTGGCCTTCACCATCTTCGGTGGCACCGCTATCACCTTCCAGCGCGAGGAGCTGCCCAACTTTGACGGCTCTGCCTCCGGCGAGCAGGTGCTCTTCGCCATGTTCGATAATCTGCCGCTGAGCAGCATCACGCCCTTCGTCCTGATCGTGGTCCTAGCGGTCTTCTTCATCACCTCGGCCGATTCGGCGTCGGTCATCATGGGAACCATGTCCTCCAAGGGCGACCCCGCTCCTAACAAATTCATCGTCATCTTCTGGGGCCTGTGCATGATGGGCATTGCCGTAGTCATGCTTCTCACCGGCGGCGAGGACGTGCTCACCGGCCTGCAGAACCTGACCATCCTCTCGGCGCTGCCTTTCTGCATCGTGCTGCTCGTCATGATGGTGGCCTTCATCAAGGACCTGCGCTCCGACCCGATGTTCATCCGTCGCGCCTACGCGCGCGCCGCGGTGGAAAACGCCGTCGTGCGCGGCATCGAGGAGCACGGCGATGACTTCGAGCTCACCGTCGAGCACGCCGACGAAGGCCGCGGTGCCGGCTCCGACTTCGATTCCTCAGCGCACCGTTACACAGACTGGTACCAGCGCACCGATGAAAAGGGCGAGAATGTAGACTACGACTTCGACACCGATACCTGGGCCGATGGCTACGACCCGAACTCTGAACAGAAGGAGACCTAAGTGGGCATCCCCGACGATGTCGTCCTTGAGGGCTATACCCTCATCGAGCAGCACGAAATTGACCACGAGTTCCTCATCAACGGCTCCCCATTCGCTGCGGTAACTCCCTTGCTATTCGCTCTCACCATCGCCGGCATGCTCCTCGTGGCAGCCAGCTTCTTTCTGCGCGGCAGTCGCCGCATCATCGCTGGCCTGCTCGGCGCGGTCCTCACTCTCACAAAGTTGTGGTGGATGCCCATTGCACTTGCCCGCCAGTTCAACGACAGCCAGGTCTTCGGCTACGCGCTGAAGTACTACCCCCAGTACTGGCCGGCGGCGTCCATCATCGTGATCGTCATCGCGCTGCTCGGCCTCGCCTCCGCGTTTATCCGCCGGCGCTAGCGCGATTCCAACACCGCAATCGCGATGTGTACGCGGTTGGTGCCGCCCAGCTTGTCCAGGATGTGCTTGATGTGGGTTTTCACCGTCGTAACTGACACGTAGAGCTGCCCCGCGATTTCCTGGTTGTCTAGGCCCTGGGCCACTAACTCCGCCACCTCGTTCTCGCGCTGGCTTAAGCCTTCCAGCGGGCGGGGTCCAGGCGTCTCTGGTTCTGCCGGCGCGGGCTCGGGGCGCTTGAGCGCCAACAAGTTCTTCAGGGCCTTCGGGCTCAGCAGCTGCTGGCCCGTGGCGGCGGCCCGCACTGCCGAGACCAGTCCTTCCGGCTCGATGGTCTTCAGCAAGAACCCCATCGCGCCGGCGTGTAGCGCATCCACGATGAACTCATCCGTATCAAAAGCGGTGAGCATGACCACCGGAAGGTCTGGCGCGCTCGCGCGCAGCTGTCCGGCCGCCTCGATGCCGTCCATCACGGGCATGCGGATATCCATGAGAACGACATCCGGTTGCAGATCCAGCACGCGGGCCACGCCATCGCGCCCATTGCCGGCCTCGGCCACCACCTCGATGTCTGCTGCGCCTTCCAGGATGAAGCGGATACCGCGCCGCAGTGCCTGCTCGTCATCGACTAACACCACTGAAATCATTACGCGTGTGCCTCCTCCGGTAGCTCGAGGACCCAGGTGAAGGTGGAGGCGTCGTCAAGCACTGTGAAGGTACCTCCCGCCAGCCGGGCGCGTTCCACCAGACCTAGCAGGCCGTTGCCGCCACCCGACTCCGGCTGGTGCGCCACCTTCTTGTTCTGCATGGTCACCCGCACCTTACCTTCCTCGTTGTCCACGCTGAGCGTCACCTTCTTCCCCGGCGCGTACTTGCGCGCGTTGGTCAGCCCCTCCTGCACGGCGCGGCCCAGCGTGTGGGCGGCTAGTATGCTCAGCTTATCGACGTCTCCCTTGACGTAGCGCACCTTCGTCCCCGCCGCGCGTGCGCGCTCGATGTGTTCCTCGATGCTCGCGCGCGGATCCACCCTGTCATCCACGCGCAGCGCCTTGATCACCCCGCGCAGGTCCTCCACGGCGGCCTTGGCCTCCGACTGGATGGTTCCCGCCGCCTCAGCGACGCGCTCCGGGTCGGCATCCTTGCGGTAGTTCAGGCCACCCGCGTACACGGAAATAAGGCTGAGCCGGTGCGAGAGGGAATCGTGGATATCGCGGGCAATGCGGTTGCGTTCCTCCAGGCGGGCGCGCTCCTCGCGTGAGCGCAGCTGATCCTCGTTGAGCTCCGCCAGGCTAACCAGCGTCACCTCGCGCTGGCGGCGCTGCGCGCGCACCGAACCCGTAATCCAGGCAACGATGAGAAAGAGGCTTCCATAAAACACGTAACCAAAGGGCGAGAAGATGTTCACCCGAATGTAAGGCACAGAGATAACGGTCACACACGAGGCCACGAACACCGCCGTCCCCGCCAGGGACCACCGCAGTCGGCCGCGCGAGATGATTGAAATCAACACCACCAGCACTGACAGCGACAGTGGGCGAAACCCGCCTAGCACCAGGACGAGCAGAGCCGCAATCAGCGCCACCGGATGGCCGGGGTACTCCTCGTGGATGTTGCGCTCCCGCCGTGAGTGGTGCAGGGCGAAGGGCAGCAGAATCCACGTGGCGAAGCTAAATAGACCCATCAAGCCCATAACAAGGGCTTCCTGATCCGTCCCCTCGAAGTTTTCGATATGGGGGATCCATGCCGCCAAATCCGCCACCACGCAGAGCAGAATGAGCAGCACCGTGATCCACAGTGGTCGCGTCTTTCTCGTCATGGTTGCCACGATAGTTCTCCCTGCGTTCCGGAAAATCCTCCCTGCGGAGGATACCGGCACCCCAGACGCGGTTCATAACCTAAACCGCATGAGAAGAACACAGACTTTGTACGAACTGCTCACCGCCGCCGGACTGGTGTTCGTCGCTTATGATTTCTCCCACGGCGCTTTCGTCACTACCAGCGCGCTCGCCGCAGTGTTGTACGCGGCCGTGGCAATCGGTCTCACGTTGCTGATTTTGCGCAAGCACCCGGGCATTGCGCACGCGGTGGTGTGGGGTATTGCGGTCTCCACTGTCGCCGGCCAGCTCAACGAGAACATGTACCACCTCCTCATCCGTACGGTCCCGGACTGGCTGGTCTTCGCTGGCATCGCCCCACTCACCGAGGAGGTCCTCAAATTCCTCGGCGTCATCTTCATTTGCACCTGCGTCATCCGGCCCCGCCACTGGGCGGATTACGTCTTCGTCGGTGTGGCTGTAGGCATGGGTTTTAGCGTGAGCGAAAACGCCGTCTACTACGTCAACATGACGCTGGAGAACCTCGATTCTGATATCAGGGGAACGCTGCTGGCGGTGCTTGTCCGCTTCATCGCGAATCCGCTCATGCATTCCTTCTTCACCGCAATCGCGGCTTACGGGCTCTCCCGCAGGCAACCGGTGCGTTGGTTGCTCATCGCCATGGCGGTGCACTTCACCGCCAATTTCGGCCCGTCTATCTCTACCGCGTTTGAGGACGCCTTCTGGCCCATCTTCCCCACCTTCCTCATCCTCATCGGCCTGTGGGTCGCCACGATTGTCAGTATTGTGAAACTCCGCAAAATCCTCCCTGCGGAGGATACCGGGGTCAAACCGCAGCTCTTAGGGTCAAAAGCATGAGAAACACACTGATTTATTCCTGCATCGGCGTCCTCGCCGCAGTACCGCTTGCCGACGCCCTCCTCCCCGACCCCACTCCCGACACCACCCCCGTGCGCGGCATCCCGGAGCTCGAATGCCCGGAGGACCCGTACGCCTCCTCGCAGACCTGGACCTGCGGGAGCGCGACCATCATTTCGGAGGAAGGCAACTCCTCCCACGAGGTCGAGACCTACCTGCCGCGGCAGCACCGTTCCTTTACCGGGACCAGCGCGCTGACCGACGCCCCCATCACCACCCAGGCTGCCGAGCTCTACCGCGTCGAGGACGGCGACGGCATCACGCTGTCTCAGCGGCACAACAACACCATCTCCTTCCTCCACATCTACGGACCGAAGGCACGTGACTTCGCCGACCGCGTGCAGCCGGAGGACGCATGAAGTACCTGTACTACCTGCTGACCCTCGGCGCGCTGGCCGTGTCCGCCTTCCACTACACCCGCGAACCCTTTCTACCCGCAAGTGCTCTGGCCGCCGTGATCTTCGCCGCCGTACTCGTCCCCCTCACGCTGTTCCTCCTGCGCCGCCGGCCGGGAATTGCCCACGGCGTGGTGTGGGGCTTCGCGTTCTCCGGGCTCGCCGTGGAGCTCAATACGAACATGACACACCTCCTTGCCCGCGCGGGCCTAGAGTGGCTGGGCGCTGCGGGATATGCGCCGCTCATCGAGGAAGTGCTGAAGTTCCTCGGCGTGCTGCTTATCTGCACCTTCGTCATCCGGCCCCGCAGTTTGCTCGACTACGTCTTCGTGGGCGTGGCCGTGGGTATCGGTTTCACTGTGGGTGAGGACGCAACCGCCTTCGCGCGCATGACGGTGGATAACCTCGATTCGGATACCGCCGGGGCAATCGCGGCGGTGGTTATCCGATTGGTATCCAACCCGCTCTCCCACTCGCTGTTCACCGGTCTCAGCGCCTATGGCCTGTCCCAGAAGCAGCCGATGCGCTGGCTTATTTTCGCCATCGCGGTGCACGCCACGAAGAACCTCTTCCCGTCGTTAAGCACTGCGCTCGACGACGCCATCTGGCCCCTCCTCGCCGGCATGGTCGTCGTGCTAGCCCTGTGGGTAGCCACCATCTGGGGCGTTATTGCGCTGCGGAAGAAGGCGACTGCGGCTCCACCCCTGTCCCCTGCACCGGTGCGCGCATAGCCTTCGTCGCCGGCGAGGGGTGGGCATCCTCGGCGGCGAGGCGCTCAAACGCCACCGCAGCCAGGGCCGCGGCCTGATCCCCCAGAACGGAATCATCGAAGCGCACCAGCGGCGAGTGGTTCCACTCGCGCATGTGCTCCGGGGTGTGCGGATCCCCGGTGCCGAACCACATGAACGTGCCCGGCACCTGGGATAGCACCGCGCCGAAGTCCTCCGAGGCCATCATTGGTGTGTCCATGGTCAGCACGTTTTCCGCCCCGAACATGCCGGCCCACAACGACGCCGCGAACTGGTCCTCGCGCGGTGAGGTCTTGGTGGCCGAGTACAGGACCTCGAAGTCCACCTTCGCGGTACAACGATGGGAAGCCGCCACGGAGCTCGAGACCTCGATGATCATTTGGCGGACGGCGTCGATGTGTTCGTCGCGAAGCACGCGCACCGTCGCGCCCAGCTCCGCCTTGTCCGGGATGACGTTGACCGCACCGTCGCCTGCGCGCAGGTTGGTCACCGTGATGACAATCGGCGAGTTCGCGTCGAAGCGCCGGGTCAGCGCCACTTGCAGCGCCACCTGGATCTCCGCGAGGGCCGCAACCGGATCGATCGCATCGTGCGGGCGCGAGCCATGCCCACCCTTGCCGTAGACGGTGATTCCCAAGTTGGACGACGAGGCCATCATCGGGCCCGCGATGTGGTGGAACGTGCCCCGATCCTGCGGGCCGACGTGCAAACCGTAGGCGGCAATGGGGCGGCGGCCGGCGGCGTCGAGCACGCCCTCATCGATCATCGGCTGCGCACCGCCCGGGCCTTCCTCACCCGGCTGGAACATGAAGATGACATCGCCCAACAACTCCTCGCGGTGACGGCACAGCATCTTCACCGCGCCGATCAGCCCCGCCGTGTGCAGGTCGTGGCCACAGGCGTGCATGTTGTTATTCGTCGAGGCAAACGGGCTGCCCGTCTGCTCGCGCACCGGAAGGCCGTCCATGTCCGCACGCAGCAGCACCGACACGGGGCGCTCGCCGCGCTTGCCGCCACGCAGCACCGCGACGACCGAGCTGAGGTCACGGCCCAGATGAATCTCCAGCGGTAGGCCTTTAAGGGCTTCGAGCACCTTCTCCTGGGTGCGCGGCAGATGCAGCCCCACCTCCGGGTTCTGGTGCAAATCGCGGCGGAACTCCTGCAACTCCGGAAGCAACTCCCGGCCTTCCTCCACGAACACCTGGCTGGCCAACCGCTCCCCCAGCTTGGCCGAAACCATCGGAAGCGGTGGCAATTGCTGACGGTGGCGCGGGGCCATCTTCATGGTGTCATCCTTTCCGAGCATGTGCGCCGAGCATACCGGAATCTGTAATAAGCTAGCCGTTTATGAAGCTCTTCTCCGCGCTGGTGGCCAGCTCCCTGATGTTCACGCCCGGTTCCTCCTACCAATTGTCGAGCCGCGACGAGGCCTCATCGCAGTGGGCCGTGGACACCATGTTCAACATCATCGATGGCTTAGGCACCTCCTCCCATCTGCTTACCGACGCATGGTCTACGGAGCAGGAAGAGTACCCATACCCGATTAAAGAAATCGACGAGGTCTCCCTCGTGGAGCGGCGTGCTACCGACGAACCAGGCCGTGAGAAGTGGATCATCTCCTCGCCGTCGATGGGGCGCGATATTCCCGTCGACGTCGTCGTGGGCAACGGCGGGCCCGTTGTGTACTTTCTCGAGGGCGTAGATTCCCCGGAGACCTCGAACTGGATCACCAAGGGCCACGTGCGCCGCGTGTTTGGGGATACGGATGCGAGCATGGTGATTCCGTCGCAAGGCGCAGGTTCCATGTGGACCGATTGGAGAGAGGATGACCCCAAGCTGGGGCGCCACAAGTGGGAAACTTTTGTCACCACCGAACTCGCCCCCGTCGTGGAAGCGGAGCTCAACCACAACGGCAAGCGCGGACTCATTGGGTTGTCCATGGGAGCGTCGGGCGCGGTAATGATGGCGAACAACAACCCGGGTTTCTTCCATGGCGTGGCGGGAATTTCCGGCTGCTATTCCACCACCAGCAAGGTGGGCCAGGGCACGGTGGACTTGACGGTGCGTACCAAGGGCGGCGACCCGACGAACATGTGGGGCCCGCGCGGTTCGGAGGATTGGCTGCGCAATGACGTCATGTCCCACCCGGAGGGGCTGCGCGGCACGGCGCTGTACCTCGCCGCGGCCTCGGGCGCATGGACAGACGAGGAACTGGCGGCCTACCCCGGAAAGTCCGTCAATGACCGCATCGGGGGCACCCTTTTGGAGGCCGGCTCGCGTCGCTGTACGGAGGAGTTTTCTGCCGCGCTTGCCGACGCCTCCATCCCCCACACCACCGACTATCTCACCGAAGGCACCCACGACTGGGTAATGTTTGGCAAGCAATTGCAGCCGGCGTGGGATGCGATTAAACCGGCTCTCTACTAACGTCGACGGCATGTCCCGATTCCGCAGCATTTTCATCCCCGCCGCCATCCTCGTGGCAGGGCTCGTCATTCTTGCGGTGTTCTACGTCGGCTTAAGCCGCCATTACAACTCACAGGAGCTGCAGGCGCTTATCGACGGCGCCAATGCCAACGGCCAGGACTATACCGTCGTCATCCACAACGAGTTGACCGGGAGCTATTCGTTTAAAGCCGAGTAATTCTGCGTTCCAGTTGCGGGGTTGGTGAACCTGTTTTAGTCTCTGTGGCCATGGGGGTATTAGAAACCTACTTCCACTACCGCAACTCGGTGATCACACGAGCGTGTCAAGTTGTCTGCGTGGGGTTAGGTTTATAGGTATTTGCCGTAGCGGTGAAGGAATGAAACACCGCCAACCACCGCGGATGAACCCGAAACTATCCAAACCCCGGCCGAAACGCAGGCCGCAACCATGACCCGCTAGAAGTGTCCAAGACCTCCATGGACTCCGTGCCCAAAAAGACACCGGACTCCATACCCCAAGCCCTATGAACATAACAAAGAAACACTAGGGGGTAGACAATCAACAACTAATGAGTTACGGTCAACACACTTGCCCGATTGTCACCCAACTCACATTGGAAGGAATTTTTAATGCTCACCATAGACCTTGTCGAAGTGTGCTCAAAAGCTGACACCACTACTGAGTCCCCTGCGCTCTCCCAGTCTCCAGGAAATTGCGCCTCCTGCACAGGATCCAATTCCCCAGGCCTGCCCTCAACCTCGTCAGCACCCACACCAACTGTTGACAAAGAGCTCGAAAGGCTCCTCGCCTAAATAGACATAAAATCTTCAGGCAGTCGGACCTACTTCCCCGTATTTCCGACCGTCTGTCCCGTTTTCGAACATCCAAAAGAGCGACATGCTTTTATCCACACCCTTTGAACTTCTCCAAGGCCCCACCCGGCAATATATTATCTCCCAATTCTCTATCAATAGAGTTGAAAAAGACCAAGCTTTACACTATGAACAAAGCCTCGAAGCGCTCAGGATCTCCCACAAAGACGTACTAAAAAGCACGGTAGAAGTGAATCTTGTATACATCGGGAATAAACTGCCCGATGTTCCAAATATCTCGAGCTTTATATCACTTTACTCTCCTAGCATGCAGTGGCCCCAAAGCAAAAACCAGCGAAAAGTCGTAGATTTTCTGATTTACGAGAAAGGTAATCCCCACCAGCTCACGGGCCGCGACAAAAATCGTCCTAATGTAACTTATTCCTTCGACCCACTCAAACGCTTTAGAAGTAGTATCAACTGGTTTCGGAGCGGGCGCCCATGTCCACTATGTTCCATTGCAATAGAAAGAAGTAGTGAACCAAAGGCAGAGGCTACCATTAAGAAAGCATTAAATTCAGCCAAGAATGATCCCCATAGGGGTAGCTCTAAAGAGCTAGAGGCAATCCAAACGTTGAACATACTCAGTGCAATTACAGATGCAATAACACTTGGCCTGGCAATCAAGAATAATGATCCTCACGCAGCAGATACCCTTCGATACGCTGAGTTCCAAGATCTAACTAATGGGCTAGTACACACCGCTGTCCTCCCCACGGATCCAAAGTGTAATCATGAGGGATTCTATGGAAAATAAATACAGCAATGACGCAACAAGGTTGCAGATTCGACGCTCTATACCGGCCATCGACCTCACTACCCTTAGGGCTGTACGAAGCCAACTATGTGCAGGAAATGCACTTACAATTGACAGTGGATTCGCAATTTCACCTCTAAGCGCGGCCTCCGCTAACCATTGGATCATGCGGCTTGGTGAGTTTGACTACGCACTGGACCTAGATAATTCCCAACCAATTGATCCCCCCACAAAAGACATCCACTCTCGCCAACCAAGTCTCACTAACGCAGACCGACATATCAATATAGAAGCTCGCTCACTGGAGCAAAGTGACCTTCATGCCATTTTAAACAGCTGTTTCCTAAAGCCCCTGACTTCCCCAGAGATGAGCCGTCCATATGCCAGTGCCGGCAGTTTATATCCAGTACAGGTATTCATACTCGCCAGGCAGGGACGACAATGGGAACGCTTCCACCTACTACCATTAGCTCGCCGCTTGGAGAACCTAGGGCCAGTCCCATTTACAGAAATATTTAACTACGTTGGATGTGATGGACCGGTAGCTCTAGAACAGGTCGACCTAGTACTGGGATTCGGAATAATTCCCGAAATCTCAATAGCAAAATATCGACTTCGCGGTTACAAGTTCTCACTCATTGAGATTGGAGAAATGATCCAAGAAGTAACCAGGAACGCTGGTTCTATGAACTTCTCTACCAGACCATATGGATATTTTGACGAACTTTCTATAGCAAACCTATGGGGATTAAATCCTGATGATATCTGGATTGAGCAACTCCAACTCCTCGCTAAGGAAGACTCATGAAAAGCCTACAATTCCGGTATTCACCTCTCTCGGACGAATCCATCGCTATTGCAGACGTCACAAATCTAGCATCAGGAATCGGATTCGGGGAGCCACAGAGCGAGCTACGCGCTACGGCAGAAGCACTCGAACGATTCTGGCAGAAACGGGGGCCAAGCGATCACGCGAAAATCTACAGTCTTTCGAACGCTTTCAACGATGATAAATTGATGGTTTCAGAGCAAGCACAGAATGTAACAGATTCATCCGGAACAGCAATACATCGCAGCCTTGAAAAGGCCATTGAATCTGCATGTCTCGAATTCATCGAAAGACAATCGTTAATTGCCCACTGGAGATTCTCAACCCATGGAGTAGAACTATCCATGAACAATCCAGCTGAAAATGACCACCCTTCAGAAACCTGGCGGATTTATGAAATATCAATATTTGAAGGCGTATACGTTTGCCTAGCATTATTTAGCTCACCTGCGAAAAGCACTCAGTACTCTGCCGGCGCTGCTTCGGGATTCCATCTTCAAAGCACTGCAGAGAAGGCGCTGAGAGAATGCCGCCAAGCAATTCTATCTATGCAAGACAACTTGTTTAGACGATTGACGGGACGCCCATTAATGGACTGCATACAAGACGAGTATCTCAAGGCAAATAAACCAAATACATCCGAAGAATGGAGTAATTCAACCGCACTGCGGATTACAATTCCTTCACAGCTACGACGAACACCTAATAACGCTTTAGAGCTGCTAGCGAATACAACAAACCCGCCACTAATGCTAGTAGATAGTCTTTCCTATGACGGTTCGCCTTGGTACATAGCCCGGCTTCTAAGCAACGACTGGCCCTCGGGACTGCAGGACGATAGACCTGATGCATTAAAAACTCTAAGCACCTACCTCGGAAACGAATTCAGACCCGGGCCAGTCCCCTTCGGATAGACTCATCTGACATCACGATAATCACGAGTCATTTAAAAATGGATTCCGAATGCAACTTATACGACAAGTCATTACACAATCTTGGAAACTATCGCCTTGGAACAACTTTTTAGTCCTCGTCTCCATTGTAATCTCGTCAATTTCTACAGTTATTGCCCCGTATGTTCTCGGCAGTGGAGTCAACTCTCTCCTTAATAGTTCAAACAGAGAAGACTTCATTACAATTGGCCTAAAGCTTTCTATAACCTATTCTCTGATTTGGTTTTTGGGAGCATCCGCAAGATACATACTATTTCCAACGTATGGAACGATTGAGCAAAAGCTGCAGTCAGAGCGAATGGCTAGGTCTCTCACCGATAGCATCGATGCCAGCCCTAGCGCACGATCACATGCTGATAATGGAGAGATCTCATTTGCCATTGATAGCGAAGCTTCCGCATATCGTGACACATTATCCAGCATCTACCTGTCTATATTGCCGGCAACCATTTCTTTAGTCTCCGGAATTTTCCTAGTCGTTATTGCCAGCACTTGGTTAGAAGGAATAATCCTCACAGCAGCCATTGTGACCTATTGTGTGGTCAGCTACCGGCTAATCCAAAGCCACCAGAACGCCCAGACAAAGTTTTTCAAAGAGAGCATGCGCAGTTTCGGCGTCCTAGGGAATTCTTTGTCCCTCTGGAAAGAAGCGACAGTGTTTTCTACTCAAGCATTTTTGGAATCTCGCTATAGAAAGGATCGAAGCACTGTAGAACGCGCTGGAGTCCATTCCTATACCATGACGCGGCGGCTGTATGTTGCCCAAGGAATCGTTTTAGCAATAACGATTTGTGTTCTCATTATAGCCATTATCCTTCGAACAAGTAATGCAGATGCGCAGGCAATTGGATCAATTATCTCGTCTACAGGAATCGCCATTGCAGCCATTACGCCTCTTCAATCCGTCGGATTTGGAGTGTCCACACTCGCTGTTTCAGTTTCCCATGCGAGTGAAGCAAGCGAAAAGATTCGCCCAACGGGGTTCGTCGCCGCAACAAGCCAAAACGTGGATTTGTGGAATGAGCAAATACTGCGTTTGTCTGACATGGCAGCTTCGGCACACCAGCGACATGAACAAAGACCAATCTGGGTTCTTGGTCCAAGCGGCTCAGGGAAAACGACGGTTTTGGAAGGGTTCCTAAATCTAAATGAGTATTCGTTACCCTTGCAACAAGAATCTTGTGAGATAAGGGAAAATTCAACGTATGCGCCTCAAAGCGCAAGCCTGTTAAACGCCAACGCCATAGACAACGTTGTTTTTGGCAGATCAATAGCCGTGTGCAAAGCTGACGAGTTACTCACAGCAGTAGGACTACACGAGTTTTCTTCAACGGGCTGCAAGAAGAACTCCGATGTAGCGGGTGAAGACGGTGGGGCATCCGGTGGGGAAAAACAAAGAATCGCCTTGGCACGAGCATTGATCGCTAAGCCTGGGTCAATTGTGGTCCTCGATGAGCCAACCAGTAGCTTAGACAAGAATTCACGGGCATTGGTGTGGGGAATTATTGAAGATCTTGCACGCGAAAAAACGGTCATTGTTTCAACGCACGATGCCTCAGCACCTATTCGTCACGACGATACGGTGCTTCAATTAACCAATGCCAATGAAGCACCTTCATCAAAGCCAAAAGAGCCTCCCAGTGAAGCTTAGTTTCTCTTAATCGCTATCCGTAGACAGCGCCGCCACGAAAGCCTCCTGCGGCACGGACACGGAGCCGATGGACTTCATGCGCTTCTTACCGGCCTTCTGCTTCTCCAGCAGCTTGCGCTTACGGGAAATATCGCCGCCGTAGCACTTGGCCAACACGTCCTTGCGCATCGCGCGGATGTTCTCACGCGCGATAATCTTCGAGCCGATGGCCGCCTGGACGGGCACCTCGAACTGCTGGCGTGGGATCAGCTCCTTGAGCTTCTTGGTCATCTTGTTGCCGTACCACTGCGCGGAATCGCGGTGCACGATGGCGGAGAAGGCATCCACGGGATCACCGTTGAGGAGAATATCCACCTTGACCAAGTCCGCCAGCTGCTCGCCGGCCTCCTCATAGTTGAGGGAAGCGTAGCCCTTGGTGCGGGACTTCAGCATGTCGAAGAAGTCGAAGATGATTTCGCCCAGCGGCATGGTGTAGCGCAGCTCCACGCGGTCTTCGGACAGGTAATCCATGCCACCCATTTGGCCGCGCTTGGACTGACACAGCTCCATCGTCGAGCCCACAAATTCCTCCGGCACGATGATGGTCATCTTCACAATCGGCTCGTAGACCTCACGCAATTTGCCGCTCGGCCAGTCCGACGGGTTGTGCACCATAGACTCCTCGCCATCCTCCGCCACCACGCGGTAGGTCACCGACGGTGCCGTGGAAATCAGGTCCAAACCAAACTCGCGCTCCAGACGGTCGCGCGTAATTTCCATGTGCAGCAGGCCCAAGAAGCCACAGCGGAAGCCGAAGCCTAGGGCGACGGAGGTCTCAGGCTCGAAGGTGAGGGAGGCGTCGTTAAGCTGCAGTTTTTCCAGCGCATCACGCAGGTCCGGGAAGTCCGCCTGGGAGATCGGGAACAGGCCGGAGTAGACCATGGGGTTCG
This sequence comes from Corynebacterium sp. Marseille-Q2823, assembly GCF_903645345.1. Classification (NCBI taxonomy): domain Bacteria; kingdom Bacillati; phylum Actinomycetota; class Actinomycetes; order Mycobacteriales; family Corynebacteriaceae; genus Corynebacterium; species Corynebacterium sp. Marseille-Q2823. Next base: position 285,928 of record NZ_CAHJXS010000003.1, on the reverse strand, counting down.
GGTCGGCATAACCTTTGAGCGGCTCGCTCGCGCCATTCGACGCCCACGTAATCGTGTCACCCACCTTGGTCTCACGCACGTTCTTCACGCCCGTAATGAGGTAGCCCACCTCACCCGGCCCCAGGCCCTCACACTTCTGCATGGTCGGGCTGACGATGCCCACCTCGAGCAGCTCATGGTTGGTGCCCGTAGCCATCATGGTGACCTTTTGGCGTGGAGTCAGCTTGCCATCCATCATGCGGATATAGGTCACCACGCCGCGGTAGGTGTCATAGACGGAGTCGAAGACCATCGCGCGGGCCGGGGCATCCTCGCCGAACTCGGACGTCGGGGCAGGGACGAGCTCAGCCACCTTATCCAGCAGCTCCGGCACGCCCGCGCCGGTCTTGCCGGACACGCGCAGCACCTCCTCCGGCTCGCAGCCGATGATGTGGGCAATCTCCAGGGCGTACTTCTCCGGGTCGGCCGCAGGCAGGTCAATCTTGTTGAGGACCGGGATGATCTCCAGGTCATTTTCCATGGCCAGGTAGAGGTTGGCCAGGGTTTGGGCTTCGATGCCCTGGGCGGCGTCGACAAGCAGGATGGCTCCCTCACACGCCTCCAACGCACGCGAAACCTCGTAGGTGAAGTCCACGTGGCCGGGGGTATCGATCATCTGCATGACGATCTCCTGGCCCTCGAACTCACCGGAGCGAGGAATCCAGGGCAGGCGCACGTTCTGCGCCTTAATGGTAATGCCGCGCTCGCGCTCGATATCCATGTTGTCGAGGTATTGGTCACGCATGTCGCGCTCCTCCACCACCTGCGACAACTGCAGGATGCGATCAGCCAGCGTCGACTTGCCGTGGTCGATGTGGGCGATAATGCAAAAGTTTCGGATCTTGGACGGATCCGTAAACGTAGTGGCCGCGAAGTTTGTAGACATGTGTTTAGAATAGACGACATGTCTAGGTTGGCACGCATTCTCGGTATCGGAGGCCCTGAGCCTGTCGATGTCGGTCTCGAGCGCATCACCGAAGGCTTGGGGTTGAACCAGAACGATTCCGTAACGGAACCGCGCAAGGCCGCCGACATTCGCGTCGAGTGTGCCGCCGCCCACCCGCGCAGCGTCTTCTTCACCCCCGACATGGACGGGCAGGCAGACTCCGGCGAGGTTGTCTGGGTGTGGGCACCCTCGGATGGCAAGCAGTCCCCGCCGCGCGAGCGGGCCGTGCTCATTGTCTCGCGCACGCGCACCACCGTGCTGGGTCTGCTCATCTCCCCCAACCCGGGCCACGCGAACAAAGAGGAATGGCTCGATATCGGCACCGGCGAATGGGACGAATCCGGCCGGCAGTGCTGGGTGCGGATGGACCGCGTGTTGGAAATCTCCGAGGAACAATGCCGCCGGCAGGGCACGCTCTTCCCGGAACGCCGCTTCGAGCGCATCGCCAACCGGCTGCGCTCGCGTTATCACTGGGCCTGATTTGGGGATTCGGTCCGAGCCCTGCTAAATTTTTTGGGATGCCGGGGCACGCTGGCGGTCAGGACCTTGGGTCCGCCTTCCTCGGTTGCACATTCCTACGACTCTAAGAGGTATAACGATGGCAAACATCAAGTCCAAGCAGAAGCGCATCCTGACCAACGAGAAGTCTCGTCAGCGCAACAAGTCCGTACGCTCCGCCGTGCGTACCGAGATCCGCAAGTTCCGTGAGGCCGTCGCCGCTGGTGACAAGGCTGCAGCCGAGAAGCAGCTGCGCGTTGCCTCCCGCGCACTGGACAAGTCCGTGTCTAAGGGCGTCTTCCACCGCAACACTGCGGCTAACAAGAAGTCCGGCATGGCCACCGCCTTCAACAAGATGGCCTAAATGAAACCGCTCCTGAAGTGGGTCGGGGGAAAGCGCCAGCTGCTACCCGCTATCCACTCCGTGCTGCCCGAGAGCTTCGATACTTATGTCGAGCCTTTCTTGGGCGGCGGAGCGGTTCTTTTTTCTTTGGCGCCCGAACGCGCCCGGGTCAATGACCTGAACACCGAGCTCATCACCGTCTACGAGGTGGTCCGCGATAACGTGGACGAGCTCATCGCCCTGTTAAAGGGCTATCCGAATGATTCGGGTTTCTTCTACGAGATGCGCGCCCGCGACCGCGAGCCGGGGTTTGCGCACTTGAGCCCCGTCGAGCGCGCTGCCCGCACGATTTACTTGAATAAGACCTGCTATAACGGGCTTTACCGGGTGAATAACGCCGGCCAGTTTAATGCCCCGTTTGGCCGCTATGCCAACCCGAAGATTTGCGATGAGCCCAATCTGCGCGCGGTCTCGGAGTACTTGTCCACCCACGACGTGACGTTTTATAACGGCGACTACGCTGCGGTGGAGGCCAACGAGGGGGATTTCGTTTATTTCGATCCGCCCTATGATCCGGTCAACCCCACGAGCAATTTCACCGGCTACCAGTCGGGTGGTTTTGGCCGCGCGGACCAGATTCGTCTGAAGGAAACCTGCGACGACCTCAATGCCCGCGGGGTGAAGTTCCTGCTGTCGAATTCCGCGACGGACTTCATCAAGGAGCTGTACGCGGACTACCACATCGACATCGTGGGGGCCACGCGCGCGGTGAACTCCGTGGCCTCGAAGCGCGGCAAGGTCGATGAGGTGCTCGTGCGCAATTATGCTTAACGACGCCGCCTGGGACCTCGTCTACCCCCACATCGCCGCCGACATCGCGGCCCAGGGCTTCGCGATACTGCCCGCCGCGAAGCTTAAGGAGCTATCGGGCCGCGAGCCGCGGTTGATGGCCAAGCATGACTTTTCGGCAGCGCGCCCCGAGGTCTTTCGAGAGCACGGTTTGTCCATGCTGCCGATTCGCCGCGATGCCTACCTGATTGGCCGCTTTAACCTGTACCAGCCTTTCCCAGAGCAGGCCGGGCCGCTGAAGTCGATGCCGGTTCCGAGCCACATCCAGTCCATTGACTTCGAGAACCTGACCTCGGAGGCCGCCGCACTCACCGCGGCGAGCTTAAGCGGCATGCTCGATGATTTCCTGGGCGGTGAGCTGGTGCCGACGGTCAGCGGGCGCATGTCGACGCTCAGGCTACCCATGCGGGTCGGCGGGCGCGATATCGAAGTAGACCGCGCCCAGATGGAGATTGATGCCGGCTTCGAGTCCGCCGAGCACCTCGTGCTCGTAGAGGCGAAGAACCACCTCTCCCCCGACTTCAACATCCGCCAACTCTACTTCCCGTTCCGCCGCTTCTCGCTGGCCTTGGAGAAGGACGTCGTGCCGGTGTACTTGGTGTATTCCAACGGCATCTTCCACTTCTACCGCTACGTGTTTAGGCAGCCGGAGGACTTCCGCAGCATCGAGCTGGTCAGCGCGGCGCGCTATGTTTTGGGCGAGTCTGGCCTGACTGAGGCGACGGTGCGCGCGGTGATGGCGCGCACACAGATCGAGGACACGCGCGTTCCTTTCCCCCAGGCGGACTCCTTTGCGCGAGTCATCAGCCTGCTGGAGAACCCAGTGGACAAAGCCGAGATGCCTGAGGAATTTGGCTTTACCCCGCGCCAGGCGGATTATTACACCAACGCCGCCCGCTACCTAGGTCTGGCCAAGCTCAGCGGCACGCGCGATGAACGCAATCTCACCCTCGTCGAGGCCCTGGCCTCCCGCCCGGTGTTCCGGGACATGGTGCAGCACGTCGTGGATACGGGCCGAGCGGTGGATAAAGAAGAGGCAATGGTCTTCATGCGGGCGGCGAACCTGGGCCTGGGTGATTCGACCCTGCGCCGCCGCTCCGCCACGGTCGCGGCATGGTCGCAGTGGCTCGCGGAGCTGCTGGAACAGGACTAGGCAGCCTGGATGCCGGCCCACACCAGAGCGCAGCCGGCCACCACGAAGAAGGCGCCGGAGGCTATGTCGATCCACGGGCCGGCGGCCAGGAGGCGGCGGCGAATCGCGCGGGTGGAAATAACCGTCGAGAGAAAGACGAAGAGCAGATAGCTCGACAGCGCTAGGCTCAGCACCAGTGCCACCGATACCCACACCGGCGGGTGCGGCGGCAGCAGCGGGGCGACCATAGCGGCGAGGAAGAGCACGATCTTCGGGTTGGACAAGTTGGTAGCCAAACCCGTGCGGAAGACCTTGCCCACCGACCCCAAGCGTGCGGCCGCCTCCTCCTCATCGACGGGCGGCTGCTTGCGCAGCTCCAGCCCGGAGCGAATGGAGAGCACGCCCATAAACACCAGGAAACAGCCACCGATCACCTGAATCAACGAGAGGACACCGGGGAAGGCGGTGAGCAGGGCGGCCGCACCGAACACGGTCAGCGTGCACCAGAACAGCACGCCTACCTGGATGCCCGTCGCCGCCGCAATGGCGTGGCGGCGCGAGCGCGTGGCATAGCGCGTCACTAGGACGATGTCCGGGCCGGGTGCTGCCGCACCGACGAGATTCATCAGGAGGATGGCCGCAAACGCGGACCAGCTCATGACAGGCGCTCGAGAAGGTCCTCGCGGCCGAACATGCGGGCCGAGTCGAGGGCATTAGGCTGGCCGGCGGAGGGGTCGGCGCCGGCGTCGAGAAGCGCGTCGATCACCGCGTCTTCTTTCTTAAAAATCGCTCCGGCCAATGGCGACTGGCCACGGTCGTTGAGGAGGTTGACGTCGGCCCCCGCCGCGGCGAGCTGGCGTACCAGCTCCGCATGGCCGTGGTAGGCGGCAAGCATAATGAAGGACTGCCCGTCCTGGTTCACCGTGTCCACGTTGACGCCCTGCTTGATGTACTCGAGCAGCGTGGCATCGCCGTTGCGGGCAAAGTCAAAAAGCTTGGTGGCAAAGTTCTGGATGTCATCCATGGAGGGTTAGTCTAGCGCGCCAGCTCCGCCACCCGTTTAACGGCCGCCTCGATGGCGAAGTCCTCGTCCCCGCCCTGGCCCTTGACCGCAGCATCCAGCTCCGCCATGAGGATCACGGCCTTGGTGATATTCTCCCCCGACCAGCGCCGCGCCACCGGTTGGGTGAGTTTTACCGCGTAGGGCGCCATGCCGGTCTGGGAGGCCAGGGAATACTGATCCCCGCGCGCGGAGTAAAGCCGCGCGATATTGCCCACCTTGTTAGCCAGCGCCGAGGCGATGGCCACGGGGCTCGCCCCTAACTGCAGCGCTCGACGGCACGTGGAGACCGCCGCCTCCACGCGGCCAGCCACAGCAGCATCCGCGATATCCCAATTGGCTACCTCTGCCACGCCTACGTAGTACGCGTGTACCGCCTCGCGGGTTACCTTGCCACCTGTGTCGAAGACCAATTGCGAGATGGCGGAGGCGAGTTCGCGGAGGTCGGAGCCGACGCCGTCGAGAAGCGCCTGCACCACATCCGGGGTCGGTCGCACCCCGTGCGAGGCGAACTCGCGGGTGGCCCACTGCGCGAGCTCGCTCGGGTAGAGGGAAAAGACCTCGTGCACCTCGGCCGTCTTGCGCAGCGCCGCGATGAGCTCCGGCGGCTTCTTCTTTTTCTTCAGCGTCTTCGCCGTCACCGAGTAGATCAAAATGAGCGTGATGCCGGGCATCGGGTTGGCGCAGGCGTCGAGGAGGATCGTCGTGACCTCCTTGCCGGCCCGCTCCACATCACTGATGACGATGACGCGGTCCTCCCCAAACAGGGAGGGGCTGGTCGCTTCCAGGATTTCGCCCTCGCTGACCTCGGAGGCCTTGAGCTTGGTTACCTCGCCGTGTTGGATACTCAGGCGGGCGCGCTCGGCCAGGAATTCGTCATCGCCGAGGATGAGGTGCACGGGGGCTGAAGACATGCCTGTCATCTTAGCAACGCCGCGATGATCCACCCGCCGAGCAACAGCACCGCGATAGGGCCGGCGGTCACGGTGGTCACGGGCATCGAGGAGGCGACAAAGTGGATCCAATCCGCCAAGGGCTCAATGAGGATCACAAGCGGCCTGCCCAGCCCCACCTGCGCCAGGGCGGCGGCGATAAGCCCCACGACGGTGATGACCGGCACGACCGGAGCCACCAGCACATTGGCGATGACAGAGACCACCGAGACCCGCCCGGACATGAGCGCGATGAGCGGCATGGTCACGATATCCGCGGCGATGGCCACGGCGAAGGCGCGGGCGACAATACCTGTGCCCAACACGCGCAACAGCAGCGGGCTGAGTACTACGATGCCGGCGGTCGCCGCCACGGAGAGCGCGAAGCCGAAGCTGACCGCTAGGTCGCTGTCCGCCGCGAGCAGAAAGAGCACTCCAAGAGCCAGGGCATGGAGCGGCTCCATCTTCGAGGAGCTGAGCACCGCCGCCAGCCCCGCCAGCCCAGCGACGGTGGCGCGCTGGACGGAGGGCTCCCATCCCACCAGTGCCACGAACAACGCCAACGCGCTTGCCGACGCCCCCACTCTCATCCGTGGCCCCGGCACCACCAACGCGGCCGCGGTGCACACGATGGCGACGTTAGAGCCGGACACGGCACTCAAGTGCGACAGCCCGGTGTCGATGTAAAGCTGCTTGTCCTCGGGGCTTTGCAGGCTGGTATCGCCCAGCACCATGCCAGGGATAAGGCCGTTATCGCACACGGCGCGGAAGTTCTCCGCCACCGCGGCGGTCCAGCTATGGGCGTGCGCGGTGAGTTCGCCGCTGAAGACGGTCTGCCCTACTCCTATCCGGTCAGACGGACCGGGGTGACCGTGCACCGTGACAAGGGAGCCGCTGAAGGCCTCCGGTTTTTCCTTGAGGAAGACCGGCAGCTGCGCTGGATAGCCGGGCACGCGCAAGCGCACCATCCATCCGGAGGCTGTCTGGGTGGGCTCGGCGGCAAGTTTTCCCGTCACCTCCGAACCAATATGAAAGCCCGCCGCGCGCACCGAGCGCACATGCGCAAGGGTGGCGAAGATGGCCCCACTCGCCGCGCACAAGATGCCCTGGCCACGCCACTGCCCGCGCGCTAAAGCGAAGAGCACGAGCCCGCACAACAGCCACGGGTGGCCGAAAAGTACTGCGAGCGTGGCCAACCATGCGACCACCGCGGCGGGCACCAGCCGCAGTTCCCTCACGGCCGAACCTTGTCCTTGAGCTTCGCGAACTTCGCCGGGCCGATGCCGGAGACGTCCATGAGTTGCTCCACGGTGGTAAAGCTCCCGACTTCCTCGCGGTGCGCGATGATCGCCGCAGCCGTGGCCGGCCCCACCCCGGGAAGCTCAGTGAGCTCCTCCGCGGTGGCGGAGTTGAGGGAGATAGTGTCTTCGGCCGCAGCGCCTGGGGCAGCGGGTGGAGCGCCGACGGTGATCTGTTCGCCGTCGTTAAGCTTCTGCGCCAGGTTGAGGTTGTCGGTGGGCACGCGCGGGCGTGCCACCTCAAGGGCGTCGTTGATGCGCGCGCCCGGTGCCAAGGTCACCAGGCCCGGCTGCTCGACGTCGCCCACGACGGAGACCACGATGTCGGCCGCCACCTCGCTGCTCGGCGCGGCCACCTCATAAGGGTTCTCCGCGCTGCGGCTCAGCCCCAGCCAGGCGAGGAGCGCGACGCCGGCTAAACCTGCTACGACAAGCGCCAGCCAGGGTGGCACGCGCACGCGCGGAAAGTCGACGTTGAGCAGTTCTTCTTCCCCGGTGGGGCGGGTGAGGTCACGGAGGCGATCAGCAATGGCGTTCATGCCCGCGACGCTACGCAGCGCCCACACCCCCGTCGAGGGCTTAAGCCTCAGCCTGTGGATAACTTGTTGAAGACATCAACAACGTATTTAGCTCGGCTCCGCCATCAGCTAAAGACCGCGGAGACGCCGATGGCTCCGGGACCGACGTGGACCGCGAGGACGTCGGTAAGCGGCACCAGCATGAAGGAGGAATCCGGCAACGCCAAGCGCAGCAGGTCCTCCAGCCGGCGGGCCGAGACCTTGTCCTCGTTGTACTGCACCACGATGAACGCCGGCTTGCCCTCCGCGCGGGAGGCCACCAGATCCACGAGCTTGGTAAAGGCCTTGGTTTGGGTGCGGGTCTTGCCCACCATCTCCAGCTTGCCGCCCTCAATCGCCATGATTGGCTTGGTGGCCAGCAGCGCGGTCGACAGCATCGCCGTGGCGCGAGAATGCGCCCAGAACGGCGCAGCTCCTCCGTCGAGCTGAGATAGACCAGGTGTGCCCGCGCTCGAGGGTGTTGATGCGGCGGCATAGCACTCGTCGAGTGAGGCGCCTTCCTGGACAAGCTTCGCTGCGGCCATGGCAGCGGCACCCATGACCATGCCCGCGGTGCCGGAATCGATGACGCGCACGGTGTCGGGGAAAACGCCGGAGGCAGTCACCGCCGCCGACCACGTCGAGGACAGTTCCTTCGACAGGTGGATGGCTAGCACCCCGTCATCGCCGGAGCGTTCCATCTGACGGCCATACAGGGCCGCTAGCTCCAAGGCAGTCAGACCAGAGGTGGACAGCTCCGCGCCATCCTTGCCGTGACTTTCCATGACGTGCAGGTCCACGACGCAGATGTCGAGCTCCTCGACGATATCCGCCGGCAACCCCGCGGCGGAATCGGTGACGACGCGAATCACTAGACGTCCGCCCCGGCGCCACCAACGACGGCGCCGCCCATGTTCCAGCCGTCGAAGTACCACTGGGCGCGGCTGACGTTCTCCGGGGTGAATTCCAGCGGGGAGAGCGGACGAGCGGCATCGAACTCGGGCCGCGCGGTCAGCTGCGACCAATGGGTGTTTTTCAGACCGGAAAGAATCCCGTACTGGTGATGCTCAAGGCCCAAAAGGTGGCAGGTCAGCGCGGAAATGGCGCCGCCGTGCGCGACGACAAGCACCGCGCCTTCATCCCAGTCGGAGTGCTCCTGCATGAGCTCATCAATGACCGGGCGGGCTCGGTTGGCCACATCGACGCGGCTTTCGCCCTGCGGCGGCGCCCAGGTGGGGTCGTGGCGCCACAGCGCACGCGCCCCGGGGTACTGCTCATCCACCTCGGCGGAGGTCATCCCCTGCCACTCCCCCAGGTGGGTTTCACGCAGGCGCTTATCGACGGTTACCGCAAGCCCCAAGTGACGGGCGATGATCTCAGCGGTTTCGCGGGCACGGATGAGGTCCGAGGCGACAACCGCGGTGATGCCTTTATCCTCGAGCAGGTCAGCAGCAGCGCGCGCTTGGGAGTACCCTACGTCCGACAGCTCGGTGTCCAGGTGCCCCTGCATCCGTCCGGTGGCGTTGTAGGTAGTTTGCCCGTGGCGGATGAGGAGGAGACGGCGGGTCATAATTCGTCATCTTCCGGCTCTGGCTGGGCCAGGGGAATCTCATCGATCGAGTCCACGTCGCGCGGGTTGACTTCATCAGACCACTCGCCGGGGCGTTCCGGGGTGTCCAGACCGGGGATGTCGAGAAGCGGGCAGTCGTGGTAGAGGCGATCCAGGCCGTAAAACTCGCGCTGATCGTTGCGCTGGACGTGGACCACGATGGGGCCGTAATCGAGCAAGACCCACCGGTTCTCACGATTGCCTTCGCGGCGCTTGGGCTCAAAGCCCTGCTTGGTCAGCTCGTCCTCGACTTCCTCGACGATAGACGCCACTTGGCGCTCGGTATCGGCGGAGGCCAAGACGAAGACCTCGGTAATCGCCAGCACGTCGGAAACGTCAATAGCGGCAATGTTGGTGGCCAGCTTTTCATCCGCAGCCAAGGCGGCGGTTTCCGCCATCTGGCGTGCTTCATCAGTAATCGACATGACAATCCCTACACAAGTACTTTTCTCTTAAGAACTCTAGTCTTACACGACAAGGCGCATTTTCCTAGTCGAATTCCCCCCGCCTCTGCGCGGATACTACAGCGGTTTTTCCGGGTGCGGGCTGTAGAGGTGATTCTTGGCGATGTATTGCACCACCCCATCCGGCACCAGGTACCACACCGGCTGGCCCTGCTCGGCGCGGGCGCGGCAATCGGTGGAGGAAATGGCCATGGCGGGAATCTCGATCAGCTCGATGTCGTCTTGGGAGCCCTCCGGCAACATGTCCTTGCGTAGCTCGTAGCCGGGGCGGGTCACGCCAACGAAGTGCGCCATCTCCAGCATCTCTTCCCAGTTCCGCCAGCTCATGATGGAAGCGACAGAATCCGCACCGGTAATGAAGTAGAGCTCGGCATCGGGGAAAAGCTCGCGCAAGTCCCGCAGCGTATCGATGGTGTAGGTGGGGCCCTCGCGGTCAATGTCTACGCGGGAGACCGTAAAGCGCGGGTTTGAAGCGGTGGCCACCATGGTCATCAGGTAGCGATGCTCGGCGGCGGTGACCTGCTTATCTGCCTTCTGCCAGGGCTGGCCGGTGGGCACAAAAACCACCGTATCGAGACGGAAACGGTGGGCTACCTCGCTAGCAGCGACGAGGTGGCCGTTGTGGATCGGATCGAAGGTGCCACCCATGATGCCGATGCGTTGTGGACTAGTCATGGCTGGTGAGTATACCGGCCACAGCATCAATGACCTGCACGTCCTGCTCGGTAGGCTCCCCCAGGAAGTAGGAGGCATGGCGCTTTGCCTTCGTGGCTAACGCTCGGTTGGCGGCTTCCAGGGAGAAGTCGCAGACGAAGTCACCGTCCAAGCAATAATCGACGGCGCGGTGTTCCGGCAGCCCGGCGCGGTTCTTAGCCCACGACACCTGGTGGAGCGGATTGCCGAACGTCAGCACCGCATGCAGGCGCCCGGTATCAGCGAGGTAGCTTTGGGCGCTTGTCGCGACGAGCGCGCCCTGCGAATAGCCGGCGGCCACCCAGCGCGGCCGGCAGCCGGTGGTGGCTTCATAGTCTTCGACCACCTTTGGGGCGTTGCGGACACCGGTGCGCAGACTATCGACGGCCCCCAGCGTCACCGAGTACGCCAAGTCCCCAATGGGGTGCTGCTGGAGGATCTCCACGATTCGCTGCACGACGTCACGCGGGCTGAGGACCTCTCCCTCCTGCGCCAAGGGCGGCAGGTTCATGGCGGCGGGGTATGCCTCCGGATCGAGCGCTAGTACATAGACGCCATCCATAGCGCCCAGGTGGCGCTGCTCGACCTGGTGAAACAGCGCAGCAAAGTTACGCCCCTCAAAGCCCGTGGATTCTGGCGCACGCGCGGAGTAGCGCTGCGGGCCCACGTATTCGCCTTGTTCCTCGTTCTGATCCGAGCCGCGCGCGACAAGCACTGCGGTCTCGGGGCAGGTGTCGATACCGCCCGCCGAGGCCGCAGGAACGTTCAGGAGAAACGCTGCTGCGCCAAGCGCGGCACACATGCTAAGAGAAAGAGGCTTCACCCTTTCCTGTTTAGCGGAAACGAACGCTGTCTACCATGCGGCCGATGGAATCGTAGACCTGGTTATCCCACTCGTGGTAGGTGAAGAAGTACTGGCCGTGGGAGCCGCCAGTGGGCTTAGCGGCGTAGAGGGTATGGGCGGAGAGATCGCACACGGCATCGAGGGGCAGGCAGTAGTCCACGCGGCTGACGTTGGCGCGCATCTGCGGGAAGTGGCCCATCGGGCCGCCCGCGCCCTGGGTCGCACCGACAACGGCCGGATCCCCGGCGCGGGTCAGCGGGTTGCCAAAGGTCACGACACCGGCGAGCTGGCCGCGGTGGGCTAGCTCCAGCTCGTGGTTGGACAGGACCATAGCACCTTGGGAGTAGCCGGACAGGATGTACTGCGGGTGGCAGCCGGTAGCGGCCTCGTAGTTGTTGATGGCGCTGGTCACGCCGCGCTTGCCGGTCTGTACGGAGTACATGAACTGGTTGATGGCGGAGACCGCGGTGTTGATGACCGGGTTGGCGTACTGTGCGGCTAGGCGCACCAAGTCGGCCGCGGTGGTGGGAAGCGACTCGTTCGGCACGGAATACTCCGGGTACGTCGCCGGGTAGTATTGCGGCTCCAGCCCCAGCACGTAGACATCCTTCATCAGCGAGTTGCCACCGTGTGTTGCCTGATAGCGCGCTTCAGCGCCGTGCAACATGGCGCGAATGGATTCGCCTTCCCACCCATTGGAGGCTCGGCCACCCTGGTTGGAGTACTGCGTGGGATAGATCTGGCCGTTCTGGCCGGAGCCGCGCGCGGCGACGACGACCACGGCGGGGCACTGTTCGTCGGCATGCGCGGCGGGTGCAGATACGGTGTTCGGGACGATGAGGGCGGCCGCGGCCACGACGGCGGCGGCGACGGAGGAAGCAATGCGGGACAGCATGAGCGGAAGGCACCAATCAGTTCTTTGTTATTACCGCGCTTTAGAGTACCCAGTCCTGTCCCGCCGCGCAGCACGAACCCCACACAAGGCGAACAATCTACTCGAAAAGTTTTCGAGTAGGATGTTTTGCGCAGGTCAGGCTCGAAAAATTCCTTTCGAGTAGCTTTCGAGCCGCCTCTAGGGGCGCGTCTGGCCAGTGCCCTGCAGCACCCACCTAGTAGACGTCACCTGATTTAGGCCAATGTAGTGCGGAACAATCCCACCCCACCGCCGGAAACCACCAGGCAGCAGTGTCAAGAGTCACGTTGCTCACCCACCCAAGACCTAAGTCAGGCCACAATGACCGTTTCCGTAGAGCACTGCACGTCTCTTCCCAAACGGATTACCTCTTCGCTCCCCTCGCAATGCGCAACGCCTGCGTCCCTCCATCGACATGCTGGAAGCATCTGACAAAAGGCATCAGTCATAAGGCGTTTTCACGGCTGAAAACGCCATTTACTCATTGCAGATGGCGTTTTTTAGACCCAAAGATGCCCTTTGCCAGATGCCTTTTGCAGGGGACGCCTTCCGGACTTAAGCCATTTTAGTGCGGAACACCCCCCTCACCGCCAAACAACACCAGGTAGCAGTGTTAAGAATGACGTTGCTCACCCACCTATGCCCTAAGTCGGGTTAGAGTACCCAGTCCTGTCCCGCCGCGCAGCACGAACCCCACGCAAGGCGAACAATCTACTCGAAAAGTTTTCGAGTAGGATGTTTTGCGCAGGTCAGGCTCGAAAAATTCCTTTCGAGTAGCTTTCGAGTAGCTTTCGAGCCGCCTCTAGGGGCGCGTCTGGCCGGTGCCCTGCAGCACCCACTTGGTAGACGTCAGCTCCGGCAGAGCCATCGGGCCGCGCGCGTGCAACTTCTGAGTGGAAATGCCGATTTCTGCGCCCATGCCGTAGACCTCACCGTCAGTAAACGCGGTGGAGGCGTTGAGCATGACAGCCGCAGCATCCACCTCGTTGGCGAAGGTCAGCAGCACGTCAGCGTCCTGGGCGGCGATGGCTTCGGTGTGGCCGGTGGTGTACTCGGCGATGTGCGCGATGGCGCCATCAACACCGTCGACGACCTTGGCGCAGATATCCATGGAGAGGAATTCTTCGCGCCACTCTTCGTCGGTGGCCTCCACGGCGTCCTTAACGCCGAAGGCTTCGAGCTCCTTCACATCGCCGTGGATGGTGACGCCTGCCTCCTGGAGCGAGGTGATGATGCGGAGCTTGGAGGCGTCGTCAAGCGCGGCGTCGATCAGCACACCCTCCGTGGCATTGCACACCGAGGTGCGGCGGGTCTTGCCGTTGATCACCATATCGATGGCCTTGTCCAGGTCAGCGGAGGCATCGACGTAGAAGTGGCAATTGCCGGTACCGGTCTCGATGGCGGGGACGGTGGCGTTTTCCACCACAGCGTTGATGAGGCGCGCGCCGCCACGGGGGATGACCAGGTCCACCAAGCCGCGGGCGGTGATGAGATCCTGCACGGAATCGTGGGTCTCACAGGGCAGAAGCTGCACACCTTCGCGCGGCAGATCGAACTCCATAAGGGTGTCCTGGAGGAGCTCCACGAGCTTGGCGTTGGAATTCTTCGCGGACTTGGAGCCGCGCAACAGCGGCACGTTGCCGGACTTCAGGGCCAGGCCGAAGGCATCGACGGTGACGTTCGGGCGGGCCTCGTAGACCATGCCCATCACGCCGAGCGGCACGCGGACCTGCTTCATCTGGATGCCGTTATCCATGGTGCGGCCCTGCAGGATCTCCCCTACCGGGTCCTGGAGGGAGGCTACCTGGCGCAGGCCGCCGGCAATACCCTCGATGCGGGAGGCGTCCAGCGACAGGCGGTCGATGAGGGACTCGGACATGCCATTAGCGCGGCCGGCCTCGATATCGAGCTGGTTAGCAGCGAGGATGTCCTCGGTGTGCGCGATGAGGTTTTCCGCGGCGCGGTTCAGGATTTCATTCTTGCGCGGGGTGGGCAGCTGCGCGAACTGCGGCGCCACCGCCTTGGCGGCGCGGGCTTTGGACAGAACTTCTTCACGTTCGGTGTTGCTCATGCCATACCAGCGTACGGAAGGTCTGCCCGCTTGTCAGGGATTCTGTGCCGCTATGGGCGCGGATCGGCCCTTAGTTAGGCCTCGAGCTCGCGGCGGCGCTCCGCCGCGGCACGCAGGCGCTCGGCGCGCTTTTTCTTTTCTCCTTCGGAAAGCTCATCAAAGAGCTCTTCATCCGACTCGCTGAACTTCAACACCCCGCGCGCAGCCCAGGAAGCGAAGAACGCGATGACTGGCGAGATCCAGAAATAGCTCCAGTCAAAGACGAAGAGGCCTAGGAAGAGCGCGATCATCGCCACCGACCAGATGACGGAATCCACTATCTGCACCTTGCGTCCGCGGGAGAGCATATCCTCCAGCTCCGCCTCGTGGCGGGTAGCGGGTGCTGTAACACGTGGGGTGGAAAGCTCCGGCAGGTCCGCAAAGAGCTTTTCGACGTCTCCGCGCGTGCGCGCCGCGGCAGCCTCGCCGGTGCGCTGCTCAAATTCATCGGGGCCTAACGTGCCGTTGACGAAATGCTGGCTCAACTGCTCCAGGGCCGCAGAACGCTCAGCATCACCAACGCGGATATCGGGATTCTCCATTAATAACCTGCCTTCGGGTCAACCAGGGTAGGCAGCTCCTCCCCCGCCGCGAAAGCCTTGGCCACCTTGATGGTGTGCGCGCCAATCTTCTCGCGCACGGAGCGCTGCGTATTGGCAATATGCGGGGTGATAACCACGCGCTTATCCTGCCACAGCGGGTGATCCTCCGGCAACGGTTCAGGGTCCGTGACGTCGAGTGCCGCACCCGCGATCTCCCCTGCCTCCAGTGCCGCAACGAGGTCCTCGGTCTTGATGAGCGGGCCGCGGCCCACGTTGACCACGACCGCGTGATCCGGCATCTGCTTAAAAGCTTCCGCATCCACCATGTGGCGGGTCTCCGGGGTAAGCGGCGCGATGAGAACGAAGTAATCCGCTTTCGGCCAGACCTTGTCCACCTGGGAAATCGGGTAAGTCTCCTCCGCGCCCTCGACCGGGTTGCCGGAGCGGTTGACCGCGATGATGCGCGGCCCGAAACCGGAGAGCATGCTGATCAGACGCTTGCCAATGCCACCGGCACCAATAATGGCCACCGTCTTATCGTCGTAGAGGTAGGAGGTGTGAGCCTCCATCTCTGCATAGGAATCAAACGTGCCATTAACGCGGCGATGCGCGTGCAGCTGCGCCAGGAGCAGAGCGATGGTGGATTCCGCCACCGTGTTGTCATACACACCAGCCGCGTTCGACCACGGCACGGTGGTTGTCTTCATGGCATCCAAGACGTGATCCACGCCCGCAGAGGGAATCTGCACAAAACCGATGTTCTCCGGCAGCGGGTCCGGGAAATCAGTGCCATTACCGGTGTAGATGAGGAAGGAGGCCTCATCAAGCGGGGCGCGCTCAAAGCCCGCGGCATCGAGCACCTCGATGGTCTCCTCCCAGGGGTGTGGTTCGATGGCGTACTTCAAGAACATCCTCCTTGTTAGTATCCGGCGTCCGGGTCGACGCGCGTGGGCATTTCCTCGCCGCGCTCCCACGCGGCGGCGTTGGCATTGAAGATAGCACCCAAGTGGTACTGGGCCACGTGCTCCGAAGCCGCCATGTGCGGGGTCAGCGTGGCGTTGGGGAGCTCATAGAGCGGGTGGCCATCCGGAAGCGGCTCCGGGTCCATGACCTCGAGGCCCGCTCCGGCAATCTCGCCCGTGCGCAGTGCGTCCACAAGATCGTCAGTCACTACGGTGCTGCCGCGGCCGACGTTGATAAACACCGCCGAGTGCTTCATGGCGCGGAACACAGCGGCATCAAAGAGTGCTTCCGTGGCGGCCGTCGCCGGCAGGATGCTCACAACGAAATCCGCCTCGCCCCATGCTTCGTCGACGCGCTCAATCGGCAGTGTTACGTCCGCGCCGTCCACCGGGCGGCCCGAGCGGTTCACCGCGGTGATGTGCGCGCCGAAAGGCGCGAGATAGGCCATGAGCTGCTTCCCGATGCCTCCCGCGCCCACGATGAGCACGCGCGTTGGCCCCTGCTGGTCATAGAGCCAGGCTTGGGATTCATCGAGCTCGCGCGCCACCGACCACGACTTCGCCAGGGCGAAGGCCTTGTGGTGGTGTGCTTGGGAGAGCATCAGCCCCAGCGCGGATTCCGCCACGGGCTTGGCAAAAGCGCCGGCGGAGTTGCACCACGGGAGCCCGTCCCGCCGGATGAGTCCGGCATCAATATGGCGGTTGACCCCGGGGAAGCAGTATTGCACCCACTGGATATTCTCCGGAATCTCCGGGGTCTGCGCTGGATCCGAGGCGGTGTTGACAAAGACCTCCGCCTCCTCCAAACTCTCGACGCGCTCGTGCCCAGCAGCGTCGATATCTGCCACGGTTGCTGCCCACACATCGGGGCCCATGAAATAACGCATCAAACTCGGGACGCGAAATTGGACAGGTAATCGGCGTGAACAACCGGGCGGCGCATGTCCTCCGGCAGCTCCTCGGTGTGCTTGCCCAGCAGGTTGCGCAGCGTAGCGGAGTCATAGCCCACCTCACCGCGGCCAATGACCTGGCCCTTGGGGCCCATAATGTCCACGATCTCACCGGCGCTGAACTCACCCTTGATATCCGTGATGCCCACGGCCAACAGGGAGTTTCCGCCGCGGACCACGGCTTCCATGGCGCCCTCGTCGAGGCGCAGCGAGCCGCCGGTATCCGCGCAGTAGAGCGCCCAGAACTTCCACGCAGACAGGCGGCGCTCCTCACGGGTGTGGAAGACGGTGCCTACGGAGGCGTCGTCAAGCGCCTGTCCGATGTTATCCGCCGAGGTCAGCAGCACGGGAATGCCGCCGCGGGTGGCCAAGCGCGCAGCAGAGACCTTCGTGGCCATGCCACCGGTGCCGACCTTGCCGCCGTCACCAGCAACAACCGCCTTGAGGTCCTTGCCGGTGCGCACCTCCTCGACGAACTTGGCATCGGGCTCCGCGGGGTTCTTGTCGTAGAGACCGTCCACGTCGGAGAAGAGGAAGAGGGCATCCGCGCCAACCAAGTTGGCCACGAGCGCGGAGAGGCGGTCGTTATCACCGAAGTGCATCTCGGAGGTCGCGACGGTGTCATTCTCATTGACGATGGGTACCGTGCGCATCTGGCGCAGGCGGTCAATGGTGCGCTGGGCGTTGCGGGCGCGATCGCGCTTGCCGACGTCCGACGCGGTCAGCAGCACCTGCCCAATGGTCCGGTTGTAGCGGGCAAAGGATACACCCCACTCGTAGGCGAGGTGGACCTGGCCCACCGCGGCAGCTGCCTGCTTGGTGGCGAGATCGGTGGGGCGCGTGGTCAAGCCCAGCGGGCCCATGCCCGCGGCCACCGCACCGGAGGAGACGATGATGATGTCCGAGACATTCATGCGGGCGCACACGGCGTCAACGATCTTGTCGATCTTCTCAGTCGAGGTCACGAAGTCATCGCGCGTCAACGACGAGGAGCCGATCTTGATGACGATGCGCTTGGCTTTGGAGATCTCCTCACGCAGGGGTGAGGAGAAACCGCTGGATTTTTCCGACAGCGTGGTCGTCTCCGGATAGTCCATATCCGGGGTTGGTCCCTCGAAAGGTTCGAGGGGAAGAGGATAGTCGATCTGGTTGTCGTGTTCGGATGACATACCGGCTCATTATACCGGGCTAGCCCTGCCAGCGATCGCGGTTCGCGGACTCGCGCGTGACCTCCCCGTCGGTGCCATAGTCAAACTCGTCGACGAGACCGCGGCGTGCCTGGGAAGCGCGCTTACGCTCGGCAGCCGAGACTCGCTCGGTGCTCATGAGGCGGCCATCCTGTCCGCGGCCAGCGTCGGTCGCGCGGCCACCAGCCATGGGCTCGTACTCGAAGGTGATGTCCCCGATGGTCACGGGGCAGCCTTCCTGCGCGCCTTGGCGGTGCAGTTCCTCTTCGACACCGGCCTTGGCAAGGCGGTCCGCGAGGTAGCCCACGGCCTCGTCGTTTTCGAAGTCGGTCTGGCGGATCCAGCGGTCGATTTTCTCGCCTTCGACGATGAAGCCGCCCTCCACCTCCGGATCCGGGGTGACGGTGAAGTCGGCGAACCTGCCCTTCTTTTTCTTGCCCACGGACTTCGGCTGAATAATGGTGTGGTTCTTGTCCGCGGCGACCTTGGGCTGAGCCTTGCGGTGCTCGTTGACCATCTCCATGAGCTTGTACTTCAGTGGGTCGAGGCCCTTGCGCGCGACCGCGGAAATGATGAAGACGGGCCAGCCGTACTTCTCCTCGAGGTCACCCTTGACAAATTCTGCTAGCTCTTCGGCCTCGGGAATGTCCGCCTTGTTGAGGATGATGACGCGCGGGCGCTCACGCAGATCACCCAGGCCGGTGTCCTGCTCCAGCAGCTCTTGGTACTTGGCCAGCTCGGTCTCGAGCGCCTCGATATCGGAGAGCGGGTCGCGGCCCGGCTCGATGGAGGCGGTATCCACCACGTGCGCGAGCACCGCGGTGCGCTCGATGTGGCGCAGGAAGTCGAGTCCCAAGCCCTTGCCCTCGGCGGCCCCAGGGATCAGGCCCGGAACATCCGCCATGGTGAAAGACTCATGGCCCATGTCCACTACGCCCAGGTTGGGCTGGAGGGTGGTGAAAGGATAGTCACCAATCTTCGGCTTGGCCGCCGAGAGAACAGAAATAAGGGAGGACTTACCCGCGGAAGGAAAGCCCACGAGGCCGACGTCCGCCATGGACTTCAGCTCCAGGATGAGATCGCGCGCCTCACCAGGTTCTCCCTGCAGCGCAAAGCCCGGAGCCTTACGAGCAGCCGAGGCCAGTGCTGCGTTACCAAGTCCGCCGAAACCGCCCTCCGCAGCCACGAAGCGGGTCCCCGGGACCGTGAGGTCCGCGAGCATCTCCCCATCCTCGGTATAGACCACGGTGCCTGCCGGCACCTCCAGAATGAGGTCCTTGCCGCGCGCGCCGTTGCGCCAGTCGCCAGCACCGTTGCCGCCACGCTCGGATTTGATGTGCGGGCGGTAGTGAAAGTCCATGAGGGTGTGGATTTGGGTTGAGACCTCCAGCAGGATGTCTCCGCCGTGGCCGCCGTTGCCACCATCGGGCCCGCCGAGCGGCTTAAACTTTTCGCGGTGAACGGAGGCGCAGCCGTGTCCGCCATCGCCTGCCTGCAGGTGCAAAACCACTCGGTCAATGAATCGTGCCATGCCCGCTAGTCTAACGGTTCCTGGCATACCGTCCTAGTTGGGCACTACCGGGGATCTGAAGCCCACGGCCCCTTTAGTCTTCTCCACGCTCCCCCGCCAAGGCGTCCGCGTAAAACGACAAAATCCCGAGCGAAAAGCTCGGGATTAAGCCATGAGGCTCTTAGGCAGTTGCTTCTGCAGCAGCCTCTTCAGCCGGAACAATGTTGACCAGACGACGGCCACGCTTGACGCCGAACTCAACAGAGCCTGCAGCGAGAGCGAACAGGGTATCGTCGCCGCCGCGACCAACGTTCTCACCCGGGTGGAACTTGGTGCCGCGCTGACGCACGATGATCTCGCCGGCCTTAACCTGCTGACCACCGAAGCGCTTGACGCCGAGACGCTTGGACTCGGAATCGCGACCGTTGCTGGAGCTGGAAGCACCCTTCTTGTGTGCCATGTGGTTTCCCCTCCTTCAGGGATGAATTAGTGCCGGTTAAGGCTTACTTGATACCGGTAATCTTCAGCGTGGTCACCGGCTGACGGTGACCGAGGCGACGCTTGTAACCAGTCTTGTTCTTGTACTTGAGGATGTCGATCTTCGGGCCCTTGCCCTGCTCGACAATTTCAGCGGAGACGGAGACCTTCTCGAGGTCTGCGGCCTTCGACTTGACGGTTGCGCCATCGACGAGCAGAACCGGGGTGAGAGCAACGGAGGAACCCGGCTCACCCTCGATCTTCTCGACCTTGACGAGGTCACCTTCAGCAACCTTGTACTGCTTTCCGCCGGTCTTGACGATCGCGTACATAGAGGGCTACCCCTTATCTAAACTCGGCTCGCTAGCAGCTGGGTGGTGCCGCTAACGAATGGACATTGGACATTGGCGTTTAGAACCACATCCGCGAGAGACGTGCGGAAACCGCAGCGCGTCCCATCGAGCGCATTCATGGTCTAAACAGCGACTGTCAAAGACTACCCCGTGAGGGGGCGAAAAGGCAAAACGCCTTTTCTAGCGCGACCTGCGCCGTGCTACTCGACGCCTCCCGCGCCCGCCCCTGCGCCTTGTCGACGCCGTAGTCTCCTCGCGCTCCTTCGCCTCAGTGCTGTGCTCCGCGCCCCTACCGCGTTCCTTCGGTGCCGGCGCGGATTGGCTCTGCGCCATCTTGCGCACCACTCGGCGGCGACCGCGGCTGCGGGTCGCGCGCACGTTCATGTTCTCGCCCGACTCCGCGGCCTTGCGCTCTGCCTTGGCCTCCTTTTTAGAGGTGGCCAGCGGAGCGTCCTTGGCTGGGGTCTCGTCCTGTGCAAAGTCTTCGCGCTTCGGGCGAATATCCGAACGGGAATTTCCGCGTGTGCGGCGCTTGCGGCGCGGCGAGTTCTCGAAAGCCTCGACGGCTTCCTCGTAGGTTGGCTCCGAGCGCTGTGCGGAGGACTTCTTCTCCGCTTCAGCGTTCTTAGCGTTCCTATCCTGCTTGCCTTGCTGCGCGCGCAAGCCCTCACTCGTCTCCTCGCGCTGTGGCTCCCGGAAGGTACGCGTTGCCCGGCGCGGCTTGCGCGAGCGCTTCTGCTTGGATTTCGGCTTCGATCGCTTCGCTTCCAGGCTTTCCGCTACCGCGTAGCCAATGGACGCGCTATCCGGCGTCTCCGCGTCATCGTCGTCCACGACGACCACGCTGGCCACGAGTTCCTCCAGCGAAGATTCTTCGTCGCGCGCTGCTTCTTCATTGTCAGCACGGGCAGCCTCATGCTCGGAAGCGGCATCGTCGTCCTCGCGATGCATACGGACGGCGGCCGGGTGCTTCTTCGGATCGCGCTGCGGTGCACGGCGTTCCTTACGGCCGCGGCGCTGCGGCTTCGAGTTATCCTCTTCCGTCTCCTCATCAACCGGGTACTCGTGAATGATGATTCCTCGGCCATGGCAGGCCTCGCACTCGGTGGAGAAAGTCTCGATGAGGCCGGTGCCCACGCGCTTGCGCGTCATCTGCACCAAGCCCAGTGAGGTGACCTCAGAAACCTGGTGACGAGTCCGGTCGCGCCCCAACGCTTCCTTGAGGCGGCGCAGCACCAGATCCTGGTTTTCCGGCAAGACCATATCGATGAAGTCCACGACGATCATGCCGCCGATATCGCGCAGGCGCATCTGGCGCACGATCTCCTCGGCCGCCTCGAGGTTATTTCGCGTCACCGTCTCTTCCAGGTTGCCGCCGGAGCCGGTGAACTTGCCCGTGTTGACGTCAATGACCGTCATGGCCTCAGTGCGGTCGATGACGAGGGTGCCGCCAGACGGCAGCCACACCTTGCGGCCCAGGGCCTTCTGCAGCTGCTCATCAATGCGGTAGGCGCTGAAGGCATCCTCGCCATCGTGCTCGCGGGCGTCGTATCGCACCACGCGGTCGGCCAAGTCATGCGCCATGGAATCAACGTAGGCGCTGACCGTGTTGTAGGAACGCTTGCCGTCCACCACCAAGGTGCTGAAGTCCTCGTTGAAAAGGTCACGCACCACCTTGATGAGCAGGTCCGGCTCTTCGTACAGGGTGACCGGCTTGGCGCCCTTCGTTGCCTTTTCGTGCGCGGCGCGGGCGCTAATGTCCTCCCACAATGAGTGGAGGCGGTTGACGTCGGACGCGATGTCCTCCTCCCACACGTTTTCCGCTGCGGTGCGGATGATGGCGCCGCCATCCCCCGGGATGACGCGCTCCAGAATCCCCTTGAGGCGCTTGCGCTCCGGCGCCGGCAGCTTGCGGGAAATGCCCGCGCTGCGCCCGCCCGGCACATACACCAGGAAACGACCGGCCAGGGAAATCTGAGTGGTCAAACGTGCGCCCTTGTGCCCGATGGGATCCTTGGCCACCTGGACCAGGACTTGGTCACCGGACTTCAGCGCGTTTTCCACCTTGCGGCTGCGCCCACCAATGCCCAGGGCGCGCCAGTCGATGTCTCCCGCGTACAGCACGCCGTTTCGGCCCTGTCCGATATCGACGAAGGCGGCCTCCATCGAAGGCAAGACATTTTGCACGCGGCCCAAGTAGATATTGCCAATCTGGGAAGGGTGCGTCTCGGTCGTGACAAAGTGCTCGACCAGGAGATCATCCTCCAGCACACCAACCTGGGTGATGATGCCAGCGCCGTCGGTACGCTGCTTATCGCGCACCACCATGGTGCGCTCTACAGATTCGCGGCGCGCCAAAAACTCCGCTTGGGAGACGATGTGCTGGCGCTCGCGGCCCTTCTCCCGCAGCTCCGCACGGCGGCGACGCTGCGCCTCGATGCGGGTTGAGCCCTTAATCGCCTTCGGCTCGTCGATGTGCTCGACTTCCTCGCGGACTACCCCGCGGCCTTCTGCTCCGCGGCCACGAGAGGTACCGCGGCTGCCGCGACGGCGACCGCGCGGCTGGCTTGCCGGTGCCGAATCTTCCTCGATTTCTTCCTCGCGTTTTTCTGACTTCTGACGCTTGGCCAGCGGAGTGATCTTCGGCGCCATGAAGACCGGCGCGAAGTCGTACACGTCCGGGTCTTCCTCAGCCATCGGGGTGATCAGCGGAGTGAGCTCGTCGTCCTCGTCGCTATCACCGGCCTCGGCGAGCGCCTCGTGCAGCATTTCGGCATCGACCTTGTCGACGATCTGCGAAATCTCGTTATCAACGTTCTTGCGCACGCGCTCGCGCAGCTTTTCTTCTTCCTCGCTCAGCTGCTCCGGCTGCCCGGCCTGTTCAGTATCCTGTGTCGAGTCCTGTGCCTGTGCAGCTTCCTGCGGCTCCCCCGCGCCATCCTGTTGCGCAGCAGACTCTTCCGGTGCGGGTTCCTCTGCCTGCTCCTTCGGCTCAGCCTTCTTGCCTGCCTTGCTCACGCGCTTCGCCGCGCGCTTGGTGCGCTTCTTCTTCACCGTCTTCTCCGGCTTTTCCTCAGCCGGGGCTTCAGTAGTTTCTTCGACAGGTTCTTCGGGGGTCTGCGCAGCATCGGCCGTGACTGCAGCCTGCTCGGCGTCCTCGGCGGCGGCCTGATTGGTGTCCTCAGTGGCTGGCACGAGGGCATCGATAAGCTGACCCACCTCCTCCGGCGTAAGTGTGGATTGTGCGGACTTCTTGATGCCCATCTCCGCGAACTGGGCCACCAATTCCTTGGAGGCCACGCCCACCTGCTTAGCCAAGGCATAAAGGCGAGTCTTAGGCGCGAGCGCCTCGCGGTCAATCCCCGCTACAGCCGCGGCCAACGTCGATTCAGTGCGTGCTTCTTCTGTTTCTGTTTTCTTCTTGGATGCCATCAGTGGCTAATCTCCTGACGTTGTGCTCACCCCGGGCGCAGGTTGCCGCCACACGGCGGTGAGGCTTTGAAAAAATTCTCTTCATCTTTATTTAGTTGTCAGTGCCTTCCATTCTGGCACAGAGCTCGACCGAGGCTCACATGTTAGTATCGCCGCTATGTCCGACAGCGCGCCCACAAACACACCGGCAGAGCGGAAAATACCTGTCCACGCGCCACGCACAGTGGCGCAGGCGCGCGCTCGTAACGAGATTGCACTGCGGGATATTGTGACCGTGGCCGTGCCCGCGGGCATCGCCTCCGGCCTTCGCGCCGTTGACCTCCCTTACCCCTACGCGGTCCCGGTCTACGCGGTACTCATCATGGTGATGCTCTACGGAGTCTTCCGCATCATTCGCAGCGAGCCGAGGTTGGTGCAGGCCTCCCAAGAAGAGTACCGGGCGGGCGATTACCCTCTTCTCGCCTATTTTCTACCGGTGCTTGCTATCTTCTCCCCTCTCATCACTGAGGGAATTAAATCCACCGGGATTATCGGCGATGTCTCACCCAACCCTATCCTTATCGCCGCTGGACTTACTGCTTTCTCCATCCCTGCGTTCATCTTCGGTGGCCGCGCTTTCGGTACCACCTCCTACCGAGTGGGCAAGCGACGCATCAAGGCCATCACCGAACAAGGAAGCCTCGAAGGCGTCACTCAAGCGAGCATCGCCGCAGTAGAAACTCACCCGGAAGTCCTCAGCGGGCTAGTCGCCGCCGGTGCAGTCACTGGCAATACCACCTCCATCTCTGAGCTGGGGCGGCTGATCGGCTACGAGGAGGGGCTCGAAGAAGAACTCCGTGAACTCGAAGCGGCCGGCGTGGTGAAACTGCCTGGTCTCATCAAGTGGAGTGGTGAGCGGACCTTTAACATCACTCTGACCGAAGCTGGCGTGCGCAGCATGGACGCTGCACGCACGCGCTAGCGCGGAAGAGTGGCATCTCCCGGGAAGAGTTTCGGGCCAATCCAAAGTAT
Source organism: Corynebacterium sp. Marseille-Q2823 (assembly GCF_903645345.1). NCBI lineage: Bacteria > Bacillati > Actinomycetota > Actinomycetes > Mycobacteriales > Corynebacteriaceae > Corynebacterium > Corynebacterium sp. Marseille-Q2823. The sequence continues at coordinate 261,217 of NZ_CAHJXS010000003.1, read as the reverse complement.
GAAATAGACCAGACCAACGAGGACTGGAATCTCAACAAGAGGACCAATCGTTCCGGCAAGGGCTTGAGCAGACATCGCTCCGAAGGTGCCGATGGATACTGCAATAGCAAGCTCAAAGTTGTTTCCTGCTGCAGTGAACGCCACGCTGGCAGACTGCGCGTAATTCATGCCAACGGCCTTTGCTACGCCCAGCGACAGCACAAACATGCCCACGAAGTAGATAACCAGCGGCACGGCCACGTGCACTACCGTTGCTGGCTGCTCCACAATGTGCTCGCCCTGCAGGGAAAAGAGCAACACAATTGTGTACAGCAGACCAATCATGGCCAGGGGCGATACGGCTGGGAGGAAGCGGTTCTCAAACCATTCCCGTCCTTTTACCTTTTCGCCCCACACGCGAGACAGCGCACCCAACAGGAACGGTATGCCCAAGAAGACGAGTACGGCCTTGACGATGGCCCAGAAGGAAAAGTCAGCGCTCGTCGTGTCCAGGCCCAGCCATCCGGGGAGGACGCGCAGGTAGAACCAACCCAGAACACCAAACATAGCGACCTGGAAGATGGAGTTCAGGGCGACAAGCACAGCCGTTGCCTCGCGGTCAGCGCATGAGAGGTCCGACCACACAAGCACCATGGCGATACAGCGAGCAAGGCCCACGATGATGAGGCCGGTGCGCAGCTCCGGCTGGTCCGCCAAGAACAGCCACGCCAGGGTAAACATAAACGCCGGCCCCACCAGCCAGTTGAGGACGAGCGATACCGCCATGAGGCGGCCATCCGTGGCAATTTCCTTGGTCTTCTCGTAGCGAACCTTGGCCAAGGGTGGGTACATCATGACGAGGAGACCAATGGCGATCGGGATGGAAATCCCGCCGATTTCAACGGCGCCCAAGGCTTGGCCAATCCCGGGAATGAAGTGGCCAATGAGCAGTCCGGCAGCCATCGCCAGAATGATCCACATGGGTAAAAACCGGTCAAGAAAAGACAACTTCGGGCGCTGCGACACAGCCATGTCCCCCCTCCTTCGACGTTAAACAATGGACAATACAAACATGCAATATACAGCACGTATTGATACGCGTCAATATAACGTAGGGTGCAAGGATAACCCCTATACTGATCGCATGGCTTCCTCTTCCACGCCCGAAACCAGCGCGCCCAGCACTGAGTGTTGCTCCTTAAGCACAGGCCCGCTCAGCGACGCCGAGGCGAGGCATTTTTCGCAGCAATTCAAAGTGCTGGCAGACCCTGCCCGCCTGCGTCTTTTGTCCATCCTGTGTGATGAAGGCTGTGGGCCCATGAGCGTCACGGAACTCACCGAGCTCACTGCGCTGAGTCAGCCCACGGTCTCGCACCACCTAGCGCGCCTGCGGGAAGCCGGCTTGCTATCCAGACAGCAATGCGGCCGCACCGTCACCCATCAGGTGCACAAAGACGCTTTTGCGGCCTTGCGCACGCTGCTGTCGTTCGACTAACCGGTACCTGATCGGATCTGCGCTCGAGCACACAGGACGGGTTCGGGTTAAGGGTCAGAAATGACAAAAGCCCGAGCGCTATGCTCGGGCTTCGTTACGCGCTCAGCGCGGTAATCATAGTTAGAGGTTCGGGAACCAGATGGAGATCTCGCGCTCAGCGGACTCCGGGGAGTCGGAACCGTGGACGACGTTCTCGCCAACGGTCAGAGCGAAGTCACCGCGAATGGTACCCGGGGTAGCCTTCTCCACCGGGTGGGTGCCACCGGCCAGCTGACGCCATGCGGCGATGGCGGACTCGCCCTCGACGATGCCAGCAACCAGCGGTGCGGAGGTGATGAAGTCAACGAGCTCGCCGAAGAAAGGCTTGTCCTCGTGCTCGGCGTAGTGCTTCTTTGCGGTCTCCTCGTCGGCGACGCGCAGATCCATGGCGACGAGCTTCAGGCCCTTGCGCTCGATGCGGGAGATAATCTCGCCCACGTGGCCGTTCTTGACGCCGTCCGGCTTGATGAGAATCAGTGTACGTTCAGTCATAGGGCACATAGTACAGAATGGGTGCTCCCGCGTCCTGCCAGTGGGCCAATTATTAAGCGCTACGTAAGACGTTGCACGATTTCCTCCGCGCGCTCATGGCTCGTGCCACGAAACCACAGCTGCACTTGGCGCACGGCCGTGCCGTATTGACCGCTCTCCAGCAGGCCTTTCAGATCCTCGCGCTGCCACTCCTCCAGATCCGCAAACTCCACCGGCTTCTCATCGCGCTGCTGCTTGAGCATGCCCACGACGAGGAACACAAAGGCCGGGAGCATCAGCGCAAGCGGGAGCGCAAAGCCCCCAACATACAGCTTGGCCACGAGTGCGGCGATGCACAGCAGCGCGGAAAGACCATAGAGGAGAAAGAGCATGCCCGTTAGTGTAGCGCGTCCAGCGTCGACTGCAGCCAGGCGCGAGAACTCATGAGCAGGCGCTTTGCCACCGCGGTATGGGGAGCCCACAGCTCGAAGGCATGCACGCCGCCGTCTACGACCTCGCATTGCGTGGGCACGCCGGCAGACTTCAGACGCTCGGCGTAGTCCACAATTTCGTCGTAGAAAAGCTCACTGCTCCCCGCATACAACCAAGCCGGTGGCAGACCTGCTAACTCCGCGCGGCGACCGGGCACGGCATAGGGTGCGTCTGGGTTGCCGTTGGTGTAGTAGCGCCAAGCCTGCGCATTGGAGTCCGCGTCCCAGATGGGATTGCGGTCGGTGGAGGCAGCGCGGTCATCGAGCATCGGGCAAAAGAGCCACTGCCCCGCCGGCTGAATTCCGCCTTCATCTAGGAGGCGCTGGCACAGTGCGGCGGCGAGCCCTCCCCCGGCGCTTTGGCCGCCGATGACAATCCGATCTGGGCTGATTCCCAGATCTTCCGCATGCGTGAGGAGCCAGTGGTGGGCCGAGTGGACGTCGTCAAGCGCGGCCGGATAGGGGTTCTCCGGGGCATAGCGGTAGTGCGGCGCAATGACGGTGACACCGACTTCCGCGGCGGTCTCCTTGAGGTGTTTGACGTCTTGGCGCGGATGGCCCATGAGCAGCCCTCCGCCGTGGATCCACAGCACAGCGCCGCGCGGGTTCTCCGGGCTATAGATGGTCGCGCGGATATCGGAATTCTTCACCTGCTGCGTGCGCACGCCCTGGATATAGGGTGCGGGCCAGAGCGCGGGGACGACACGCCCGGCACGGCGGATGAGCGGATTGGTCGGATCCCACAGCGACATAAAAGCCGCGCCCGCGCGCAGCTCCGGCCGGATAAACACCGCGGCGGCCTACTTCTCAGTCAGGTGCTGCGTGGTGAGGTAGCCGCGCTCCATGCGGGCGACGATCACCGAACGCATGTAGGCCGCGAGTGCCCAGAGCAGGGCGAAAATGATAAAGATCGTGGCGACGGACCAGTGGACCATGAAGCCGAGAACAATGCCGATGACGTGGAGGACAATCTGCACCCCGACGATCCAGGACTTGTTCATGAAGGGGAAAGACGCCAGGAGTAGCACCATGAAGCCGATCACCACGCCGTAGTTGAACGGGGTCCACAGGGTGCCGTCGTAGAGCTTGTAGAGCATCGGCAGCGCCAGAACCAGGGTGAGCAGCTCCAGGGTAAGGGAGCTGGCCACCACCATGCCGCCGAATTGCTTGAGGGGGTCCTTGGCGGGGGCTTGGCCAAGTCCAAGCGGGCCAATCTCTTCCTCGGGAACGGGTTTGCGGGGGCTCATGCGGGCTCCTTTCCAAAGAGTGCGCGGGCGTCGCCGGCGGTGACCACTGAGCCAGTAATCACGGTGCCGGATCCGGACTGCACGTCGGCGTCCTCCGCTAATTCAACGGCCTGGGTATAGGCACTGGGTAGGTCGGGTTCGACGTACACTCGTTCTTCACCGAAGATGTCGCGCGCCAGCTCCGCTAGCTCATAGGCATCGCGGGCGCGCGGCGAGGTGTTCTGCGTGATCACGACTTCCGTGAGGACCGACTCGAGGGCAGTGAGGATGCCGGCGGCATCCTTGTCCGTGAAAATGGACACCACGCCGATGAGGCGCGCAAAATCGAAGTCGCGGTCGAGCGCTGCGGCCAACGCCTTGGCGCCGTGCGGGTTGTGGCAGGCGTCAAGGAAGGTCGTAGGGCTGGTGCGCACGCGCTCCAAGCGGCCGGGGGAAAGGGCCTTGGCAAAGCCGGTGCGCACCGAAGCAAGGTCGAGCGGATGGCCTGCCGACGCCCCGAAGAAGGCCTCCACCGCAGCCAAAGCCACGGCCGCGTTCTTGGCTTGGTGCTCGCCGTGCAGTGGCAGGAAGATGTCTTCGTACATCCCACCCAGGCCCTGGATGGTGAGCTGCTGGCCGCCCACTGCAATGCGGGATTCCAGCGCGGCGAACTCGGAGCCCGCGCGCGCTACGCCGGCGCCGACGTCGACGGTGCGCTGCAGCAGCACGCGCATGGCTTCTGGGTCTTGCTCGGCAATGATGGCGATGTTCTCCCCCGGCGTGAGCACGTCGTCGGCATCGTGCTCACGGGCCTTGATAATGCCGGCCTTCTCACCGGCGATCTCGGTGATGGTGTCACCGAGGTAGTCCGTGTGGTCGAGGCCTACCGGCATGACCACGGCCACTTCCGCGTTAACCACGTTGGTGGCATCCCACGTGCCGCCGAGGCCCACCTCGACGACGGCGACGTCGATGGGGGCATCGGCAAAGGCTGCGTAGGAAATGGCAACAAGCACTTCGAAGGTGGACATGGGAATGTCGGAGCGGGAATCCACCATCTCCACATAAGGCTTGATTTCGCGCCAGATGCGCACGAAGTCGCGCGGGTGGATGGGGTGGCCGTCGATGCCGATGCGCTCGGTCACCAGCTGTAGGTGGGGGCTGGTGACGAGGCCTACGCGGCGGTGGAAGGAGCGCAGCAGCGAATCGATCATGCGGGCGGTCGAGGACTTGCCGTTGGTTCCAGCGACCTGGATGACGTGGAAGGAACGCTCCGGATTGCCCAACAGATCCATGAGCATCTCGATGCGCTCGAGGCTGGGCTCAATGATGGTCTCTGGGGCGCGCGCGTTGAGCTCCGCGGTTACCTGAGCCAGCTCCGCGAGCTCCTCCGGCGTGGCCTGCTCGGGCGCTGCCTCCTCGTAGTCATCCTCGCCGCCGAGGTTGAGTGTTAGGCCGGAGTCGGTGATTTCGACCGGCCCGCCATCGGTGCCCTCCGCGAGGGCATCGACGACCTCAAATTCCTCGCGGTCTTTCTCCCCCGCCACTACTTGAGTCCCTTCAGACGTGCGGTGATGCGCTCGACTTCTTCCTGGGCCACCTGCTGGCGAACGCGGATCTTCTCCACGACTGCCTCCGGCGCCTTGGACAGGAAGGCCTCGTTGCCCAGCTTCTTGCCGGTCTGGTCCAGTTCCTTCTGGGCCTTGGCCAGATCCTTCTCCAGGCGCTTGCGCTCGGCTTCGACGTCGACGGCGCCGGAGGTATCCAGGGTGACCTCGACGGTGGCCTGGGACAGGCGCACCTCGATGGAAGCAGAGGCGGTGAAGTCTTCGCCCGGCTCCGTGGTGTTGGCCAAGTTGCGGATGAGCCCCTCCTGCTCCTGCAGGTCGGCCGCGGCGAAGTCGAGGCGGCCCGGGACCTTCTGGGAAGGCTTGACACCCTGATCGGAGCGGAAGCGACGCAGCTCGGTGATGAGCTTGTCGGCGTCCTGAATGCGGCGCGCGGCCACCTCATCCTTCTCCGCGCCACCGTTGGTGTGCTCCTGGGTAGGCCACTGCGCGGTGACAATGGTCTTCCCGCCAGTCAGAGCCTTCCACAGGACCTCGGTGACAAACGGCATGGTCGGGTGCAGCAGGCGCAGAACCAGGTCAAGAACGCGGCCCAGAACGATCTGGGTCGTGCGTCCGGTGGCCTGCTCCTCGGCGCTCGCCCCATCGAAGTCACGCGGGATCTGGGTCTTGGCAATCTCCAGGTACCAGTCACACAGCTCATCCCACACGAAGTGGTAGAGCAGCTCATTGGCCTTGGCGAACTGGTAGTCATCCAGGTAGGCGTCCACCTTGGCGCGGACCTCTTCGGAACGGTCGAGGATCCAACGGTCGGCGTCGGTCAGCGCGTCGCGTGCCGGCAGCTCAGCCACGCCCGCGCCGTTCATGAGCGCGAACTTGGTGGCGTTGAAGAGCTTGGTGGCGAAGTTGCGACCGGCGGCGGCAGCGTCGACAGCCAGCGGCAGGTCCACGCCCGGGTTCGCGCCGCGAGCCAGGGTGAAACGCAGTGCGTCCGCACCATAGTCGCGCACCCAATCCATCGGGTCGATGCCATTGCCCAGGGACTTCGACATCTTGCGGCCCTGCTCATCGCGCACCAGGCCGTGCAGGTAGATGTCGGTGAACGGAACCTGCGGGCGGCCATCCTTGCCCTCACCGAGCAGCTCCGGGGTGTGGGCGCCGGCGAAGGTTCCGAACATCATCATGCGGGCGACCCAGAAGAAGAGGATGTCATAGGCGGTGACCAGCACGTTCGTGGGGAAGAACTTCTCCAGATCGGCGGTCTTTTCCGGCCAGCCCATCGTGGAGAAAGGCCACAGCGCGGAGGAGAACCAGGTGTCCAGAACGTCCGGATCCTGGACGTAGCCTTCCGGTGCTTCCTCGTCGGGGCCGAGGCAGACAATATCTCGCTGGCCGTCCTCGCCCTCCGGGCCGTACCAGATTGGAATGCGGTGGCCCCACCACAGCTGGCGGGAGATGCACCAATCGTGCATGTCATCAACCCACTCGAAGTAGCGCGGCTCCAGGGACTTCGGGTGGATGGTGGTATCGCCCTCGCGGACGGCGTCGCCAGACATCTTCGCCATCTTCTCCACGGCCACGAACCACTGCAGGCTCAGGCGCGGCTCGATGGGCTCGCCGGAGCGCTCCGAGTGGCCCACGGAGTGGACGTAGGGGCGGATCTCCTTGACGATGCGGCCCTGCTCGCGCAGCGCCTCGCGGATCTCCACGCGGGCTTCCTCGCGGGTCAGGCCGTCGAACTTCGTGCCGGTGTTCGCGATGTGTCCGGTGGTGTCCATGATGGTGGGCATGTCCAGGTCGTGGCGCTGGCCCATGGCGTAGTCATTCGGATCGTGCGCCGGGGTGATCTTCACCGCGCCGGTACCGAATTCCATGTCCACGTAATCATCGGCGATGATCTTCAGGCTAAGATCATCGCGGAAGGGGTGCGGCAGCTCCTTGCCCACCAGGTGGGCGTAGCGCTCGTCCTCGGGGTGGACGGCGATGGCGACGTCGCCCAGCATGGTTTCCACACGGGTGGTGGCCACGATGAGGTGCGGTTCATCGTCGTTCAGCGAGCCATAGCGAATGGACACGAGCTCGCCCTCGACGTCCTTGTACACGACCTCAATATCAGAGACGGCGGTCTCCAGCACTGGGGACCAGTTGACCAGGCGGTTGGCCTGGTAGATCAGGCCCTCGTCGTAGAGGGTCTTGAAGATGGTCTGCACGGCGCGGGAGAGGCCATCGTCCAGCGTGAAGCGCTCGCGGGACCAGTCCACGGAGTCGCCGATGGCGCGCATCTGGTTCTGGATGGTGCCGCCGAACTCTTCCTTCCACTCCCAGACCTTGTTGATGAATTCTTCGCGCTCATAGTCCCAGCGCTTCTTGCCTTCCTGCTCGCGCAGGCGGGCCTCCACCTTGGTCTGGGTAGCGATACCGGCGTGGTCAGCACCCGGCAGCCACAAGGTGGCATAGCCCTGCATGCGCTTGCGGCGAATGATGGAGTCGATCAGAGTGTGGTCCAGGGCGTGGCCCATGTGCAGCTGGCCGGTGACGTTCGGCGGCGGCAGCACGATGGAATAGGGCTCCGCCTCCGAGGACGCGTCCGGGGTGAAGTAACCGGCGCTTACCCAGCCTTCGTAGAGGTCCTTCTCTACTGCCTGCGGCTCCCAGGACTTGGGAAGCTGGTCCGCGCGGTTGGTGCCAACGAGTTGCTCTTTATTCTGATCAGTCACCTGGCCAACTCTACCCTGTGCGTCAACTGGCACCAGCGGCCTGTCTAGAGTAAGAGCATGTCTCACAATCCTAGCCGCCGCGCCCGTCTCCGCACCCGCCATTTCGCCCGCGCCAAAGAGAACTCTCAGGCCTTCGCGTGCCTGACGAGCTATGACTGCATGACCGCCGAAATCTTCGACGAAGCCGAGGTCGATCTCCTGCTCGTCGGCGATTCCCTGGCCAATGTGGTGTTGGGCCGCGAAACCACGCTCTCGCTCACGCTCGATGAGATCATTCCGCTGGCTCGCGCCGTGGTCTCAGCCACCTCCCGCGCCTTCGTGGTGGTGGATCTGCCCTTTGGTTCCTATGAGGCCGGCCCCACCCAGGCCCTGGAGTCTGCTGTGCGCGTCATGAAGGAAACCGGCGCGCAGGCCGTGAAGCTGGAGGGTGGTGCGGAGCGCGCACCGATTGTTGCCGCGCTTGTCGCCGCCGGCATCCCGGTCTGCGCCCACATCGGCTTTACGCCCCAGCAGGTCCACGCCTTGGGCGGCTTCGTGGTCCAGGGGCGCGGTGCCGGTGCGGAGAAGCTTCACGACGACGCCCGCGCCCTCGCCGAGGCCGGCGCCTTCGCCGTGGTGCTGGAGATGGTCCCGGCTGCCCTTGCTGAGCAGGTCACCAAGGAGCTGCCCATTCCCACCATCGGCATCGGCGCGGGTGCGCAGACCGATGGCCAGATTCTGGTGTGGACCGATGCCTTCGGCCTGGGCGGGCCCAAGGCCCCGCGCTTCGTGCGCCGCTACGCAGACCTGCGCGGTGCGCTACTGGAAGGTGCGAAGGAATACGTAGCGGATGTGAGCGAACGCTCCTTCCCCAACGCCGAGGAGTCCTTCGAGGACTAAGGTTTTGGCCATGCAGATCCTCACAACTAAATCTGAACTCCGCGCCTTCCGCGCCGCAGCCTCCGGCACCGTGGGCTTGGTGCCCACGATGGGCGCGCTTCACGACGGCCACGCGTCCCTCCTCCGCCGCGCCCGCGAAGAGAACGACACCGTGGTGTGCTCGGTCTTCGTCAACCCCCTCCAATTCACCGACCTGGGCGACTGCGAAGACTACCGCGCCTACCCGCGCGATCTGGATGCGGATGCCGCGCTGCTGGACTCGCTGGGTGTTGATGCTGTCTTCGCCCCCAGCGTGGAGGAGATGTACCCGGATGGCACCCCGCGGGTGTGGGTGCGCACCGGCGAGATGGGCTCGGTTTTGGAAGGTGCCTCGCGGCCCGGCCACTTTGACGGCGTGGCCACCGTGGTGAGCAAGCTGTTCAACCTCGTGCGCCCCGACCATGCCTACTTTGGGCAGAAGGATGCCCAGCAGGTGGCCGTTATCCGGCGCTTGGTGGCGGACCTCGACCTGCCGCTGGAGATCATCAGCGCGCCCATCGTGCGCGCAGCGGACGGCGTGGCAGTCCGCCTTGCTGCCGCCGAGCGCGAGCAGCGTGGCGCTGCCGCGGCGCTTTCCTGCGGACGTGCTTCTCACGAGGCTGAAGCCCAGCCGCCTCCTCGGCGTCGGTGGACTACCTCACCGTGGTGGACCCGGCCACGCTGGAGCCCATTGATGCGCAACACCGGCCCGCCCTGGCGCTGGTGGCGGCGCAGGTGGCGTGCGGCTCATCGATACTTAGTGCTTGCGCCTCGAGGTTAGCTCCGGCCTCGCTCTCACGCAGCTCCTGCACGGAGGCCTCGATGCGCTCCTTCTGGAAATCGTTGAGCTCGAGACCCTGAACGATTTCCCACTTGCCGTCGCGGGCGACGGTGGGGAAACCTGCAACGAGGCCCTCGTCCACGCCATAGGAGCCATCGGAGACGACGGCTGCGGTGCGCCAATCCTCAGTGCCGTGGATCCAGTCGTGCATGTGATCCACCGCCGCAGACGCTGCGGAAGCGGCTGAGGACTTACCGCGCACAGCAATGATCTCGGCGCCGCGCTTAGCCACCTTCGGAATCATTTCTTCCTTGTACCAGGTCTCATCAACCTCCGCGTTGGAGAAGGTCAGGTCCGGGAACTGGGATGCAGAGTGGTTGCCCCAGACGGCAACCTTGGTCAGCTCCGCGGTGGGCATGCCCGTCTTGAGGGAGACCTGGCTCTGGGTGCGGTTGTGGTCCAGGCGCATGAGCGCGGTGAACTGGCTCGGGTCCAGGTCCGGTGCACTGTTGGCAGCGATATAAGCGTTAGTGTTGGCCGGGTTACCCACGACGAGGACGCGGACGTCGCGCGCGGCGACGTCGTTCAGCGCCTTGCCCTGCACGGTAAAGATGGCACCGTTAGCCTCCAGCAGGTCTGCGCGCTCCATGCCCTTGGTGCGCGGGCGGGAGCCCACGAGGAAAGCGGCCTTGGTGTCCTTGAAGGCCACATTCGGATCATCGGTCACGGTGATGCCGCGTACCAGCGGGAATGCGGAATCATGAAGCTCCATCGCCACGCCCTCAGCTGCGCCAATGGCGTCCGGGATTTCCAGCAAAGCCAGCTCCACCGGGGTGTCCTTGCCATAGACATCGCCCGCAGCGATGCGCCACAGCAGAGAGTAAGCGATATTTCCGGCGGCGCCGGTCACGGTAATCTTGACGGGTTGGGAAGCAGTCATGTGTGAATCCTTTCGGCTCGGTACTCACCTTCCCAGCCTAGTCCCGTTTTTCGCCCCCATGGGGTGTAATTTTACCCCCGAAAGATGCGAGTTCTTTGTACTTGAGCTCCATGGCCGTCTTTTTTCGGCATAGTGGACAACTGTACGCATTTCCATCGACTAGACGGGACTTTCCATGAGCGCTGAGACTTCATCGGTCGACTCCGGCTCTGTTGAGCACGTGATCGATGTTGCGATATCGGAGTTTTCTGAGCATGGTTATGCCGAAACCAAGCTCGAGAACGTATCGAAGCTGTCTGGGATGTCCAAACGCATGATCCACTACTACTTCGGGGATAAAAAGGGGCTCTACCAGCAAGCGTTAGCAGCGGCGGCGCGGCGCCTCAACCCGCCGGAGGGCAGCCTCAAGATCAATTCTGCTGTCCCGGTAGAGGGCGTGCGCACCATGGTGGATTGGCTGTTCCGCCAGCATGTGAACAACCCCGAAGCCATCCGGATGCTGACGATGGAATCCTCCCACAGTGTGCTCGAGACCTCGCAGGCGCTTGTCGACGTTTCCGAGATCTCCCTCCACCTAGACAAGCTCCTCATGCTGGGCCAAGATTCCGGCGCCTTCCGCCCGGGCATTTCTGCCAACGATATTTTCACGCTGATTTCGGCGCTGACGATGTACCGCGTGACCAATCATGCGATGATGAGCAATCTGCTCGACATCGACATGCATACCCACAACAACACCGAGGGCCTACACCGTATGGCCGTCGATGCCGTGCTGGCCTTCCTCACGGCGAACATCCCCGACATTGGCTTTGAGTCTTACCTCACCCAGAACGAAACTGAGCTTGATGCCGAGTCTGCGCCCTTGGATGTCTACTCCACTGAGGACGACGGCGACGTGCCCACGGGTCTCTACGAATAGCTCATCACCCCCATATGGCGCCAGCGGCCCATAGTCCCCGCCCTACCCGCTCAGCATGCACGCAAAGACCCATCCCGGCGCCGTTTTGGTGTGGAGATGGGTCCTGGCCCCCGGAAAGTAGACACGTCGGGGGTCAGACCCGTGACCCGCTGAACTCGTCGTGGCCAACCTCACCTCACTACGCACTCTGAAACCGGAAGAGCCGCTTAATGGCCACCAGTGTGTGTTAACCTTGACGAGCTCACTGAAAAGTTTGTGGGCTTCGTCGACGCAATCAAACACGTCCGTGCCGTTTCGCAGCCAGCAGTCAAGCCGCCGGGATCTCTTTGAAGAACACGAACAGCATCTGCTTACGGATCTGCCGACAACCCCGTGGCAACACACCGAATGGAAACGGGCAAAAGTGGCCCCGGATTTCCACATCACGGTTGCAACAGTGGGCTACTCCGTTCCGCGCCAGCTTGTTGGCCGCACTGTCGATGTGCGTATCACCGGCCAGCTGTTGACCCTCTTTGACCGGGCAACCGTGTCAACCCACCGGGTTTCGCATAAGCGTGGGGCCTATGTCACTGGCTACGAGCACATTCCATCTGGAATGGACTCCAATCGTGGACTGTGGACAAGCGACTACTTATATCGCGAAGCCAGCAAAGTTGGTCCGGTAACACGCAAAGTCATCGGAAGAAGTGAGTGTCTGATGCAGCGGCTGAATGAAGAAGTGGTTGCATTCTCTAGCCACTTGCAGACGACCAGCCGAAGAGAAACATGCTTCACTTAGTTCCTCGAACGGTGGTCAGCGATGTACTTGTGGTGAAGGTACTTCCAAAGGGAGTAGAAGAGCCCGAACAGGATGAAAGATAAATAGAGTGCCCCGGCTAATAATAGCGAGACCATCATTGACAGCCCGGCGATTGCAAATTTTATCGACGAACCAAGAACTATCACATGAATGATCGAGCTGACCAGTGCGAATATAGCTGCAATCCCAAGGCTGACACACATAAACAGAAATGGTAAACCTGCGAATCTGACAAGATAGATCACCGAGACAGGAAACCCAATTTTATTAAGTCGGTCAGTTGTAATCGTGACCTGATCTACAGCCATTAGAAATGATGTGACCGACAATATTCCTACAAAGAACAGGGGCAAACCAAGCATTACAAGAAAATCCCAATTCTGGATTCCCCCACCCACTTGATTTAATGCGTCAGCCTCTGTGTGTGAAACTGAAAGGACAATAGCTGGAATGCCCAGCACGTAGGACAACGGCAAGACGATAGACTTCGTCATATTATGAAGCTCTGCAGAGAATGCGCCCAGTACAGCTATCCCGGGAGTGACACCAGCCAATCGGGTAGTACCTTTCTCTATCGCTCTGACGATGTGCAGAATAAAGCGACTACATAGCCAAAACAAGGCAGATACCATAGCTAGAATGACAAAAAGTCCTGCTTGAGCACCAGCCTGGACCGCTATTACAAGAAAGACGACGGGCAGTGCAGCGGCCAAGTCTCCCCACCGCAGCCTATTGAGCCCGTCAATTGAAACACGTACAGGCTTCGCTCCCGATGCCTGAGTCTTCTGCTTCAAAGCGTAACCAATGAACGTGATAATGCCGACAATGAAAACGCTAACAGTGATTATGAGCGTAGCCATCAAAATTGAATTCAGCGATATCGGCTCAAAAAACTGACCAGGGTACAACAAATCGTCAGAGTCCCGACGGGAAATCAGCATCACTAACCGCTGAAAGAGTACAGCTACAGGATAAGAAAGTAAGATAGCCAAGACTTCGATGAATAGGAGCTGTGCGATGAGCATGACAAGGTACCGTCGAGCCGGCCATCCCACAATTTGTAGACAACCGATGAAATAGTCAAGTTTGGTAAACGCTCTATTCACTATCTGCGGAATGCAGAAAATCGAGGCAATCGTCCAAGAGATAGCAACATTTGTCGCTACATTCACCGTGACAGCCTCACCCACTGCTGTACCTTCAGTCGCGGCTCGGGTATTAAGAACAGCTGCAAGTACGCCGATTGAAAAACCGATAGCTACCGCAGCTGCAACGTTGGGACCTAACGACGCTCGAAAATACGATTTTGTAACTTTAAGCGAGATTGCTTGATCGCGATTGGGATTATCCATTGATTGTCCCGCCGTCCAAACGAACAATACGATCACATAGCTTTGCAATGACCGGATCATGGGTAACGATTAGACCGTGTCCCCCCTGTGAACCGCACCAGTTTTTGATTTCACCAAAAGCCCGATGTGCGTTCTTTTCGTCCAAGCTCCCTGTCGGCTCATCGGCGAATAACAACTTTGGGCCACTAGCCAAGGCCCGCGCGATTGCTGCCCGCTGTGCTTGTCCACCTGAGACTTCTTCAGGCAGAGAGTTCCTTTCTGTTCCAATAGCCAAGCTGTCTAAAACTGTTTTGGGGGAGATCCCCTTCGGCTTACCCGACAAGGCCCAAGACAACTCCGCGTTCTCAAGCAGGTTTAATCCCGGAATCAATAGGTGGTCTTGGAAAACTATTGATACAGAATCCCTTAGATGTTTGCGCACCTTTCGTTTTGGCAGGCCCGATATCTGGATTCCATCAAGCACGCTCTTACCTTCGGATAACCGCCCAATACCAGCGAGTCCATTAAGCAGAGTGGTCTTGCCTGACCCAGACGGCCCCATGAGGGCTACCACTTCGCCATTCGCAATCGAGAAGTTCACATTCCGGAATAGCCAATCCTTCCTGTTCTGCACCGTGAATTGAAATCCAGCGTCAATAACCTCAAACATCTACCGGTCCTTCACTGTAGGAAGAAAATTTATCAAGAATGCCATGCCAATGATTCTCTTTAACCGATCAACATCCCATGGCGTATTGGCATGTCCCCCGGAAACATGTAGTTGGATAAGGTCTTCGCGCAGATTCAAGCCGAAGCGGAGCTGGTCCCTGTTACTAATACGTGAATCGTACATAGATGAAAATGACAAGATTGGTAGGTCTTTTTGAGCGACTTCGAAGCCTTTTCTGAGCAAACGTCGGGAAGAGAATGGCAACCTTTGTAAAATATGTTGATTATCAAGGTCTGACAAATATGAGGAACCCTTTGCTGAGATGCATCGATCAAATATCAGGCCCGAATAGGCGGTTCGCTCCTTAGCGATCGACAGAGTAAGGGGCACCGAACCAGCAGAGACGGTGCTAGCAACCACCCGACCTTTGGTCGCAAAATGTTTTGAAATGCAGCTCAAATCATCGGCATAGTCTGCGAGACAGTCTCGTGGCTGAGGCAAAAGCAGCTCCCGAACCCTAAGTAGATTCGAGCCTTCAAACGTAGTTGTGGCGTCTGCAACTCGTTGGCCATAAACCCCATACGAGTGCACTAAGTACGTGTCACAATCATTGTTGACAGAATCTGCTGTGGAAATCTCAACATCACAGATGCTAGATGAGTGTGCTAAATCAAAGACTGGCCAAGAAAGTGATGACCTCCAATACTGTTGGATGTCGCACGATAGCCGTTGAAGAAAGTCGGAGGACACCTCATCTGTAGCCCTGATAGATTGTTGCAATAGCGATTGAGCATCAGTCGCGGAGAAATTTTCTGAAATGTAATGAATTGAAGCTCCAGATTCCAATACTTCCGGTGGGAGTTTTCTAAATGGCCAGGTTTCAGAAATTACGCGATACTCTGCGTTTGCATCCGGAGAGCAAAATTCCCACTCAAGTTCGCCATGCACAAACCTGCACCGCAAAGACTCAATATGTCCCGACCTCCAAACTTTTATAAAGATTTCAGGCTTGTTACGATCCACTAGGAGTACTGGCTCCGCTACAGGGAGAGTCTCGGCTCGAGTTGGAGCATCTGCAAACAACACACGCAAGTACCATCTTTCGTGGCCAGTTGGATCATAGATGCACAGAAGGACTCTGAACTCAACGAGCTCAATTATGTTCGTGACTGCACAAAATGAATCTAGGACTGCAATATCAGGCGAGCCCGAAGTATGAGTGGCTGCATGAAAGCTTCCTGTCTTTTGATCATAATTCAAAATCATCGAGCGCCTCCATTGAAACAATCCTGAGAAGTCCAGGCAAAAGTATGAACCCTCCTGCACCTTCTGATACATCAAAAGCATAGCGAAGGGAAGAATCGTCTAAGAAAAGGTCTCCCGCGCTATCCATCGGTAGTAATCTGCGCACCCGCCTGTAGAGGGCAGGTACTGAATATGGACGATCCAGGTAGCTGCTAATTCCAGCGGTTCCCACTATGAGCCCCATCATCCCGTTCGCGAGGCCACTACAAATGCTGAATTCAGTGTCCACAGCGTTCAGCAGACGTTCTGCCTCTGGGCGCAGCCAATCGCCGCCTAGAGTCTTCTTTATCATTGGCAAGAGTAGACCGAATCCGGCGCTCCCTGTGCTGAGGTACGGAAGTAGGCGGTTACCCTGGACGGCGAATAGAGCTCCTTCACTATTGGAGTCGTAGTTCGTCAATTCCTGTTCAACTAAGTAGGTAATGGCTTCTTTTGCTAGTGCAACATCGGATTCATGCATTTCTTCCAACCAGAGAGACAAAATCCATGCCAATCCCAGAGGCCCATACAGCAGGCCTGTACGCTGGTCGTTCGGCCGGTTAGAGTTCTCATGCAAGGGCTTTTCGAAGTGTAAACTCCGTGCTTGCTTTGCAATACGAAGAATCCACTTACGTACTACTCCTTGGTATGCACAAACTTGGCTCGAGAATCGTGCAATCAACAGGAGCTGCAGTACTTCGGATCGTGAGATGCTTGCAGCTGGGGCCTCGATGGACTGGTACTGCTCTTCCAGTCGGTCTATGATGTCAGGAAGCCCAACACCGTAGGATGATTGACTGTGCTGCAAAAAATTAGGTACGACTCGAGCTAAATCCCAGTCGGCTTGTAGAGCTGTCTTGAGATACGCAAATTCCAGGCAATACCCTGCGCCATTTTCAAGGCGATCAGGTGAGACTGAGATGCTGCCAGTTTCGCGGATGCAAAGCTCGGCATCATGACTGATCTTCTGCCTCATTGTTCTTGCTGTAATCGTAGGTTTTTTTGAGTCCGAGAAGGAAGGGTCTAGTAGGGGGTTTCTCAGACGACCATCAACAGCGGCGAGCTTCCTTAGCTGTTTCAACAGCGTGGATACTCTGTGATCATTCAGCATACTTTCATAGGGGTCATCCCATCTGCGATCCCAGCCGGCCTCGTTGAATTGATTTACTCGTGTATTCCCGAAGGTCAGTTCCTGAATAATTTGTCTAAAGGCGAACCAGTCGGATTCTTCCGCATCGTTTACGTTGAAATTGGCGTAGCCTTGTGCTTTAGAGCTTCCGGGAACGTCGTCCGAAGAATTTGTAGCCTCCTCAAAGTCTACGAAATACACTTCTTCGCCATCAGTTAGAACATTACGACCGTGGAGGTCGCGATGGTATACCTCACTGTAATGTAACAGCTTTATGCGCTTTTCCAGCCGAGTTGCAACTTTCAGCACTTCGCGAAGATAAGGAACCCAATCGTCGCCATTTCTCGCATATAGTGGAAATTTCGCTTTCTTAAACTGATGAAGATCTAGGCATTCTAAATCTTCTGTTATTAGCGCGACATCAGTGGCTAACTCGGTTAAAGCAAGAACTCTTGGAGTCGCACCAGAGCTTATAAGTCTGCTTAGTTGTGTGTGCTCGTTCTTGACTCGAAAGGCTCCGTCGTTCAAGTCTTGATCAAAACCTGCAAATTTCCGGCCAAGCTTCAAGAACGCTTTCTTTCCATCAAAAGTGCAGCGGTATATTCCGCCGGCGTTCGACTGCTTTACGAGAGTGACATTTGAAACATCGAGAGTCCTCCCGCTTTGCAGACGGGCAACAGCCTCATGCACGATCTTTAAGTCTGTCTCGGGACTTTGCACTGGGTCCAAGACCTCGCGGCGGTCAGGAACGAGGTCTCCATCGTCATTCAATAAGCAGTACTCTCCGTCGGCATTGACCATTGGGACGAAAGCTCCATACCTGAAGTGGATGCAGGGAACGGGACCGGGCAGGTCGGTTAGAATTTCAGGCCCGTCAAATGGTTTAAGCCTAGAGGCAAGGGCGATTACTACTTTTTCAAAGGATGCTTTGTCGGGGTAAATAGTTATCAGCTTCCCTGCCGATGTGCGATTAGCATTTTTACTGTTTGCAAGAAAGTATGAGTCCCGTGTATTGACTATCTTGAAGTGCAACCGATACTCATCAATAACCGCTAATGTTTGAGTTACGACTTCATCAAGGTCGGTCGGACTTGATGAGATATGTATCTTCCAGCCTTGAGGGGAAATATCGGAACCGATTAGCCGATAGCTGGTCCAATATTCGCCCCGTCGGAGTACATAACCATCGAGCTCTCCCGTCAAGAAATCCTCTGTGGTGTCCTCCAGAGTTGGGAGTGCGTAAAATCTTCGCGAGCGAAGGAGAGCTCCTTCGAAGTTAAACATTTTCCTCAAGCTCCAATACGTTAGCCGGCAGCATAAATTCAACGAAGTCGGAGTTGTGCGTGGACAGTATTACCCTCGCACCATTGTTGACGTGGTTGCGTAGTAGCTTTGCGAGATCTCGTTGATCGTCCGTGCCAAGAGAAGAAGTTGGTTCATCCAGGATTAGCGTTTCTTTGTTAGATGAGAGCGCAGCAGCAATAGCCACTCTTTGTCTCTCGCCTCCGGACATGCGGGCGATAGTGGTCGTCAACGTGCAATCGGGCATTCGCAGACAACTCAAGTTGTTCATGAATCGCTCGGAGTCTGGTCCACTTCCATATAGCTGTAAGGTATCTTCAAGAGTATGTGGAAGTAGCTTCGGTTCTTGACTTACAAAGGCAGTGTCGGTGGGCCCGACCGTGGCTGCAACGTCGTGCAGGAGCGTAGTCTTACCGATGCCGCTAGGACCCAAAATTATGGTGATGCCAGTTGAATCCAGCAGCTTTTGCTGGTTTCTATCCAGGACTTTTAAGACTCGTTCCGGCAGGGCCTTTCGAGGATTCTCAATATCATTTAGAGTGGAAATTTCACGCCACGCAGTGTGTGCCTTTGCCCGTTGGCTGGCCAAAGATAAAGCCCGAAGCAGTGGTGCCATTAATATGAACATGTACATTAGAAACTCGATGAGTTCCGAAGGATCCATGGCTCCTACCCGCACTCGCCATGACGCTACGCCCAAAGTTGTGACGGCCAGGATGGGTACTATAGAACCATTAAATGGTGCAAACTGAGCTTGTATAGTGGCTGACCGGTAGGTTGCTTGCTGTAAATTATCAAAACTGTTTGTTACGATTTTTTTTAGGTGTTCAAGACGCCCATTCAGTGTTGCTACCTTGGCGACCGAGAAGTATGTCAATAGGGTGTCGCTTAGTTCATCTCGAGAGCGGAGGTTTGCCTGTTCCGCCCGAGCCATGCGTTTTAGAAATGGCACACTCAATGCTGAAAGGGAAACTCCCATCGCTAGCACTAAGAGCGTCAATATTGTATCAATACGCAAAAGGGCTATGAAGGCGAAAATGAACATTCCCGCCCCAGGAAGTATCTTGCTTAGCAGTCCTACGATGTAGTGTGCAACTGTATCAGTATCGCCAACGACAACTTGTAGTCCTCTCCCGTGGTTCAGCTCAAACTGGTTTGCGTCGACCGTTGAGATTAGGTCTTTTTGAAGAGATCCTCTTATTTTGGCAATCAAGCGCCCTTCTTGTCGAATCAATAGCGCATTGAAAGTGGTTGCAAGAACTACTACCAGTAATAGGGCTAGTGCTTGCTCTTCGAGACTCTCCCCAACGTTGTTAGAGCCGTCAATTAGCTTCGCTAGTAGGGCGGGCTGTACTATAGAGAATCCTGCGAAGGCGCTTGAAAACGCAAGACACCAAATAATCTGGCTCGTAACTCCCCAACGGCGAAAGCGCCTGGCGATTTCCATAATCATGAGCTACCCACTAAAGTAGACTGGGGGGAGAGCCCCCCTCCCGCCAGTATAATCGGATACATTGCTTTACTAGGCGCTAGTTTCCACAGTAAGACCAAGTGATGGTGCTGACGTCGTTGTCGCCGCAGTGATTCTGGCTGAAGGTGCTCTCCTTCCGTTCCTCACTCTTCATTGCAAGGTCGGTTTCGTCGACCATGGCCTGCAGTGTACGGATGTTCATGTCGCCTCCTTTCCTGAGCTAGGTTGTATCGGTCAGACTATTTATGCCAAGACTGCCGGTCAATGAATGAGGATCAGTGTTTACAAAGAATTAACCGGGAATTAATCGTGGGCATTTGAGACTTATTCCGCTTTGCAGGCAGGCATCGCAAGAAGTTGCGACTCGACCGCCACTTGACTTCGTATCGAACGGTTCCCGGACTGCGACGACCGGAGGTCACAGACTTGAAAGGGTGACGTGTCCTCCGGTTTTCGTCGTGTGGGTAGTTGATGGGAGCTGTCCTCTGGTTGGGGACTTGTAGACGGTAATCTTTCGATCACTACCTGGCTTTGTGCTGACAGAGCCCCACTTGGGGTTGGAGTGGTCTAGGAATTCGGTCCAGTTCATTTGAGAACTAGCCCAAGTAAACAGGCTGAGCATCGCACGTGGACTAGCAGTCTACTTCTGTGATGGGCCCGACCCCCGGAAAGTGGACACGTCGGGGGTTAGCTATGCTGCTTTGGTCAGTGTAGCTGATGTGAGTGCTTCGAAGGTATCGGGGGCTACAAGATTGCACCAGGAGTGTCGCCGGCGTGTGTTGTAGCGCATGCACCACCGGAAGACTTCCTGGCGGCAGGCGATCGGATTGTCAAAGACTTTCCGATCACGCAGGACTTCACGCTTTAAGGTGGCGTTAAAAGATTCTGCCAGGGCGTTATCCGCACTCGTTCCTACCGCTCCCATGGACTGGCGCACACCCAACGACGAGCAATAGCTTCTAAAGGTTTGTGAGGTGTAAACACTGCCGTGATCGGAATGGAATACAGCCCCGTCAAGACTGCCACGCACACCGTGGGCGTGGGCTAGAGCATCGACGACCAGTGAGACGCGCATGTGGTCTGCGAGCG
Source organism: Corynebacterium sp. Marseille-Q2823 (assembly GCF_903645345.1). Classification (NCBI taxonomy): domain Bacteria; kingdom Bacillati; phylum Actinomycetota; class Actinomycetes; order Mycobacteriales; family Corynebacteriaceae; genus Corynebacterium; species Corynebacterium sp. Marseille-Q2823. The sequence goes on along the minus strand of NZ_CAHJXS010000003.1, from coordinate 240,619 downwards.
CATAACCTGCAAGTTTCCGCGAGTAAGTGTCAATAACTGTGGCCAAATACATGTTCTTGCCGCCCTTACAGGGCAGGTAGGTAATGTCGCCGACATAAACGCGGTTTGGCTCGTTGGCTGTGAATTTGCGGCCTACTAAGTCCGGCATGACGCGGTGGCCAGGCTTGCGCCTGGTAGTGACGCATCGGCGGCGCTTGGTAAAGCCTTTAAGTCCCATGGATTTCATGATGCGCGCAACCTTCTTGTGGTTTATCGGGCCAAAGCGCGTATCGGCTTTAAGGCTTGCAGCGATGCGTTTTGCCCCGTAAAGCCCGTGCTCATCATCGAAGATGGTCTTGATTTGTGCGCCAATAAGAGCATCGGAACACGTCTTTAACCTGCGTTTTTCGCGGGTATTGACCCATTTATAAAACGAGGAGCGATTGAGCTTTAACACGTGGCACATCCGCTTGACCGAGTATTCGGTTCGGTGGTCATAGACAAACTGGAAGCGGATCACCAGCGTGTCTCTTCGGCAAAATATTTCGCGGCCTTGCGCAGGATGTCGCGTTCTTCGCGCAGTTTTGCGTTTTCTTTTTCTAGCTGGCGGATCCGTTCGGAATCATTCGCCGCTTGGGCTTTATCATGCACAGCTTTAATGCGCGCACGCTTTCCGGTGCCGTACTTCTTGACCCAAGAATGAAGCGAGGCACGGTTGATTCCGAGCTCTGTTGATGCTGCGTTCAGCGAGAGGTCCTCATTGTTTTCATAGAGGGCCACAGCATCGCGTTTGAACTGTTCGGAGTACCTGGACATGGTGGTAGATTACCTTTCTTTCCAACCCAACCGGGCTGGAGATCAGGTGTCCACCAAAAAGGGGTCAGGTCCGATCCACACTCGCCGTGGCAACGTCCTACCAACGAAAACACCAACGGGCTAGTCAGAGACTTCCTGCCCAAAGGAGGCGACGTTAGTACCCGACCGACAAGGACGTCCAACACATTCAAGACCTTCTCAACGGACGCCCTAGAAAAGTCCTCAACTGGTATAAACCAGAAGAGAAGATACAAGAACTATTCAAGTGATGCATCCACCACTTGAAACCGCCTCGCCTTTCAGATTGTCTTCTGCTACCTAGTGCTGGCATGGGAGCCCGGCTTCAAAGCTCTCGAAGCGGTCTCCCACAGCCTAACCACACTCACTGATTTCACGAACGAAGGAACGTCGTTTGTATTCGGTGGCTTGCTTGGGGAAGACTTCATTTTCGCCCTCAATGTTCTTCCGGTTGTCATCTTCTTGGGCGCGATCATTGCTGCGCTCTACTATCTCCGGGTTATCCAGTACTTCGTGGAGTATGTCGGTTCGGGCATTAAATGGCTTATGGGCACATCCAAGGTGGAGTCTGTCTGGGCCACGACAGTTGTTTTCCTCGGCCAGTCGGAGGCCCCTCTCGTCATCAAGCCGTACCTGCCCAAGCTCACTCGTTCGGAGCTCTACACCTGTATGGTCGGCGGCTTCGCCTCGGTCGCCGGCTCCACGCTCATTGGTTATTCCCTATTGGGCGCACCGTTGGAGTATCTTCTGGCCGCATCCTTGATGAACGCTCCAGGTTCCCTTCTTATCGCCAAGGGCCTCATGCCGGAGACCGAGGAATCTAATCTAGATGCCACGGTCAAGGACGTGCGCGATAACGATTCCAAGAACATCATCGATGCCATCAGTAGCGGTGCCATGGCCGGTGGCAAGATTGCCATTTCAGTGGCCTGCCTCCTCATTGCCTTTATCGCTATGATCGCGATGCTCTCCGCCATCCTCGGCGGCGTAGGTTCCATCTTCGGTCAAGACAATTGGGCTCTTGAAGGCCTCTTTGGTCTCCTCTTCGCTCCGGTGGCATGGCTCATCGGTGTTCCGTGGGATGACGTTATGCAGGTTGGCAACTTCATTGGCCAAAAGACAATCCTCAATGAATTCGTTGGTTACACCGCCTTTGGTGAAAGCATCGACCAGCTCAGTGATAAAGCCATCATGCTCTCTTCCTTTGCTCTGGCGGGCTTTGCCAACATCTCCTCCATCGGTATTCAAATTGGAGCGATCGGCGGCCTCGTACCGGAGCGCCGCGGCGAGATTGCGAAACTCGGGCCTAAGGCCCTGTTCGGCGGCTTCTTGACCAACATGCTCAATGCTGCCATTGTGGGCGTCATCGTCGCCCCCATGGTTCTTTAACCCGCACCAAGGAGAGCCTCTCAGCACGAGGGGCTCTTGTGTTTGTTTTCTCCTAAAGCTGAAGCAATCGGTTCGCTGTTTCTTTGTCGATGACGACATGCGTCGCCAACTTCATGCGCAGCGCGGTATCGATGGCCGCCATCTTTTGAAGCCCACCGGCCACCATGAAGCGTTGCGGAATCGCCTTTAGTTCTGAAAGTGAAATGCCGATAGTGCGCGCATCTATAGCTGGCGAAGCCACCTCCCCATCGGCCGTGTAAAAACGCGAGCATGCATCACCAACGGCCTGGCGTTCAAGCACATGGATCTCCTCTTCACTGAGGTATCCAAGGTTCATCAACAGGCTATCGCGTGAGACAGCTCCCACAGTGAAAACCGCAAGATCAGCGTGGCGCCCTGCATTCAAAATTGAAGAAATGTGTCTATCTTTCTCGACGATTTCTTTTGCTTCCGCAGAGTCGAAAATAACCGGCAGAGGCAGACTTAGGCTCCAAACGCCGCACTAATGCGCTTGAGCGTATCCATGTCATTCGTCACGCGGATAGAGTGCGAATGTCCGCCTTTGAGCTGTACAATCTCGACTCCAGCCACGCTTTTTGGCTGCATATGCCGCGCCACTGCGTGCATGGTATTCCCCCAGGAAATTCCCACGCTCATACCGTCATGGACAAGTTCATGGAGCATCTTGGCCCCGACGCGCCCCAAGCCCTCTGTAAGCGTGTCTTCATCACCACGAGGGCTAAAGACGAGACGAACATCCTCAAGCCCATAACGCTCCATTAGGCGTTGGCCTAGTTCATCGCCGTCCTCACGGGGATCATGGATTTCGACCGTGACGTATCCGCGGGTTTTGGCATGTTGCAAGAGCTTGGCAACGGTTGGCCGGGACAACCCCATCTCAGCGGCCACCTCGCTTTGGCTCAGTCCTCCGCGATAGTAAAGCTTGGCCACCTGCAGTGATTGTTCGTCACGTAGCTCCATGGTCGATTCCTCTCATCCACTCTGGTTTGAGCCGCAAAAATGGCCGAGCGACGCTTTCCAGCACCACCCAGCCATAAATCTACAGCCGGTTTAAGCGGACTCCTTCGCCTCATCCGAGTACACGAACTCCGGCTCGCCACCGTCAGTCACGCAGTCCTTCGTGATGTGGACGCTGGCGATGTCCTCGCGGTCTGGGAGGTCATACATGATGGGCACGAGCAGCTCCTCCATGATGGCGCGCAGGCCGCGGGCACCGGTCTTGCGCTCGAGCGCGAGCTCAGCGATCGCTTCCAGCGCTGCGTCTTCGAAGTGCAGCTCCGCACCATCCATGCTGAACAGGCGCTGGTATTGCTTGACCAGAGAGTTCTTCGGCTCCACGAGCACCTTAACTAGCGATTCGCGGTCCAGGTTATCCACCGTGGCAACCACCGGCAGGCGGCCGATGAACTCAGGGATGAGGCCGAATTTCACCAGGTCCTCCGGGCGCACCTGTGAGAAGAAGTCGACTGATTCCTTCTCATCCTTAGTTTCCAGCTTGGCGCCAAAGCCCACGCCCTTCTTGCCCACGCGCTCCGAAATCACCTTGTCCAAGCCCGCAAAAGCACCGGCCACGATGAAGAGGATGTTCGTCGTATCCAGCTGGATGAATTCCTGGTTCGGGTGCTTGCGCCCACCCTGCGGTGGGATAGCTGCCACGGTTCCCTCAAGAATCTTCAGCAGGGCCTGCTGCACGCCCTCGCCGGACACATCGCGGGTAATCGATGGATTCTCCGACTTGCGGGAGATCTTGTCCACCTCGTCGACGTAGATGATACCGTGCTGTGCGCGCTCCACATCAAAGTCCGCTGCCTGCAGCAGCTTGAGCAGGATGTTCTCCACATCCTCGCCCACATAACCGGCCTCGGTCAGGCTCGTGGCATCCGCAATGGCGAAGGGGACGTCCAACAAACGCGCCAAGGTCTGCGCCAGGTAGGTCTTACCGGAGCCCGTCGGGCCCAGCATCAGGATGTTGGACTTAGAAATCTCAACTTCTTCATCCTGCGCCTTCTTCCGGCGGCCCTCCAGGCCCGCGGCCTCCTCAGCCTTGATGCGCTTGTAGTGGTTGTACACAGCCACCGACAACACGCGCTTGGCCTGGTCCTGGCCAATGACGTACTTATCCAGAAAAGCCGAAATCTCCGAAGGACGCGGAAGGCGCATCTCCTTCTCTTCGTCCGCCTCGACCTGAGCCGCGCCGAGCTCCTCCTCGATGATTTCGTTGCAAAGCTCGATGCACTCGTCACAGATGTAGACGCCGCCGCCGGCGATAAGCTTCTTCACCTGCTTCTGGCTCTTTCCACAGAAGGAACACTTGAGCAGGTCAGCGCTTTCTTGCATACGTGCCATGAAGGCCTTTCAACTCTTTTCTCTGGGGTTATGGTGGGGCGATTTTACCGCAGTTTGTTCCACTCTAGTAAACCACTCAGACTCGAGCGCTATTCCTCACTCAGCGGCGCGCCCTTGAATTTAAAACGGCAGTTAGTGGACATAGACAGAGCGGTTCACTAACTTACATCGAAACCGCTCTATCAGCAGAAAGATTTTCATGGACATCCGCGAACTCATCGACCGCTCCCCCATGGGCGCACGCCAATGGCTCATCATCGCCATTGCCCTCTTCCTCAATGCCCTCGACGGCTACGACATGGTGGCCATGGCCTTCGGCGCCGGCACCGTCAGCGAAGAGTTCGCGCTGTCCGATTCTTCCCTTGGCTGGCTCCTGTCCTCCGCTCTCATCGGTATCGGCCTTGGCTCGCTCTTTCTCGCCCCGTTGGCTGACCGCCTTGGGCGCACCACCCTCATTACGGTCTCGCTCGTCATTGACCTCGTCGGCCTCGTGCTCACCGCCCTCGCGCCTACATTTAGCCTGCTGTTGCTGTGCCGCCTCATCACCGGCATCGGAGTCGGCGGCGTGCTTGTCTGCGTCACCGTCCTCGTCAGCGAGTATTCCAACCTGCGCTTCCGCGGCCTGGCCGTCGCCATCTACGCCTCCGGCTATGGCCTCGGTGCCTCCTTCTGCGGCGTTGTCGCCTCTTCCTTCGATAGCTGGCAGCCCATCTTCTGGGTCGGGGCAGCACTCACCGTTGTCGCCCTTATCCTCACTGTTGCCTTCGTCCCCGAGTCCGCCGACTTCCTCGCCGCGCGCGGCCGCATGGATTCTGTCCGTACCATCGCTGCCAAACTCGGCCTCACGGGAGAGGTCAGCGTCCGCCCCCGCACCGCCCACAAGGCCTCCTACAAGGACCTCGTCTCGCCGCAATTCCTGCGCACCTCCATCAAGCTGTGGCTGGCCTTTAGCTTCATCATGTTTGCTTACAACTTCACCTCGCAGTGGACCCCGAAGTTGCTCACCGCCGAGGGACTTACCGCGCAACAGGGCATCATCGGGGGCATCATGCTCTCCTTCGGCGGTGCCATCGGCGCCATTCTCTTCGGCCTATTTACCACGCGCATCGACGCCCGTCCCTTGCTCATCGTCTTCTGTCTTATCTCCTCCGTCGTCCTTATCGGCTTCATTAACTCCACCACCGTGCCTTCCCTCATGTTTGCCCTCGGCGTTGGCGTAGGCCTTACCCTCAACGCCTGCATCTCCGGCCTCTACACCGTCACCCCGGAGGCTTACCCTTCGGCGCTGCGCACCACCGGCACGGGCGCTGCCATCGGCATCGCTCGCGTGGGCGCTACCCTCGCCCCCATCCTGGCGGGCTACCTCCTCGAAAGCGGCTGGACCCCCACCGGCCTGTACACCCTTGCTGGTGTCACCGCAGTACTTGCAGCAGTCTCCCTCATCGGTGTGCGCGCCTACACGGCAACCACCAAGCAGACAGCACCCCAGCCTGTGGCGGCCTAGGCTGGAGGGCGCACACAGACCCAACCGCTGAGGAGCACCACATGTTTGATCTTCAGGACCACGTCGCCATCGTCACCGGCGCCGCCGCCGGAATCGGCCGCGGTATCGTCAGCGCTCTGCGCGAAGCCGGCGCGACCGTCGTCATCGCTGACCTCAACCTCGAGGCCGCCCAGAAGGCCGCCGAAGAACTCGGGGCGGACGCCCTGCTTGTCGACGTCACCTCGCGCGACTCCGTCCGCAACCTTTACAGGGACGTCGTCAAGCGCTATGGCCGCATCGACATCGTCTGTTCCAACGCCGGTGTCTTCCCCAACTGCCCGCTCGAGGACATGACCGACGAGCAGTGGGATGCCATGTTCGCCATCAACACGCACGGCACGTTCACCGTGGTGCAGGAAGCACTGCCCTATATGAAGAAAGCGGGCTACGGGCGCATCGTCATCACGACGTCTATCACCGGCTCGCACACCGGTTACCCAGGCTGGGCGCACTACGGCGCTTCGAAGGCCGCACAACAAGGCTTCATGCGCTCCGCGGCACTGGAAGTTGCCCGTGATGGCATCACCATCAACGGTGTTCTGCCAGGCAACATCCTCACCGAGGGTTTGGAGGGCCAAGGCCAGGAGTACCTCGACCAAATGGCACGCTCCGTCCCCATGCACCGCTTAGGTTCCCCGCGCGATATCGGCAACGCCGCGGCCTTCCTCGCCTCCCGCGAGGCAGGCTACATAACGGGACAGACCCTCATCATTGACGGCGGCCAGATCCTGCCTGAGTCCCCGGAGGCTATCCTGCCTCCCTACGAGAGCTAAGAGCCTTATAACGACGTCAAGCCCCGCTACCGGAAACATCCGAAAGCGGGGCTGAATTCGTCTATTCAGCTATGCGTTGAGCTTGCGGTAATCAAAGACGGTATCGATAAGACCGTATTCGACGGCTTCCTGCGCGGTGAGGATCTTGTCGCGGTCGGTATCGATGCGCACCTGCTCCGCAGTGCGGCCGGTGTGCTCAGCCAGGGTCTCCTCCATGAGGCGGCGCATGCGCTCGATCTCGTTGGCCTCGATCTCAAGGTCCGACACCTGGCCCTGCGTGCCCTGCGTACGCGGCTGGTGAATCAGCACACGAGAGTTCGGCAGAGCGGCGCGCTTGCCCGGAGCACCGGCGGCCAACAGAACGGCCGCTGCGGATGCCGCCTGGCCCAGGCACACGGTCTGCACGTCAGGACGCACGTAGCGCATGGTGTCGTAGATGGCCATCAACGCGGTAAACGAGCCACCCGGGGAGTTGATGTACATCGTGATATCGCGATCCGGGTCCTGGGACTCCAGGACCAGCAGCTGCGCCATGATGTCGTTGGCGGAGGTGTCATCGACCTGGGTGCCTAGGAAGATAATGCGCTCTTCAAAGAGCTTGGAATACGGGTTGGTGGTCTTCGATCCCTGTGCGTTCTGCTCAATGAACTCCGGCAGAACGTAGCGGGAAGAAGGCATTTGAAGGTTAGACATAGTAATAAAGCTCCTTGTTCCCTAGTTGGTGATAGGACCGTTGACGGACTCGATGACGTGGTCGACGATGCCGTATTCCTTGGCCTGCTGGGCGGTGAACCAGCGGTCGCGGTCCGAATCCTTGGTGATTTGCTCGAAGGTCTGGCCGGTGTGCTCAGCGATGAGCTCAGCCATCTCACGCTTAGTCTGCGCAAACTGCTCGGCCTGGATGGCGATGTCGGCGGCAGTACCACCCACACCAGCGGAAGGCTGGTGCATCATGATGCGGGCGTGCGGCAGCGCGTAGCGCTTGCCCTTGGTGCCACCAGACAGGAGGAACTGGCCCATCGAAGCAGCCAGGCCCATGCCATAGGTAGCCACGTCGCACGGAGAGTACTTCATCGTGTCGTAGATGGCCATGCCCGCGGTGACGGAGCCACCCGGCGAATTGATATAAAGCGAAATATCGCGCGTTGGGTCCTCTGCGGACAGCAGGAGGATCTGGGCGCACAGTTTGTTGGCAATCTCATCATCCACCTGGGTTCCCAGGAAGATAATGCGCTCGCGCAGCAGGCGCTCATACACGCTATCGCTCAGATTCATACCCGTAGACGACGAGTTCATTGAAATCTTCTCAGACATTAATGGTTCTCCTTCAAGTGAAGAATGCTTTAACTGGCCCCACCTTACCGGCATTCCTCTCAAACTTGGCCTCTGTTCGCTATGAGCGTTGGGGCACAGCGCCAAAGGCGCATACGGAAGCTGGGTTAACATTTACTCATGTCTGTTTCTGAGCTGTCCACCAGTACCCAGAACTATTTGAAAGCGATCTGGGGGCTAAAGGAATGGTCATCCGAGCCCGTTACCGCCACACTTATAGCGAAACAGTTGGGACTCAAGCTCTCCTCGGTTTCCGATGCAGTGCGCAAAATGTCGAAGCAAGGGCTCGTGTCACACACGCCCTATGGCTCTGTGGAGTTAACCGAACTTGGCAGGCAGTACGCATTGGTCATGGTGCGCCGCCACCGATTGCTTGAGTCTTTTTTGGTTCAAGCATTGGACTACACGTGGGACGAAGTCCATAATGAAGCCGAAAATCTCGAACACGCGGTGTCTGACATGCTCATAGAACGTGTAGATAAGTTCCTTGATTACCCCACTAGGGATCCGCACGGCGATCCTATCCCTACGGTTGATGGACAGATCACAATCCCCAGTGCGCACCGTCTCACCGACAGCGGTGGACAATCGCAGGTGACTGTGGAACGCATTTCTGATTCTGACCCACAACTGCTGAAGTTCCTTGAAGAGTGCGGCATTGTCACTGGGGCTGTTCTTAGCACGCGCGAGGGAGCACCCTTTTCAGACTCTCTCGAAATACAGGTGGCCGGCAGCTCTCAGTGGGTAGTACTTGGACGCCCAGCTACCGACGCAGTGTTTGTAGCACACCACAGCCTTTAGGTCTCCCCCCACTTGCATTAATCCAGCTCTCACCTGCCGTTTTAAAAACTACGTCTTACCGTAGTTGCAACTACGCCATCGCGTAGTTAGTCTTTTCGAATATCACCTATCCCACTTATGGCTAAGGCCAGGATGAGCAGGATTGCTATGTCAGACTCACCAGATTTGGTGTATTTTTCTAGCGTTTCAGAAAACACAAAAAGATTCGTCGAACGCTTAGATAGACCCGCGGTGCGCATTCCGCTGCGCCCCAAGAAAACCGGGATGATCCAGGTTTCACACCCGTACGTACTCATCGTTCCCACCTACGGCGGAGGCTCGCTCAAACGCGCAGTCCCCAAACAGGTCATCGACTTCCTCAATGACCCAATCAACCGCTCCTTTATCCGGGGCGTTATTACCTCAGGGAATACCAACTTCGGAAGTGCTTACTGCGTCGCCGGACGCATCATTTCCGCCAAGTGCCACGTACCGGAGCTGTATCACTTCGAGCTTCTCGGCACTCAGAAGGACATTGCCGCCGTAAAGCAGGGCCTTCAAAAGTTTTGGGAGCAGCAAAAGCAGCTAACGATGACACCCCATTAATCCCCCACAAGATGAAGAACACATCCGCATCACACAGATTGGACAACACAATGTGGCCTCTCGATGCCACCCCCACACAACCTCATGGCACTACGCCCCGCACCGTTTCAGCAGACAATGCCGGCGGTGTCGGCAAGCGCAAAAGCTACCACGCACTCAACGCGCAGCTGAACTTGTTCGACGCTTCTGGAAAAATCCAGTTTGACAAGGACATTCAGGCAGCACAAGACTATGTCACACACCATGTCGCTCCCCGCATGCAACAGTTCGATTCCACCAAGCAACGCTTGGAATGGTTGGTTGATAACGAGTACTACGAGCGGGATTTCCTTGAGCTTTATGATGACGCCTTTCTGTGCGCCATGTACGACAGAGCACACCAAGCTAAACACCAGTTCCGCACCTTCCTCGGCGCATTTAAGTTCTTTACTTCATATGCACTGAAAACCTTTGATGGCTCCCGATTCCTAGAAGGCTACGAAGAACGTGTCGCCACCACAGCTTTATACCTTGCGCAGGGCGACGAAGAGCTCGCAGAAAAGCTGGTGGATGACATCATGACCGGACGCTTCCAGCCCGCCACCCCTACTTTTCTCAACGCAGGAAAAGCCCAGCGCGGCGAAATGGTCTCCTGCTTCCTCCTGCGAATCGAAGACAATTTGGAGAGCATTGGCCGCAGCGTGAACTCTGCACTGCAACTATCAAAGCGCGGTGGTGGAGTGGCCTTGTTGCTGAGCAATCTGCGCGAATCCGGAGCCCCGATCAAAAAGATTGAGAACCAGGCTTCCGGCGTAGTCCCAGTCATGAAGATTCTCGAAGATAGCTTCAGCTATGCCAACCAATTGGGCGCCCGGCAGGGCGCTGGAGCCGTCTACCTGCATGCGCACCATCCAGATATTCTTCGCTTCCTGGATACCAAGCGGGAAAATGCCGATGAGAAAGTCCGCATCAAGACTCTTTCGCTGGGGGTTGTTATTCCAGATATAACCTTCAGGCTGGCCAAAGAGAACAAGGATATGCATCTTTTTAGCCCGTATGACATCGCTCGCGAGTACGGCGTAGCCATGTCTGACATGTCCATCACCGAGTACTACGACGAGTTGGTTGCCAACCCGCGAATTTCTCACACGACCATTAAGGCCCGCGAGTTTTTCACCACGCTGGCTGAGCTTCAGTTTGAATCCGGATACCCCTACATCCTCTTTGAGGATACGGTCAACCGCGCTAATCCCCTCAAAGGACATATCAATATGTCCAACCTGTGTAGTGAAATCCTCCAGGTCAACACGCCATCGACCTACGGAGCTTCGGGTGACTACACCACCGTCGGCCAGGATATTTCCTGCAATCTAGGTTCCCTCAACATAGCGAAGGCTTTTGAATCGCCGGACTTCGGGGAGACCGTCGAAACCGCAGTGCGTGCCCTCACGAAGGTTTCAGACCTGACGAACATCGAAGCTGTTCCTTCCATCGCTCACGGAAATGCTTCCATGCATGCCATTGGTCTGGGCCAAATGAATCTCCACGGATTCCTTGCTTCACAGCGTATTCCTTATGGCTGCGCCGAGGCACTGGACTTTACAAATATCTATTTCCTCACGGTGACCTACCATGCGCTCCGCGCATCCCATGCACTCGCGGTTGAAAAAGGTCAACGATTCACGGGCTTCGAAGAATCCACCTATGCCACTGGCGCCTACTTTGACAAATACATCGACCAAGACTGGGCGCCAGCCACCGAAACCGTAAAACAGCTCTTCCACGAAGCAGGCGTGCAGATTCCTCAACGCGAGGATTGGCTACGGCTCAAGAATCAAGTGATGCAAGACGGCATCTACAACGCCTACTTGCAGGCAGTTCCACCCACTGGATCAATTTCCTACATCAATGACTCCACCGCGTCCATCCACCCGATTGCCTCCAAAATTGAAATACGCAAGGAAGGCCGCTTGGGGCGCGTGTACTACCCCGCGCCGGAAATGACCAACGACAACCTGGAGTATTTCGATGACTCCTACGCCGTGGGATACAAAAAAATCATCGACACCTACGCCATGGCCACCCAACACGTGGACCAAGGGCTTTCCCTGACCTTGTTCTTTACCGCTGATACCACCACGCGGGACATCAACAAGGCACAAATCTATGCCTGGAAAGCCGGAATCAAGACCCTCTACTACATCCGTTTACGCCAATCCGCGCTCCAAGGAACCGAGGTCGAAGGCTGCGTCTCCTGTGCTTTGTAGGAGCACGGTCCTCCCCTTGTCTACAACCATTCACTCAGAAAGAAGGAAGCTATGTCTTCAACATCGAACAGTGCTGAACTAACCAGCATTTCAGTTACCCCGCCGAGCTACCGGCATGATCCTTCAGCCCGCATCCGCGCCATCAATTGGAACCGGGTGAGCGATGACAAGGATCTTGAAGTGTGGAACCGTCTCACCGCCAATTTTTGGTTGCCAGAGAAGGTCCCGCTTTCTAATGATCTCCCGGCGTGGCAGAAGATGACACCCGAGGAACGCAACCTCACCATGCGGGTGTTCACGGGACTCACCACCCTGGATACTGTCCAGGCCACTGTGGGAGAAATCTGTCAGATTCAAGATGCCCGCACCGAACACGAGGAGGCCGTGTATACCAACATCGCCTTCATGCAGTCAGTCCATGCCCGTTCTTACTCTTCAGTGTTTTCTACCCTGAGCAGTACAAAGGAAATTGATGAAGCATACCGCTGGGCGGTGAATAACGACCTTCTCCAGGCACGCGCCAAGAAAGTGCTCGCGCACTATTTTGGGCCGGATCCACTCAAACGCAAGGTGTCATCGACGCTGCTTTCCTCGCTGCTTCTCTACGCGGGTTTCTATCTTCCCTTGCACTTTTCTGTCCACGCCACCCTGACAAATACGGCAGACATGATTCGCCTCATTCTGCGTGACAAGGCAGTGCACGGCTACTACTCGGGTTACAAATATCAGCGCGGTCTGGAATCCACGACCCCGCTACGGCAGAAGGAGATGCATGATTTCACCATTTCTTTGCTCGAAGAGCTTTATGCACTAGAGCTGGACTATTCCGGCGAGCTATATGAGCCTTTGGGACTCATGGATGATGTAGCCGTGTTCGTTCGCTATAACGCCAATAAGGCGCTCATGAATTTGGGCTACCCGGATTATTTCCCGCCCGAAGAAACGGAAGTGAACCCAGAAATCCTCGCCGCCCTAGCCCCCGGAGCAGATGAGAACCATGACTTCTTCTCTGGATCTGGTTCCTCCTATGTCATTGGTACTGCTGAAGAAACGAGTGATGATGACTGGGATTTCTAAACCTTTTCCGCGACCGGACCAAGGAAGCTGGCTTGAGACCATCGCGCTGTTTGAAGCCATCCGCGAAGGAAACCAACCCGCAGCCATGCGGCTGTTGAATACATCCGCCGCACGAGAGGCCGTCCTCGGGGGGCTTCTAGGGCTCATCGAACTGTACTTCCGCCATGAAGAAGGAGACAAAGTAGATGGCTTCCTCACTGCCGCCCACGCTGCCGGCCCACCACCGGCCTTTGGCTGCAAGCCTTTTCTCCCTTGACCACGTCTCCCTACACCCAACTAAGAAAGAAGGTTTACCATGACCACCCCACGTATCAGCGTTATCGTCGGCAGCCTGCGCCGAGAGTCATTTGCACGCAAGATTGCACACGAGGTGCTCACGATGATCCCTGAAGACTACGAGGCAAACATTGTGGAAATCCGTGACTTGCCGCTCTATGACTTCGACTACGATGACCCCGCCGTCACGGACAAGCCCACTCCGGCTGAGTACACCAGCTTTCGCGAGACCATCAAGAACTCGAGCGGGATCCTCTTCATTACGCCAGAGAACAACCGCACTATCCCTGCCTGCCTCAAAAACGCAGTGGACATCGGCTCTAAACCCAACTCAGATGTGGCGTGGAAGAACCTTCCCGCAGGTATCATTAGCCACTCTGTAGGCCGCATGGGCGGCTACAGTTCACAGAAGAACCTTCGCCTCGCCCTGTCCTACTTTGATATGCCGCTCCCTGGTCAGCCCGAAGTATTTCTGGGCCAATCCCCCACCCTTTTCGAAGAGTCCGGACATCTCAATCAACGCACCGCAGACTTTGTCAAGGATTACGTTATGCGCTTCCTGCAGTTGACCGACGACGCCTTTAGAGCCACGAACGGCTAGCGGTATCCCTAGCCAACACCCATCACGCCCTCTACGAAGTACTCAAAGACTCCTAGAGGGCGTTCACAATGACACAAACCCCGGATTCAGGCTCATCCTTGAGTTACCTGAATCCGGGGTTTCATGCGCGCTCGCCACCACACATGTGGCAGCAGCGCGTTACAAGCGGGAGACTACTTCTCCTCGGAAGCTTCAGCAGCGTCCTCTTCTTCGATCTCACCGAAGTACTGGTCAACGTCAACCTTGTTGCCCTCTTCATCGCTGACCTCGGCACGGCAGATAGCCATAGCCAGGGCCTTGCCGCGGCGCACGTCGGAGAAGAGGTTGCCCAGCTGGTTGCTGGACTGCAGCTGCTGGATGAACTGGTTCGGGTCCATGCCGTAAGACTGCGCGGTGAACAGGATGTGGTCAGTCAGCTCCTGCTGGGACACCTCCGGCTCCTCAATCTCAGCCAGGGCGTCGAGGAAGAGCTGGGTGCGGACGGACTCCTCAGCAGACTTGCGAGCATCAGCGTCGAACTCCTCGCGGGTCGTGCCTTGTGCCTCAAGCAGCTGGGCCAGAGCCTTCTCGTCGTGAGCCAGCTGACCCATGACCTGGTGCAGCTGAGCGTGAACCTGCTCATCAACGATGGAGGACGGCAGCTCGAAGGAAACCTCTGCCAGAGCGGCCTTCAGGACCTCATCGCGGATGGCGGCAGCCTGCTCGGACTTCTTGGACTCTTCGACGCGGGTCTTAGTGTCCTCACGCAGCTCGTCGATGGTGTCAAACTCGGAGGCCATCTGTGCGAACTCGTCGTCGAGATCCGGCAGCTTGCGCTCCTTGGTCTGCTGGACGTGGACCTTCACGGTGGCCTCGTCGCCCTCGTGCTCACCGGACTGGATGGTGGTGGTGAACTCGTTGTCCTCATCGGTCTTCATGCCGCGCAGTGCGGTATCGAGACCCTTAATCAGGTTGTCGTCACCGATGCGGTAGGTCATACCCTCGTGGGAAGCCTCATCGAGCTTGGTGCCATCAACCTCAGTGGTGATGTCGATGATGGCGTAGTCACCGGTCTTCATCTTGCGCTTGGTGTCCTTGAGCTCACCGAAGCGGGAAGCCAGATCCTCAAGCGCCTTGTCGACGTCCTCTTCGGAGGTCTCCAGCGCCGGCACCTTAACGGAGATCTTGGAGAAGTCCGGTACCTCAAACTCGGGGCGGATATCTACCTCAGCGGTGAACTCGACAAAATCGTTGTCCTCCAGCTTGGCAATGTCGATCTCCGGCTGACCAATGACCTTGAGATCGTTTTCGGTAACAGCCTGCTCGTAGCGGGACGGCAACATGTCATTGACTACCTGCTCGAGGATGGGGCCACGACCAAAGCGGGCGTCGATAAGCTGGCGCGGAGCCTTGCCCTTACGGAAGCCCGGGATGGAAACCTGCTGCGCGATCGCCGCGTAGGCCTGATCGATTTCCTTGTCCAGCTCAGCGAACGGAACGTTGACGGTGAGCTTGACGCGGGTATCGCTCAGCTTGTCTACGGTGGTCTTCACGAGAAACTCTCCTGATTGTGATCGTTCAAAGATGAAATTAAGGGGCCTGGATGAGTGTCCAGGCCCCCATACGTCGGGGCGACAGGATTTGAACCTGCGACCCCCTGCTCCCAAAGCAGGTGCGCTACCAAGCTGCGCCACGCCCCGTATGGAAAGCCTCTGCGCCCGGAAGTTCCGCACGCAGCTGCGCTTCATACTGGGGCTAGTGTACCGATAGCCGCTTGACTATCCCAACACCGGCCCCAATTAAACTTTGTTTCCGCATGTCAGAGGCGACTTTAGCTTTAGAAGTCGAAGTCGAAATCAAACATTCCACCATCGCCTCCGTCGCCACCAAAGAGGCCATCGAAGAAGCCGCCTTCCTCACCTCCCCCAGCCTCACCGGCACCCATGTCTCCGGCTCCATCCATGGCGCCGCCGTCCATGCCGTCGGCGCCGCCCATGTCTCCGCCCCAGTCGCCGCTTTCAGCCGCCGCCGCGGAGTAGCCGACGCCGGACATACCCGCGAACATCGCATTGAACATCATGGAGTAGCCCACCATCCACACGCCGGTGGTCAGCGCATCGGCCCACCACGGGCGGGAGTACCAGCCGGCCGGGACCGGGCGTCCAGCCACGACACCACCCGGGTAGTAGTTGGGGGTTTCTGCAGATGCGCTTGGCGACGCCGTCAGCGTCTCCCCGTTGGCCTCCACCGTACGGGTCTCCGTCACCTTGCCGGCCTGGCGCTGACCTTCCAGCGGCGGCAGCTCAGGACCCGGGTCCATGCCCATAATCTCGCGGGCGGCCGCAACATAGTAAAGACCCTCCAGCGCAGATTCGCGCGCTAGGTGCGCTTGCTTGACCGTCGTGGCCTGGGAAATCGCGGAGTTAGCGGCGGTAAAACGCTCGGACGCATCCGCCATGGCCTGCTGGGAGGCGGTGTCCGTTCCGCTTAAGTTCATGACCTGGCCACCAAGGCGCTCGGTCCAGCGGCGCGCATCCGCCATCGCGTCCTCAAAACGCTGGGATTCACGCAGCTCTTGCTGCTTCTTCCCGTTGCGCGAGGACAGGAACCATGCGCCGCCACCGACGACGAGGATAAGGAGCAATAACGAGCTCACGAAAGCACCACTTTCATCTCAGAGTTGAATTGCGTGTTGAACTATGTGTTGTTTTGCTTGTACACCTACTCAAAGTAACGCGCTTTACCCCGCTTAAGTTCCCATTTTCCTTTCAGCGACCACGTGCGCTAAAGTAATCGGCACGCCGATTCAACGGCTTTCAAAGTCAAGGCCTTGAAAGTTGAAGATTGCCGGTTGTGGGAATGTCGTATAGTGGCTAATACCTCAGCCTTCCAAGCTGAAGACGCGGGTTCGATTCCCGTCATTCCCTCCAAGAAAAGCTGCACTGAGTACCTCTTTTAGGTAGCCGGTGCAGCTTTAGTCGTTTTCGCACCCGCTGGGGATGACCGCTCGGATTGCCGCCGCATCATGCCTGGCCATGCATCTTTTCTGTCAGAATGCGCCGCCCCTACGTAGAGTGGGCCGCATGACTGTACCCATTATTGAACTCAACGACGGCAACACCATCCCCCAGCTCGGCTACGGTGTCTTCAAGGTAGAACCCGACAAGACCGAGGAACTGGTCCTCGAAGCCCTCAAGGTGGGCTACCGCCACATCGACACCGCTGCCATCTACGGCAACGAGGAAGGTGTGGGCCGCGCGATTGCCAAGTCCGGCATCCCCCGCGAGGAGCTGTTCATCACCACGAAGCTGTGGAACGACCGCCAGACTGATGCGGCCGCAGCTCTCGACGAGTCTTTGGAGAAGCTAGGTCTCGATTACGTGGACCTCTACCTCATCCACTGGCCCTGCCCAGATAACGGCCACTACGTCGAGGCATGGAAGCAGCTCATTGAACTAAAGAAGGCCGGCAAGGCCAAGTCCATCGGTGTTTCCAACTTCGAACTCGAGCACCTGGACCAGCTAGAAACCCAGACTGATGAGACCCCCGTGGTCAACCAGGTGGAGCTGCACCCCTACCTACAGCGCTGGCGTGAGCTCGATGCCTTCCGCGCCCACCAGGTGCACATCGAAGCCTGGGGCCCACTAGGCCAGGGTAAGACGGACCTTTTCGAGCAGCCGGAAATCACCGAGCCTGCCGAAAAGTATGGCGTCTCCCCCGCCCAGGTGATCATCCGCTGGCACCTGCAAAATGGCGTCATCGTGTTCCCGAAGTCCGAAAACCCGGAGCGCATCGCGCAGAACTTCGATGTATTCGGCTTCGAACTCGATGAATCCGAGATGGCTGCGATTACTGATCTTGACCTCGGGGAAGAGGGCCGCGGCGGCACTCACCCCAAGGACATGAACTAGGCCTCCGGAAGCTCCGGCGGAATGTTGGTGCGCTCGTACTCAGCAAGAATGTCGATGCGGCGCTGGTGGCGCTCAGCACGGGACCATTCCTGATCCAGGAAGGCATCCACGATCGCGAGTGCCTCCTCCTCGGAGTGCATGCGGCCACCGATACCGATGAGCTGGGCGTTGTTGTGCTCGCGGGCCAGGCGTGCGGTCTCCGGGGACCACGCCAGGGCGCAGCGCGCGCCCTTCACCTTATTCGCGGCGATCTGCTCGCCGTTGCCGGAACCGCCCAGTACGATGCCGAGCGAGCCCGGATCGTTGACGGTTCGCAGCGCGGCCTCAATGCAAAATGCCGGGTAGTCATCCTCGGCGTCGTACTCGTGGGCACCGCAGTCAATGACGTCGTGGCCCTGCTTCTTCAGGTGCTCGGCGATGATGTTTTTCATCTCGAACCCTGCGTGGTCTGCTCCTAAATAAACGCGCATGGCCCACATCCTACCGGCCTGTGGGCCATCCCACGCACTAAACCTGCGGGGATTCGGTGCGGGAGCGCTTGAGTTCGAAGAAGTACGGGAACTTGGCGAGGCGCACGGAGGCGTCGAAAAGCTCGCCGGCTTCCTCGCCGGTGGGAACGCGGGTAATGACCGGGCCGAAGAAAGCGGTATCGCCGAACTTCACCACCGGGGTGCCGACCTCATCGCCAACCTCAGAGATGCCGCGGTTGTGGAACTCGGTGAGCTTCTCATCCATCTCTTCGGTGTTGGCCACGGAGGCGAAGGTGGAGGGGAGGGAGACGTCGTCAAGCGCCTGCTTGATGATGTCGTCGTAGGCGCCGTAACCCTTCTTGCCGCCCTGGCCCTCCGTGTGGATGCGGGTGCCCATGGCGGTGTAGAAGGCGTCGACCTTGTCCGGGGCCTCCACGGCAATCTTGGCTGCTACGCGGGCAGGGCCCCAGTTGGCCTCCATCATCTTCATGTACTCCGGGTCCAAGTCGCGGCCCTTGTTGAGCACCGAGAGGGACATCGGCTGGAAGGTCACCTCGATATCGCGGACCTTCTCCACCTCTTTAATCCAGCGCGAGGTCAGCCATGCGAAGGGGCAGGAGCAGTCGAACCAGAAGGTTACTTGTTGGGCCACAGTAAATCTCCTTTGCTTGTGTAGTCTGTGGCACCCCACCCTAGGCGTGTGACTACGCTGGTGCAGAGACTTAATCACCGACGAAGAGGAGTAACCTACATGACCTCGATTAACCTCACCCGCGAGGAAGCCCAACAGCGCTCCGGCATGCTGGAGGTAAGCCACTATGACGTTGCCCTCGACCTCACCGGGGAGGAGTTTTTCACCTCCACCACGGTGGTGACGTTCCGCGTGAAGGAAGCTGGCTCGACATTTATTGATCTGCGCGGTGACGAGCTTCTCGAGGTCCGCCTCAACGGCGCTCCCCTGCCCACCAGTGCTTATGACCCGACCTACGGCATCCCCCTGTCGGGTCTGCAGGTGGCGGAGTATGAGCTGAAGGTCGTGGCGAAAATCCGCTATTCGCGCACCGGCGAGGGCCTGCACCGCTTCGTTGACCCGGTCGACGGTGAAGCTTACCTCTACACCCAGTTCGAGACTGCCGACGCCAAGCGCGTCTTCGCCTGCTTTGACCAGCCGGATCTGAAGGCTACGTACTCGCTGGCTTTTGAGGTCCCAGAGCACTGGACGGTGATTACCAACTCCCCCATCAGGCGTTCAGGCAACACCGTGCGCGCGGCGGTGGATTACCCGCTGTCGACGTACCTGATTGCTCTGTGTGCGGGCCCGTATGTGGGCGTGACGGATACGTGGACGGGCACGCTGGCGGAGCACCCGGAGGGCTCGCCTGCTAAAACCGTTGAGGTGCCGTTGGGTATTTATTGCCGCCCCTCGCTGCTGGATTCGCTCGACGCCGAGCGCCTGTTCACGGAGACCAAGCAGGGTTTTGATTTCTACCACCGCAACTTCGGCTTTGCCTACCCCTTTGGCAAGTACGACCAGATTTTCGTTCCGGAGTTCAACGCCGGCGCAATGGAGAACGCCGGCTGCGTGACCATCCGCGACGAGTATGTTTTTACGTCGCAAGCCTCGCACTACAAGTACGAGCGCCGCGCGGACACCATTCTGCACGAGCTGGCGCACATGTGGTTCGGTGACCTCGTGACCATGCAGTGGTGGGATGACCTGTGGCTCAACGAGTCCTTCGCCACCTGGTCGGCGGCGATTTCCCAGGCGGAGGAGACCCAGTACGACACCGCGTGGGTGACCTTTGCCAACGTGGAGAAAGCCTGGGCCTACCAGCAGGACCAGCTGCCCACGACGCACCCGATTTCCACGGATGCCTCCGATATTGAGACTGTGGAGCAGAACTTCGACGGCATCACCTACGCCAAGGGGGCGTCGGTGCTGAAGCAGTTGCAGGCGTACGTGGGCCGCGAGAATTTCTTCGCTGGCGTGCGCCGCCACTTCCAGGAGCACCAGTGGGCCAACGCTACTTTCGGGGATTTGCTGCGCCACCTCGAGGAGGCCTCGGGGCGCGACCTGTCCTTCTGGGCACAGCAGTGGCTGAAGACCACGGGAGTGAACACTCTGGGTGTGGCGTTGGAGACGGACGAGTCCGGCACCATCACACAGGCCTATCTCACCCAACGTGGCGATACTCTGCGCACCCACCGCGTCGCCGTCGGCGTCTACGCCCTGCAAGGAGAGAAGGTGGTGCGCACCGAGCGCATCGAGATGGATATCGATGGCGCCTTTACCGAGATTCCGGAACTCATTGGCCGCAAGCAGGCGGACATCGACTTTGTGCTGCCTAACGACGATGACCTGACCTACTGCCTCATCGAGCTGGACGCCGGTTCCTTGCAGTTCCTATTGGAGAATGTCGACAAGTTCGAAGACCCCATGGCCCGCACTTTGTGCTGGTCCACCGCCTGGGAGATGACCCGGGCAGGTACCATGCGCGCCCGCGATTTCGTGGCGCTCGTGGCCCGCGGTGCGGCGGCGGAGACGGAGCTCGCCGTGCTGGAGCGAATCCTCTCCCAAGCTGCCATGGCCCAGTCCACCTATACGGACCCCGAGTGGGCACAGGAGGACACGCAGCTTGCCGACGCTCTCCTTGACGGCGCCCGCTCCGATAACGCCGAGCGCTCCATCGTCTTCACCCAGGCGCTGGCCGGCATCAAGCTTCACGACGCCTCCCGCACCTTCTTCCAAGAGCTCCTTAAGACCTCCTCGGATGCGGGCCTGCGCTGGAAGGCACTCACTGCGCTCATCGCCGATGGCTCGCTTGCCGACGTCACCGGCCCCGAAGCCGCCGGCGCCGCCATGACGGCGGTGGCTGAGGAACTCAACCGCGATAACACCGCGACGGGTTACCAGGCCTCGCTTAAGGCGTTGGCCGCCGTAAACACCGAGGACAACAAGCGCGCGGTGTGGGACGAGATTGTCGCCGGTGAGCTGGGCAACCGCGACTTGGAGTCGAAGCTGGCGGGCCTGACGTTCGTAGGCGCCGACGAGCTCCTGCCGAGTGCAGAGTTCTTCGACGTGGCGGAAAAGATCTGGTCCGCGCAGTCCAACGAGATTGCCTTGACCACGGTGACCGGCTTGTTCCCGCGCTGGGATGTCAGCCAGGAGACCCTCGACCGCGCCGACGAGTTCCTCTCCCGCGACCTGGCCGGTGGCCTGCGCCGCGCCGTGACCGAGCAGCGTGACCGCCTCGCCCGCGCCCTGCGCAACCGCGCCGTCGACCGCGGTTAACACCGCGTCTAGCCCCTCCTGTTGAGGGGCTTTTCTCGTACCAGCCCCATTACCCTTTTACCCAGGGATTTTGTTCCTCCGGTTGCGGGGTTGCGGGTGCTGGTTTAATCTTCGTGCCCATGGGGGATATTGAAACCTACCTCCGCCTCCGCAACTCGGGGATTGCGCTGGTGGAACACATACCTGGCACACCCGATGAGCTCCGCGCGCTCGGCGCTGACCCAGCCGACGCCACCGAACTTGCCGGTCTGCACCAGGTGTACTTCGGCCCCACCCGCTACACCGGCAAACAGAAAAAGGCACGCGCTGCCGCCATTCAACAACGCCACAGCCTAGGCACCCTCACACTCATTGAAACCTACGTTTCAAAAGTAAAGAAAACCCTCGACGCCTGGAACCTGAGAGTCAGACTTACCGCCACACCCGCACACCGCATCCCCACCGTCGCCGCCACACGCCTGAAAGAACTGCGTTCCAAACGCATAGCCAAACCAGGGGTGCGCATCACCTACCGCGCACAAGGCCCCAACACCCTTTCCATTACTGACGATGCCACCACGATTGCCAACATGCGCGGTGTCCTCGAATCCACCAACACCACCGACCTGCTTCAAGCCGCCAACGACGTCTTCTTCAAAGAGGGCACCGGTTCCAAGCCTGCGGTGCGTACCCAAGTCATCGTCACGTTAAACGAGTTGGACCAGATCATCAACGGCGACGGGGACGAAATAGAGCTCAACCTGACCAACGGTGGGCGCATGACAGGGGCCGAGTTCTTAACCCACAAGTTTGCCGAAATAGGCTACGCCACCATCGTTCACCCCATTGAAGGGCCCATTAACACCTGGCGGCTAGAACGAGGGGCAAACTTCAAACAGCGCCTTACCCTGCACGCTGAATTCCACACGTGTTCAAGACCTGGGTGTAATAAGCCAGCTGATTACTGCCAAATCCATCACCTCATCCCCTGGCAAGCAGGCGGCTACACCAACATTAAGAACCTGACCTTCCTGTGCGCCTACCACAACGGTATTAACGATGATGACCCTTTAAAACCCACCGGGCGCGGCTACATGTACCGGCTGAATACCGGGGTTAGTTTCATCCCACCCTGGGGAACACCGATAACCGCGATGCCCGAATACCAGGAAGCAGTCGCCAGACTCAACACCGAACAAGCAGGACAACCACCAGAGGAACCACCCGACAGCAGCTAACACCCACAGCCACCACACGCAGCAACGGCAGAAAGGAAACAGCTAACCACCAGTGACAACACTGCCACCCGCAGACCACATCAAGGCACGCGGGCATATCGGCGATCCTTGAGCACGATTCACGCGCTTCCCGCTGAGGGTTAAGCCCTTAAAGAACGAAACCCGCCAACCGAAAGATGGCTGACGAGTTGGCGTGCTTTAACGCCTCCCCAAAGGGACACACCTAATGACGGCTGCCCCCGCAGGGTCGCAGACTCATAGTGATTAGTCGAGGGTCGGCGTGGGGTCCTCGCCGATGACAACTTCCACCGTGACCGCATCGGGGCGCAGGGTCTCTTCCAACTGGGCAGCTACGACACCGCCCTCTGCCTTGACGGTTCGCGTAATGCGCAAGACCGGTTGGTTGCGTCCAACGCCCAGGGCTTTCTGCTCCTCCGTGCGCGCGGTGGCGGCCACGAGAGAATCCCGCTTAAATACGGGTGCCAGGTCAAGCTCCGTCAATAATTCAGTCAGCGGCTTCTGCATTTCCTCTTCCGTGAGGCGCGGTGCCAAGGCCTGCGGGATAAGAAGCGTGGAGGCCATGATGGGCGATCCTTCAGTCATCTGCACCGTGCGGCATTCCCACACGGCATCGCCTTCTTCAATCCCAAAGGTGGAGGCGAGGTGCCCGGGTGTTTCAATAAGCGTCAGCGACAGCACCCGCACCTCAACCTCAAGACCATGCTCCCGTAATTGGTCAAGCGCGCTGCGCCCGCTCGTCAGGCTCAACGTCGGCGGGGTGGCACGCACGAAGGTGCCGCCGGTGCGCCCGCGCTTGCGGTCGATAAGTCCCTCGATCTGGACGATGTCCAGGGCGTGGCGCACTGTCATGCGCGCCACCTTGTATTCCTGAACCAATTCCCGCTCCGTGGGGAAGCGATCACCCGGCTTCAGTTCGCCGGATTCAATCTTGCTCCGCAGCGAATCCGCGATCACCAAATAGGCGGGGCGGCGGCGTTGAGAGGTGGACACGCCTCATAACTGTACCGTGTGCTGGGTTTTTCGCATCTTGAGAGAAAACGCGCCACCTACTTGCGCTGGTTTAGCTCAATGCGTGGGCGCACGCGGATCTCAGTGAGCTGCGTGGTAGGGCCGGCATCAACGGTGGCGCGGATAGCCTTCGCCACCTCGACTGGGGCGATGACATGCTCCGGGTTGTAGTCCTGCAGGCCCTGCAGCATCGGGGTATCCGTCGGGCCCGGCGCGACGGTGGACACGCGGATGCCGAGCTCGCCGAGGCGCAAGCCGTCGGCAAGCGCGTACAAAGCATGCTTCGTGGCGGCGTAAATGACGTTGTCACCATAGGAGTGAATGCCGGCACCGGAGTTAATGAACACCACAAGCCCTTCCGCCGCACGCAGCGCGGGCAGAAGCTGGCGGGTCAGCTCGGCTGGCACGTGCACGTTGAGGTCCATCTGCGCGCGCCAATCCTCTGGCCTAGCGCTTTCCACAGAGCGCTTATCCGCCCGCGCCGCCGCATGCACGAGCACGTCGACGCGTTCAAGCGAAGCCAGTTCGGTGGGGAGCGCTGCGCCGTCGAGAAGCGACAGCAAGTCGATTTCCACCGGCACGATGTTCTCCGCCTCCGGCAGCTCCCCGGCGCGCCGGCCCAGGGCATACACGCGGTGGTCCCGGGCAAGATCCTTGATGATCTCCGCGCCCATTCCACCCGTCGCACCAGTTACAACGGCAGTTTTCACCATGGTTGTTCCTCCTTCTCGTTAGCGGAAACGCTTCGGTACATCCGGCTCCCCCAGCGTCAGCATCAGGCGGTTGGCCCAGTTGAAGAACGCGGAGGAATTGATGACATCGATGATGGCTAGGGTATCGAATCCCACGGCCTCGAGGCGCTCAACGTGGGAGGCGTCGAACGCAAAGGGAGACTCGGTCAGGGCCAGAGCGGCATCGCGGATGGCAGACCACTGCGCCGAGCCCAGGTCAGCATCTACGCCTTCCTCGAGCAGGCGGTCAATCGCCGCGGCGTCACCGCCCTCCTCCTTCGCGCGCTGCTGGTGCACCGACGCGCAGTACTCGCAACCGTTGAGGCGCGAGACTACCGTGGCGGCCAGCTCACGCTCGGCGCGGCCGAGGCCGCCGTCGGTGTTGTAGAAGATGTCCAGGTCCGTGAGCGTGCGCGCCTTGAGCGCTGCTGGGTCGCGGGCTAGCAGGCGGAAGTACTCCATGTCGATGCGCTCGGGCTTAATCAGCGCATCACGCTGCGCGTCCGTGAACTCCTCCTTCGGCTGCGGCGGCACCCAGGGCTTCCAGCCCAGCGAGTGCGCCACGAAGCCCTGCGGCTTGGCGACGTCCGGCACCAACGTCCCCTCCCCCGGCACCCACTCCGGGGTCTGGGTGGGGCGCGGCGCCTCAGTCACGGGCGCGGGCTGCGCGGCACCGGCAAGCACGGAGAGGCCGTACACCACGCGCAGCTGGAAGGATAGGAAGCTGACCAGCTGCGCCAGCGTCACGATGTCATCGTTGGACCACCCGGCCGCCTGCAGGTGACCAATCGCAGCCGGGGAGGCGTCCTTGGGGTGGAAGACCAGCAGGTGGGCGAAGTCAAGGGCGGCGGCGAGGCGCGGTGGGCCCTCGAAAAGCGTGAAACCGCCCTCGATGTACGGGCCGGTGGTGATGCCGTGCTCCACCGCGCGGGCTATCGCGGCGGCGAGCTCCTCCGACTCCTCCGCCAGCAGGTCAGAATAAAAGGCGACGGCAGGAGCCGCCTGATACACGCCTGCAACGAAGGTGGCGATGGCGTAGCGCTCCGCATAGCTGAACGTGCCGGGCGCTGAAGGCTCGAGGAGCGCGGCGAAGGAGGCCTGTGCGTTCTCCTTTGCTTCGGGCCGGCGCTCGCGCAGCTGAGCCACATCTCCTTCAACACCCGCCAACAGGTTAATGATGTCTGCCATGAATGAATCCTTTCTTGTGTTCGCCCCAGGCTACAGACCCAGGTTGAGGTCGCCGGCGCGGTAGCGAGAGCCGGGGATGGCCTCGATGAGCTTCCGGGTAAACGGTGACTGCGGGTTGCTAAATACCTCTGCCGTAGGCCCGCACTCCACCTGCTGGCCTTTGGAGAGCACCGAGACGGTATCGGAAATCTGGTTGACCACCGCGAGGTCGTGCGAGATGAAAATGTAGGTCAGGCCGAGCTCCTCCTGCAGCCGCGCCAGCAGCCGCAGGATCTGGGCCTGCACGGTGACGTCGAGGGCGGATACTGCCTCGTCGAGGATGACCAGCTCCGGTTCCACGATCATGGCGCGCGCAATGGCCACGCGTTGGCGCTGGCCGCCGGAGAGCTCGCGCGGGCGGCGGTCGTAGTAGTCCGGGTTCAGCGCCACCAGGTCCAAGAACTCCTTAGCCTTTTCCTTGGCCGCACTTGCACGCGCCCCCTTCAAGTTCCTCAGCGGCTCCGCTACCGTCTGGCCGATGGACTGCTTGGGGTCCAGGGAGCCGTAGGGGTTCTGGTAGACCAGCTGGATGTTGTTACGCTCTTCACGCAAGGCCTTGCCGCGCAGGCCCACGATGTCACGCCCGCCCACGGTGATGCTGCCCGATGTCGGGGTGTTGAACATGGCGATGCTGCGCCCAGTCGTGGTCTTGCCGGAGCCGGACTCGCCCACGATGGCGTGGGTCGAGCCCTTGGCCACGGTGAAGGAGATGTCATCGACCGCGGTGAAGTCGCCGAAGCGCTGGGTCAGGCCTTCCACGCGCACCAGTGGTTCGCCGGCATCCCGAGCAGTCGCCGCGACGTGGGGAACAGAAGAAGCGCGTTCAGCGGTTGCGCCAGCCTTCGCAACAGCGCCGGTGGTTGCTGTGCGGGCGTCGGCGACGGTGAGGGAGGGGGCGTCGGCAAGCAGGCGTTTGGTGTAGTCGTGGCGCGGGTTCGTCAGCACCGTGGCGGCCAGGCCCTCCTCGCGCAGCTGGCCGGACTCCATGACCACGACGCGGTCGGCGCGGTCACCGGCCACGGCGAGGTCGTGGGTAATGAAGAGGATGCCCATGCCGAGCTCTGCGCGCATGTCGTCGAGGAGGTCGAGGATGATCTTCTGCACGGTGACATCCAGCGCGGAGGTGGGCTCATCGGCGATGATGAGGTCGGGCTCCAGCGCCACGGCGGCGGCGATGAGCACGCGCTGCTTCATGCCGCCGGACAGCTCGTGCGGGTACTGGTGATAGCGGCGCGCAGGGTCATCGATGCCGACGCGCTCCAGCAACTCCAACGCCTTAGCCTTGCGCTCGGCCGCAGTACCAACCTTGTGGATGCGCAGCCCCTCCTCCACCGAGGCGCCGATGGTCTGGACTGGGTTGAGGGAGTTGTTCGGGTCCTGCGGGATCAGCCCGATGCGTCGCCCTCGCAACTCACGCCACTGGCGCCGGCGCAGCGAGGTGATATCGCGTCCATCGAAGGTGATGGTTCCGGCATCGATCGTGGCATTCGAGGGCAGCAAACCGATGGCTGCCATAGCCGAGGTGGTCTTGCCGGAACCCGATTCGCCCACGATGGCGGTCATCTGCCCCGGGTGCACCTCGAGGTTGACGCCTTGCACGGCGGAAACGTCACCACCTGCGGTCGAATAGGACACGTTCAGATCCCGCACGCTGAGCAGGGGCTGCGCTGCATTTTTTATAACAGTCATGTTAGGCCTCCACGGGGAAGTTCTGGGACAGGCGGTTGGCGGACATCACCACGGCGACCAGCGCAATGCCGGGCAAGATGATGAGCCACCAGGCGGTGGCCATGAAGTCGCGGCCCTCGGCGATAATGAGGCCCCATTCCGGAGTGGGTGGCGGGGCGCCGTAGCCCAGGAAGCCGAGGATGGACAGCTGCAGGATCGCGGTGCCGAACTGCAGGGTAGCCAGGGCGATAACCGGAGTGAGTGAATTGGGAAGGATGTGGCGGAAGAGCACGGTGGCGTGGGTGGCGCCAGCGCCGTATGCGGCCTCGATGTAGTCCGAGCTGGCCACGGTGATCACCTGGGAGCGAGCTAGGCGCGCGAAGGTCGCGACCGAGGTCGCGCCGACGGCCACAGCCGCTTGCACGGAGCCGAAGCCCAGCACGATGATGATCGACAGCGACAGCAGGATGCCGGGGATGGACAGCAGCACGTCGACGACGCGCATGAGCACGCTATCCACCGCTCCTCGCAGGGAGCCGGCGAGAAGACCGATCAGCGTGCCGACGACGAGGCCAACAGCCACGGCGATCAGCGCGCCAAGCAGCGACTGGCGGGCACCGTAGACGATGCGCGCATACAGGTCGCGGCCCACCGCGTCCGTGCCCATCAGGTGGCCGGACTCCCCCGGCGCCAACAGGGCTACGTCGGTGCCCGCGTACGGGTCAGCCGAGGTAAACAGGCTCGGGAACAGGGCGGCCAAGAACGCCACCGCGAGGACGATAATGGCGATGACGGAACCCGGCGCGAGCCATGGGTTGGCCTGCCCCGCGGGAGCGCGGCGCGAGGTTCGCAGGGGTTTGGTGAACGTCACACTCATGAGCGCACCGTCCTTTCTTCAGTGGCGGCAGCGCGGCGTTTCGGGGAACCGGCGCGCAGGCGGGGATCCAGTACCGGGTAGAGCAGATCCACGACGAGGTTGATGATGATGTAGGAAGTTGCGGCGATGAGAACCACCGCCAGCAGCACCGGGGTATCGCGGTTAGCCACCGCTTGGGCCACCATGTAGCCCAAGCCGGTACGGCCGAAGACGGTTTCGGTCACCACGGCACCGCCGACGAGCTCACCAAAGAGCAGGCCCGCCATGGTCAAGGTAGGCAGCAGCGAATTACGCAGGACGGTGCGCCAGAAGATCCAGGACTCCGAGGCACCACGAGAGCGCACCGCCTGGACGAAGGGCCGCGACTGCGTCTCATCAATGGAGCGAATCAGAACCTGGATGAGCGGTGCGGCCATGGGCACGGACAGCGTCAAGGTCGGCAGGATGAGGCCTTCGACAGACCCAGGTTCGATAACGCGCACCCAGCCCAGCTGGAAGGAAAAGAACTGGATGAGCAGGATCGCGATCCAGAAGCCGGGCAGCGAGACCATGAAGGAAGGCAGACCCCGGAAGAAGGAGCCGATGGCGCCGAGACCGGGCAGCGTGGCAAGGAAGGCGACGAATACGGCCACGATGAGTGCCAAGCCGATGGCGCTGATGGCCAGGATGAGGGTGTGGGGAAGGGCGTCGGCAAGCAGCGTAGCCACCGGGGCGCCGGACTGCGTGGAGTTACCAAAGTGCCCGGTGAGGAAGCCGCCCAGGGAGGTGAAGTACTGCACTACAAGCGGCTTGTCGACGCCCATCTCCTCCCGAATAGCCTCAATCTCCGCCTGGGATAGGCCCAGGGCGGGATCGCCGAATCGCGACTGCACGGCATCCGACGGCAGCGCCGACAGAAGCAGGAAGGCCACGGTGTAAGTAATGAGCAGCACGAGGAGAGCCTGCCCAATGCGGCTGAAGATCTGGCGGGTTGTCATCTATTTTTCCTCCTCATCCGATGGCGCGGCGTCGATGCTGACCTCGTAGAACCACGGGCGCGCTACCGATTCCGGGCTAAAGCCAGTGATGCCCGGTCGCACGGCGTAGACCACAGGTTCCTCGAAGAGCGGGAGCACGTAGGCCTGCTCGGTGAGGTAGTCCTGGACCTCTTCCGTGGCCTTGATGCGGCCTTCTTTGTCGGGGGTGTCGAGGACGGCGTCGAGAAGCTCCTGCAGGTGCTCGTCGATGGGATTGCCCTCCGCGTCCTGGTTGAGGAAGGCATCGCGGTTGTTGATCCCGTAGAGCGAGGTGATGACGTCGTAGTCGGCGCGGCCCACCATCGAGTGGTAGATCTGCACCTTGTTGATGTCCTTGGCATCGGCGTTCTGGGTGGCCTGGTCGCCGGCGTTGACCTGGATGCCAATGCCCAGGGCGCGCAGCTGGTCCTGGACCATGGTCATGACTTCCTTGGAGCGCGGCTGTGGCAAGGCGGTGTTGGTGCGCAGGACGAGTCGCTGGCCGTCCTTGACGCGGATGCCGTCGGGGCCGGGCTCCCAGCCGGCCTCGTCGAGGAGGCGCTTGGATTCCTCGGGGTCGAAGGTGTAGGCGGCGGACTGGTCCTTGTAAGCCAGGCCGGTCTCCGCCACGGAGGAGGTGGCCAGCGGGTAAGACCCGGAGAAGAGCACACGGAGGATTTCCTCGCGGTCCACGCCGTGGATGATGGCCTCGCGCACGCGCTTATCTTGCAGCAGCGGGTGGTCGAAACGGAAGGCGAATTGGTTGTTCATGGAGTTGGTACCGCGCGAGACGATGTCAACGCCTTGTTCTTTCAGCAGCGACTCCTGCGGGGCGGAGATCTGGCGGGCGATATCGGCCTGACCGGAGAGAATAGCGCCGGTGCGCACGGATTCCTCGGCGGCGAGGATGTAGTGGACGCCGTCGATCTCCGCGCGCCCCTGGTGCTTGACCGCTGGCGGGGCCCAGTCGTAGTCCTCGCGGGTCTTGAGCTTGAGGTCAGTGCCGATTTCTTCCGATTCCACCACGAAGGGCCCAGAGCCGATGACGTTGATCGCGTTGCCGGGGCCGAAGCCCTCGTTGTCCAAAGCCAGGGTGGAATCGGAGAGCAGCCCGGCGTTGTAGGCGGAGGTGGCCTGGAGGAAACCCGGAGAAGGCTGGGTGAAGTAGAACTTCACGGTGTCCTCGTCCACGACCTCGCCGTGGTCATAGTTGGCGATCTGCTCGGAGCTGGTCAGCGTGCGGGACTTGTCGCCACGACCGAAAAGATCGAAGTTGGCCACGACGTTCTCGGCGGTGAGCGGGGAGCCATCGGAGTAAGTGACGTCGGTGCGAATGTTAAACGTGTATTCCGTGGCATCCTCGTTGACCTCGGGCATCTCCGTGGCGATCCACGGCGAGAGCTCGAGGGTTTCGGGGTCTTGGTAGAGGAGGCGGTCGGTCAGCTGGTTGACCACGCCGCCGTTGGGATAAAAGCCCGCGGCTGGCGGATAGAGCGTGCGGAAGAATTGCGGCTCGAGGTAGGTAAGGACGTTGTCCTCACCGTCCGGCCGGTCCGCAGCAGAGCAGCCCGCTAGGGCCAGGGCTGCTGCCAAGGTGGCGGCGAGTGCGCGTAAGGTTTTCACGGTATTGCTTTCAGAAAGTAGATAGTCGGTGTGCAGTGCGTCTCTGGATTTAACACAACGCATACTGAGCGGTATTATTCCACTAGACAGCACAGTCTAAAAGTTTGAGGTTGATTTATATGCCCGCCATCGCCATCGTCGGGGCCGGCCCGCGTGGTATCTCGCTGGTCGAGCGCCTTGCAGCCCACCTGCGCGCGACCCCCCTTCATTCACCCCTGCGGCTCCACATCATCGACGATGCCCCGCTGGGCGCTGGCCGCATTTGGGATACCGAGCAGACCCGCACGCTGTGCATGAACACCTTGGCCGGCGCGGTCACGTTGTTTACCGAGCCCGGCTCCACGACCACCGCGCCGGTACTTGAAGGCCCCATCCTCTATGAGTGGATCCAGCTTCTGCGCGGCGAGCGCCCCTCCATCTCCCCCGCCAAGCTGGAGCTCTACGATTCCCACCCGCCGCGCGAGGGGCTTGCTGCCTCTTTTGCCGAAGAACTCGCGCAGACCCGCCCGGAATCCAACCCCTCCCGCGCGCTCTACGGCGCCTACCTGGAGTGGGTCTTCGAGGTGGCGCTGGCTCAGCTGCCGGAGAGCGTAGACGTCGTCCAGCACCGCGCCCGCGCACTGTCCGTGGAGGAGCACGGTGAGCAGGACGCCATCGAGCTTTCCGACGGCACCACCGTCACCGCCGACGCCACCGTCCTGGCCTATGGCTGGCAGGTGCCTGCGTTGAACGAATCCGAGCGCGCACTGGCGGAGGCTGCGGATTCCGGCCTGCACTGGGTGCGCCCGGATAACCCCGTGGAGCAGCCGGTATCTGAGGTCCCTGCGGGCGAGAAGGTCCTGGTCCGCGGCCTGGGCATGGGCTTCTTCGATGTCATGGCGCTGCTCACCATCGACCGTGGCGGCGAATTTGTAGAGGATCCCTCCACCCGCTCCGGCCTGCGCTACGAGCCGAACGGCGAGGAACCGCACTTCATCGTCTCCTCCGGCCGCGGCTACCCCTATATCCCGAAGTCGGAGTACCACGCGCTGCCACCGCAGGCCGCGCTGACCCGCTTCCGCGCCGCGGTCGCCGCGCTCGATCCGGAGGCGGAGCTGGACTTCGGC
Organism: Corynebacterium sp. Marseille-Q2823; assembly: GCF_903645345.1. Classification (NCBI taxonomy): domain Bacteria; kingdom Bacillati; phylum Actinomycetota; class Actinomycetes; order Mycobacteriales; family Corynebacteriaceae; genus Corynebacterium; species Corynebacterium sp. Marseille-Q2823. The sequence continues at coordinate 208,691 of NZ_CAHJXS010000003.1, read as the reverse complement.
ACGCAGCTGCTGCCGCACATCCTGCGCGATGCCTACGCCGAGTACTACGAGAACCAAGCGCGGGTGGCACCGGATGCTCTGCAGCGCCCGCTCGAGGATATCCTCACCACGATCGATTCCACGGAGCTCACCGCCCCGGATCTTCGGGGCATGGCGGACCAGCTGCGCGTCGCGCTCGACGGCGCATCGACTGAGCCGCTCGACCTAGCGCACTGGGCGCACCCGCTGGCGGACTTCGACGGCACTGAGAACACCGAGCTCACCGAGTACATCGCCGAGGGCCTCGCCCACGATATCCGGGAGGCCGTCGCCGCCGCCGATTCCCCGCTGAAGTCCGCGCTGTGGGTCATCTCGGCCGCGCGCAAGCCTTCCTCCATCGCCGGCTCGGAAGGCCGGATGACGTGGGAGTCCCGCACCAGCACCTACAAGGAGTTCATGGCCTTCGGGCAGATGGTGGGCTCCGGCCCGCCACTCTTCCGCACCCGTCAGCTGCTCGCGCTTGTCGACGCCGGCCTCGTCACCTTCCTAGGCCAGCGCCCCCAGCTGGAGATCGGCGAGAAGTTCACGCTGCGCACCGCGCACGGTGAGGCTTCCTCCACCTGGCTTATCGACGCCTGGATGCACTCCCCCGATGTCCGCCGCGCCGGCGATCCACTCGCAGTGTCCCTCAATGGGCGCGTGCGCGCCTTCGTCGATCATGGCCAGGCCACCGGCTCGCCGGAGACGACGTGGAGCCGCCGCGCGGTCAACCCCGGTGGCACCGAGGACCCGCGCCTGCACATCGTGGGCATCCCCACCTATTCGCAGTGGCCGGATACCACCATCTCCCCCATGCCCGGCACGGATCCGCTCATGCTGCAGGAGACCGACCGCACGGCCGGCTCCCTGCTCACTTCCCTCTAATCACGCGGCGGTTTAATCCAGAGCGTCGAGGGCCTGCTCCAAGTCCGCGAGCAGGTCATCGATGGACTCGATGCCCACAGAGATGCGCACGAGGTCTGCCGGCGGCACGAGCTCGGAGCCCTCCGCGGAGATGTGCGTCATGTTCTGTGGGTGCTCGATGAGGGACTCCACGCCGCCGAGGGACTCCGCCAGCGAGATGAGCTTAGTGTTGAGGCAAATCTGGCGGGCATGCTCCTCGCTGTGGAAGCGCACGGACATCATGCCGCCGAAGCCACGCATCTGCTTCTTAGCCAGCTCATGGCCCGGGTGCGAGGGCAGGCCCGGGTAGAGCACCTGCTTGACCTCCGGACGGGATTCCAAGAACTCAGCCACGGCCTGCGCATTGGAACAGTGGCGATCCATGCGGACTTCCAAGGTCTTGATACCGCGGGCGGTGAGGTAGGCGTCGAAAGGCGAGGACACCGCACCGACATTGCCTTGGAAGTACAGCAGGCGCTCGTCCATCTCCGCGGAGTTGGTCACGACCGCGCCGCCCAGCACATCCGAGTGGCCGCCCAGGTACTTCGTAGTGGAATGCAGCACGTGATCCGCGCCCAGCTCCAAAGGATTTTGCAAGTAGGGCGTGGCGAAGGTGTTGTCGACGACGATCTGGGCGTCGCCAGCCTCCTTGACTGCCTTAGCGACCGCAGCGATATCCGTGATTGTTGTCGCCGGGTTGGTCGGGGTCTCCAGCCAAATCAGCTTGGTGTTCTCCTGCAGCGCCGCCTCTACCGCCGCGGTATCGGCGGTGTTGACGATGGACAGCTCGATGCCCCACTGGCCATAGTCGTGGTGCAGCAAGCGGTACATGCCGCCGTAGGCATCGTTGCCCAGAATCACGTGGTCCTCCGGGCGCACGAGGATGCGGATGAGGGTATCGACTGCCGCCATGCCCGTGGCGAAACAGCGGGCGTATTCAGCGTTCTCTAGCGCCGCGAGGGTCTTCTCGAGGGAGTGAACGGTGGGGTTGGCCACACGGCCATACTCATAGCCGCCGCGCAGCTGCGCGAGGCCATCCTGCTGGAACGTGGTGGAAGCGTAGATCGGTACGTTGATGGATCCCATGTGAGGATCCGGCTGGTAACCGGCATGGATGGAACGGGAGGAAAAGCCAAGGGTGCGGTTGTCAGTCATGAGGCACAAGTCTAGACCAAGCTGTTCAGTTGGGAGAAAGACGAGCTTTTTATATTCAGTTCTCTTCCCTACCATCGGTAGACGTCAGTCGTGAGCGACAGTAGAAAGGACACACGTGACCAGACCTACCGCATACCTCAGCGCTTCCGCCGAGCAGACCAACGGGGCCGTCGACGCGGTCACCCGTTGGTGGCAGACCGAGAACATGCAATCCTGGCTCATCGACAAACCCATCGGCATCGCGCTCATCCTCATCGTCGCCGTCATCGGCAACTGGCTGCTGCGCCGGCTTATCAGCAAGCTGGCGGATAACAGCATCAAAAAGGGCAAGCTCAGCTCGCCGCTTTCCCCGCGGAAGGTGCACCGCGAGACCGACAAGGTTCTCGCGCAAACACAAGAGGCACGGCGCACCTCCCGCATCCAAACGCTCGCCGGCGTAGGCCGCTCCGCGGTCTCCATCTTCGTCTGGGTCTGGGCCGTGCTCGCCATCCTGGACAAGCTCGGCGTCAACGTCGCCCCGCTCGTGGCCTCTGCCGGTGTGGTTGGTGTCGCCCTTGGTTTCGGCGCGCAAGCGCTGGTCAAGGACTTCCTCTCCGGCATCTTCATGCTCATGGAGGACCAGTACGGCATCGGTGACACCATCGACCTCGGCAACGGGGTCTTCGGTGATGTCGAGTCCATCTCCCTGCGCATTACCACCGTCCGCGATATCGACGGCGCGCTGTGGTACGTACGCAACGGCGAAATCCTGCAGGTGGCCAACCATTCCGACCGCTACTCCGTGGCCCGCGTCCAGGTCCCGATTGCGCTGAGCAACGATCCCACGCGAGCAGTCGACGTCATCACGTCCGCAGCCGAGGAGGCCGCCCGCGATCCCGAAATCAAGGACTACATCCTGGCCACGCCCACGGTCAACGGCATGTCCGGCTTGGAGGTCGACCACATGTCCTACCGCGTGTCCGTCAAGACGCTGCCAGGCAAGCAATGGGATGTGCAGCGCGCGATGCAGGCGAAGATCCTCACAGCCATGCACGAAGAGGGGATCACCACCCCCTACCCGCGCGGGATGGCTATCTTTGATCTGGAAGAACCCGGCCTGACGCGAAAGGAAGACTAGACGTGCAACCAACGAGCGTGTACGAAGCCGTCGGCGGAATGGAGACCTTTGAGAAACTCGTCGGCGGCTTCTACGCCCAGGTGCGCGAAGACGATCTCATCGGGCCGATGTACCCCCAGCAGGACTGGGAAGGCGCACAGCAACGCTTGACCTGGTTCCTCGTGCAGTATTGGGGAGGTCCGCAGCTCTTCTCCGAGCAGCGCGGCCACCCGCGTCTGCGCATGCGCCACGCGCCCTACCCCATCGACATAGCTGCCCATGATCGCTGGCTCGAACTCATGGGCAACTCCCTGGCGCAGATCGACGAAGACACCATCCCGCCCGCCTACCGCGCCATGATCTGGGACCACATGGAGCGAGTAGCAGCGATGCTCATCAACCGCGCCCCCTAAAGCCCGAAGGCCTCCTTCACCGGCTGGGAGACCAGTTCTCCCCCGCGGGTCATAAGCCCATCGGCCAATCCCGAGAAGCGCTCCACCGCACCGTCGAAGCCATCGGCAGCCACTGCGCGAATGTAGGGCAGAGTGGCAGAACCCAGCGCACGGGCAGAGGTGTTCGCCACCGCGCCGGGCATATTGGCCACGCAATAGAAGATGGTGTCGTGCACCTTGAAGGTGGGATCGTCGTGGGACGTCTTGCGGGAGTTTTCGAAGCAACCGCCTTGGTCAATGGCGACGTCGACAAGCACTGCACCCTTCTTCATCCGCTGTACCACGTCTTCGCGCACCAGCTTCGGGGCCGCCGCGCCCGGAACCAGGACTGCGCCGATGACCAGATCTGCCTCCAGCAGCTCGGACTCCAGCGCCGCGGGGTCCGAGACAATCGTGCGCACGTTGCCATGGTACTGCTCATCGAAGCGCTGCAGCACGTGCGGGTCAAGGTCCAGCACGGTTACCTCCGCGCGCAATCCTTGCGCCATCGCCACCGCCGAAGCTCCCACCTGGCCACCACCGATGACGACAACGCGGGCCGGGCGCGTGCCCGGCACACCGGCTACCAGCAATCCGCGCCCGCCCTCAGTAGACAGCAGGTGGTGCGCGCCCTCAGTAACCGCCAGGCGGCCAGCCACCTGGGACATCGGTGTCAGCAGCGGCAGCGTGCCCCGGGAATCGGTCACGGTTTCATAGGCCACGGCCGTCGTACCGGCCTTCATGAGCGCTTCCGTCAGCGGGCGATCCGCAGCCAGGTGCAGGTAAGTAAACAGCAGGAGGTCTTCGCGCAGGTAGCCGTACTCGGATTCGAGAGGCTCCTTGACCTTGACCACCATATCCGCCGCCCAAGCCTCCGCAGCGGAAGGGACAATGGTCGCGCCGACGGCTTCATAGTCGGAGTCCGGAAATGAGGCGCCTTCCCCGGCCGCTGTTTCCACCAGGACCTCGTGACCGTCCTTGATCAAGATGTCCGCGGCACTAGGAGTAAGGGCGACGCGGTTTTCGTTGTTCATGATTTCTTTGGGTACAGCAATACGCATGGTGAGAGCCATCTCCTTTTGTTGAAGAAAACTGAATTCGACCCCTTCAGAGTAACGCAGATCACCTCCTGTGTGCGTCGCTCTTGTTCACCGAGCGGGGTGATTCTTGAAGAATTAGTATGCGGAGCATGAGCACACTAGGCGATATACGGCGCTCCTTCCTCCCCCTCGGGTGGACTGCGTTCGGCGGACCGGCTGCCCACCTGGGTTATTTCCGCGCTGAGTTTGTCAGCCGCCGGAAGTGGCTCAGCGATTCCGCCTATGCCGATCTCGTGGCCATGTCCCAGTTTCTCCCCGGCCCGGCTAGCTCGAAGGTCGGGATGGCGCTGGGCTACGGGCGCGCGGGCCTACTCGGCCTCATCTACTCATGGTTCCTGTTCACCTTCCCCTCCGCACTCATCCTCACCCTGTTTGGCCTCCTCGTTGCACCCAACAATGGGTGGATCCAGGGCATCTTAGGGGGACTCCTCGCTGCCGCCGCCGGTGTGGTGATCCACGCCATCGTGGGGATGGCAAAGAAGCTCCTGCTTACCCCCACCGCGTGGGCGCTTGCGCTCATCAGCGCCGCTGTGCTGCTCGTCGCCGGGTCCGCGTGGCAGCTGGCTGTCCTCGCCGTGGCTGGAGTGCTTGGGGCAACCGTGTTGAGAACATGGCTGCCGACGACCTCGGCGCCCGCCGCCGATAGTGGCCCGCGCGCGGTGCCCGCCCGCCTGGCGTGGGGCTGTGTAGCAGCGTTCTTCCTCCTGTTGGGCGGGTTGGCGGTGGGGGCACAGCTTAGCGACGCCTACCTCATCACCCGCGCCAACGCCTTCTACCAGTCCGGCGCCCTGGTCTTTGGCGGCGGGCACGTGGTCCTGCCACTGCTGGAGGAACAATTCGTCGGCGCGGGCTGGCTCAGCCAGCAGGAGTTTCTCGCGGGCTACTCGGTAGCCCAGGGCGTGCCGGGGCCGCTGTTTACCTTCGCGTCTTACCTTGGGGCGGTCGACGGCGGGATCGGCGGAGCGCTCCTGGGGACCGTTCTTATCTTCGTGCCGGGCGCCTTACTCACGCTCGCGGCTTTGCATTTGTGGGCGCGCTGGAATCATCTCGGTTGGCTGCGCGGCGCGTTCTCGGCCATCAACGCGGCCGTGGTCGGCCTGCTCATCGCGGCGCTCTGGGATCCCATCATCACCCACGGGGTGACAGGGTGGGCTTCGGCGCTCATTGCAGTCGGCGCGGGCATAGCCCTCTTCTGCAAGGCCCCGCCGTGGACGGTCGCCGTCGGCGCCGCACTGGCGGGATTCGTACTGCTCTAGAACAGTGACAGGCGCGTCGAGTGGTAGACGCTGCCATAGGGCGCGTCTAGGCGAACCCAGCGCCCCTTGCCGGACACGCGCAAGTGACGGGGGATCTTGAGTGATGCGGCAAACCCCGGAATGAGGCCGAGGCTGGTGCAGGCGAAGATCATCCGCATGGGAATCTCCACCTGCGCCTCCGAGCTCTCCACGGTGAGCACTGTCTGATTCAACAGGCTTTTTGGCGGGCCCATCGGCCCTGAAAACTGGCGGGCCAGCTGGCGGCCCTTATCGGCGAGCTCGCGAACGACGTCGACCGGCAAGGAATCGATCTCGCGGAATCCCTGCGCCGGCGGCAACGCGCCTGGCCACGATGGATCGCGCGCCGGCCCCAGCGAAAGCTCCACTCCGTCCTCCGCAAGGACAGGGTCGGGGGCGGTGTGGAGGGCGTCGGCAAGCGCTTGCGCGGACACCACTGCCCCGTCGCGGCCCACGGTGCCTCCGCACCGCCGTGCCACAACGACATCGAAGGGCGTCGTGACAAAGACCTCGACCTGGTTGGCGTCATGCTGGCGCAGACGCACCGAGGCTGAGGCATCGAGCCCCGTCGCGCGGGCGAGGAGAGCACGCAGCCCTCCCCCACCGCTGCGCACCCGGAGAGTTTCACTCTCCATGATCGCGCTGCTCATCCAGCTCGACGACGGCGTGTTCCAGGATGATGTTGCGCTCCTCCTCAGTAACCTCGCGCGGCATCTGTGTACCCGGGTCGATGGCGACCTGCACGCAGTCGATGACGCAAGCCACCTGGCCCTGGGCGTCCTTAATCTTTTGGCGGGTGGTGAAGGAGGTGGTGCCAAGACGCACCACCGTGGTTTCCACCGTCACCGTGCCGTGGCGTCCATCCCACTTGATGGGGCGGACATAGTCCGCGTCGATATGGCGGACGAATGCCACCATGTTGACACCGCGGGCGTAGAAGTTGTGCATGGCAAAAGCCAAGCGCGCCTCCTGCGCCAGCTCGATGAAATTGGAGTTCATCATGTGGCCGTACATGTCGAAGTCCGACCAGCGCACACCTACGGTGAGCGCATGGACATTGTCCGTGGTCTTTTCCGACACAACCTTTTGAGCGGACATTCCAGGTTCCTTTCGGAGTTCTTCCTCTGAGTGTTAGGGCCAGTTCGCCCTAACGGCTGAGCTTGCGGTGGGTAACGCGAGACGGGCGGGCAGCTTCCTCACCGAGGCGCTCAACCTTGTTCTTCTCGTAGTCACCGAAGTTGCCCTCGAACCAGAACCACTGACCTTCTGCCACGTTGCCCTCCCAGGCCAGGATGTGAGTACAGGTGCGGTCGAGGAACCAGCGGTCGTGAGAAATAACCACGGCACAGCCGGGGAACTTCTCCAGGGCGTTTTCCAGCGAGCCCAGGGTTTCCACGTCCAAGTCGTTCGTCGGCTCATCGAGGAGGATCAGGTTGCCGCCCTCTTTAAGGGTCAGGGCCAGGTTCAAGCGGTTGCGCTCACCGCCGGAGAGAACCTTGGAAGGCTTCTGCTGATCGGCACCCTTGAAACCGAAAGCGGAGAGGTAGGCGCGGGACGGCATTTCGTTCTGGCCGACGTGAATGTAATCCAGCCCGTCGGAGACTACCTCCCACACGGTGGCCTCGGGGTCGATGTTCTCGCGGCCCTGGTCAACATAGGACAGCTTGACGGTCTCGCCGACGTCCACGCTGCCGGAATCCGGCTGCTCCAGACCCACGATGGTCTTGAACAGCGTGGACTTACCAACACCGTTCGGGCCGATCACGCCGACAATGCCGTTGCGCGGCAGGGTGAAGGACAAGTCCTTGATGAGCACACGATCATCGAAGCCCTTGGTCAGGTTCTTGACCTCTACCACCTTGTTGCCCAGGCGCGGCGGGGTCGGAATCTGGATCTCCTCAAAGTCCAGCTTCTTGTACTTCTCGGCTTCCGCAGCCATCTCCTCGTAGCGCTGGAGACGGGCCTTGTTCTTGGCCTGGCGGGCCTTCGCACCGGAGCGAACCCATGCGAGCTCGTCCTTGAGGCGCTTCTGCAGCTTCTTGTCCTTGGCACCGGCAATTTCCAGACGCTCAGCCTTCTTCTCCAGGTAGGTGGAGTAGTTGCCCTCGTAGGGATAGAGCTTGCCGCGGTCAACCTCACAGATCCAGCCCGCGACGTGGTCGAGGAAGTAACGGTCGTGGGTCACGGCCAGGACCGCACCCGGGTAAGACTCGAGGTGCTTCTCCAGCCACTGGACAGACTCGGCGTCCAGGTGGTTCGTGGGCTCGTCGAGCAGCAGCAGGTCGGGCTCACTCAGCAACAGCTTGGCCAGCGCGACGCGGCGGCGCTCACCACCGGAGAGGTTGGTTACCGGGGCATCGGACGGCGGGCAGCGCAGTGCTTCCATAGCCTGCTCGATCTTGGAATCGACCTCCCAGGCATCGGCAGCGTCGAGCTCCTCCTGCAGCTTGCCCATTTCCTCCATGAGTTCGTCGGAGTAGTTGGTGGCCATCTCCTCCGCGATCTCCTCGAAGCGCTGCTTCTTCTGGAAGATTTCACCGAGGCCTTCTTCGACGTTTTCGCGGACCGTCTTCTCCTCATTGAGCGGCGGCTCCTGGAGGAGGATGCCGACCGTCTTGCCCGGATCCAGGAAAGCCTCACCGTTGGAAGGCTGATCAAGGCCGGCCATGATCTTCAGGATCGAGGACTTACCTGCACCGTTGGGGCCCACGACGCCAATCTTGGCGCCCGGGTAGAAAGCCATGGTGACGTTATCCAAAATAACCTTGTCACCGATGGCCTTACGCACGTTTTTCATCGTGTAGATGAATTCGCCCATGTTTCACCCTTTGCTTCTGTCAGGATTGGTAAATAACAGTACAAAGACTACATCACATGGGCGGCGGTGGTCCTCTGTCCTTAGACCATCGCGTCCTCAGGTTCCGGTTCGACGTGTGACTCGGCCGCGGACTGCGCTTGCTGACGGTCCGCCGCGGTGTCCTGCGGAGTATCTCCCGACTGCAGGGCAGCCGGCATTGCTTCATTCTCCGTGGTGCTGGGTGGCGCCGTGTAATCTACGTCCGGCACCGGTGGATTCTCCCCCAGCCAGAGGGCTTCACTGCCCTCCTCACCGTAGGAGGTGCCAATTTTGGTGGAGGTAATGCAGAAGCGGTTGAGGTCGAGCCCCACGTGCGCAATCTTGATATAGGTCCTGGAGCGCTTCGCTCCGTGCTGATCCTCCCATCGATCCGTGACGATGGAGCCCATAACAAAGACCGGCATGCCCTTAAACAGGGACTTCTTGACGTTGATGGCACACTGGCCCCACACCTCGCCGTCGATATAGTTGAGGTCCAGCTCTCGCCACACCGTCTTGCCTTCTTCATCCTTTTCCGGAACGCTGCGGGAGGAGGCAAAGCGCAGGCGGGCTTTGTACATGGTGTCGCTAATCTTGGTCAGGTGCGGGTCATGGGTCAGACGCCCAGTGAGTGAGATTGGGTATTGAGACATTGCGTGATTCCTTTGCCATGTGTGGTTGGTGATCTTCTTGAGTGCGAGGAAGCAATACGCCTCCCTTACCTCGCATCATCGCCACCGATCACCGCACCCGCAATGGCGTCACCGCCAACCTGTGGATAACTCGTTGAAAGAATCAACAAAATATCCATTCGCACAGTTCAAAGACCCTTTTCCATCACCCTGGACGCGCCAGCTCTCTAGTGCTGGCGCCCCTAGTGCTGGCGGAAGCTGGAATCGTCGCCTTCGTTCATCTGCTTGAGCATGGCGTTGTAGCTTGCCAAGTCGGCATCGCCGTCAACATCCGCCTTAGCATCGTGGCGGCGAGCAGTGGCGCGATCCTCTCGCAGCCAATCCAGGAATAGTGAACCAAACACGATCACCAGCGGGAACTGGCCAAAGCCCCACGAAATGCCACCGCCGGTCCGCTGATCCGTGACAAAATCCGGGTTCCACGGCAGGTTCAAGGATTCATAGAAATCCAAGCCCAGAATAACCTGCATCTGCATGAGGTAGACACCGGCGAACAGGTGCAGAGGCATCGACACAAACAGGATCAGTAGGCGAACGCCAGTGGGCGCGCGCCACGGCAACGGATCCGGGCCAATAACCTCCCAGTAGTAGATGTAGCCGGAAATCAGGAAGACCCAGTTCATGATGACGTGCCCGGCATGTTCCGAAATGGCAACCTCGTAGAAGCTCGGAAAGAGGTAGAGCACGTAGAGAATGGCCAGAAACTGCAGGACATTGACCGCCGGATGCGTCAGGACGCGCAGCGTGGTGGATTTGGTGAGGGCGACAGCGGCGTCGTGAAGCGTGGGCTTGCCCGGCTCACCCGGTTCAAACGCCTCCATAACCAAGGTCACTGGGGCACCCAACACGAGGCAGAGCGGAATCGCCATGGACAAAATCATGTGCACGAGCATGTGCATGGAGTACAGCGCCGGCATGTACAGGCCAATACCGTTGCTCATGATGATGGTCATGCCCAACGAGCCCACCAGGAACCAGGTCGTACGCCCCGCCGACCACGTCAGCCCACGCCGCTTCAGACGCCAGAGCGCGTACAAGTAGAAGCCGGCTAGCACGAGTCCGAGCGAGCCAAACATGAGGTCGAAGCGGAACATGGTCCACACGTTGGTGGCTGTCGGGGCGTCGAAAAGCTCGTAGCCCACCAGAATCTGCATGGCGTTGAGGTTCGGATCCCGCGGCGGCGGGGGCGGTGTACGGCCCATCGAGATGGCCACGCCGACTGTGGCCGCCATGATGAGAACCTCCACCACAGACACTCGAACAAACAGGCGCGGTGCGCGTTTCAGCTGGGGAATGGTGACTCGGCGATGCACAAAGCCTATGGCCGCGAGCACCACCGTGAGCACCGCTTTGCTCAACACCAGCAAGCCATAGCGAGTGGTGAATAAATCCCCTAACTCAACGCGGATGAGCGCGTTGACCACACCGGTCGCCGCCAACCCCAAGATGGACAGCAGCGCAACCGTAGAATAGCGGCGAACCGCCACGCCCATGTCAGGCCCTAGGCGGCGGCCATGCGCAATGAGGCCCATGAGCCCACCGACCCACAGCATGATGAAGAACAGGTGCAAAAGCAGTGAGTTCGTGCCGTAGTCATGGTCGCCGCCGGAGGCCGAGTGCCCCTCCATCCCGAGGGGCACCGTGAGCAACAGGGACAGGAAGAACGTAGCGACCTGTCCCGCCCACGTGCGCGCAACAAACCCCGCTACGGCGACGAGCGCTGCGATCCCCGCGGTAAGGAGCCAGACCTGTGACGCCGCAATCTGGCCCACCGCCATGCCCATCAGCTCCGGGTTAAGAACCTGGCGCAACGGGGTACCGGTGAGATCCGACATGACAAGGGGAACCTCGAGCAAGGACACCACCGCGGCCCCCACAGCGGCCCAGGCACCGGTCCGCGCAGCGATGTGCCCGTCGACGGTGAGGCGCGCCTTGATCAAACGCTCGTTGTCCTTATCTGGCACGGCCGGGTAAATCAAGAATGCGCTGGACATGAATGAGCCGATGGACAGGGCCATCAGCATCCAGGCGACGGCACGGAAGAAGGGCAGACCAAAGGTCGTGACGCGCCCTGGGTCGGGGATACCGAGGGCAGCGAGCGAATCTGCAAGGAAGAACAGGGAAATGATCCCGCCCACAAGACCGGCGAAGACGACGAAAGAAAGATTCAACAAACGGGAGGGCCGCGCTCCCGACGCCGAGTGCGCCAGCCCCGGCGAGTACTGTGAGCTGGTGTTTTCCTTCTCAGTGTGCATGGTGGGCAGTCTACCGCCACACATGTTCTCTTACCTAAAAGGTAGACAACTCTCAGCTTTCGGGTAGTCTTCACTTATGGACTCACGCCAGCTTCATCACTTTCGAACCGTCGTGGACCACGGTTCGTTTACGCAGGCCGCGGAATCGCTGCAGCTCACACAACCTTCCCTGAGCCTTACCGTGCGCAAACTCGAAAAAGATCTCAACGTGAAGCTGCTCTCCCGCGGGCGCGGCGGAGTCCAAACAACGGAGGCTGGGGATTACCTCTATGGTGTCGCGACCTCGATCGATTCCCTCCTCAACACCGCTGCCGTGCGCCTAGCCGAGATTGCGTCGGGCAGTGCCGGGTCAGTCACACTGTGCTCCGCGCCCGAGTTCAATTGGCTGTATATGCCGGCGGTTCTGCGCCGCATGCGGCAACGGGCGCCAGAGGTAAGCGTTTCCTTAAAGGACTTAGAACCTACCGCCACGCTCAAGCAGGTCCTGGATGGCTCCGTGGAGATCGGTATCATCCTCACCACCAACCCACAGCGGTTCCGCCAAGACTACGGCACACAGCTCACCATTGACTGCGCCGCCGAGATGGACCTGCGCGTCGCACTCCCCCAACGCCTGGCGGACCTACCCGACCCCGTCCAGCTCTCCGATCTTGCCGCCGAAACGTGGCTCCTGCCGCCGCGCTGTCCGGAGCTCAGCAGCCTGCCCGAAGTGTTGGACCAGGTATGGGCCGCGGCCCCGCTCAGCAAACCTATGGGTGTCCAGGAAATTTCCACGCTGCAAACAGGCTTGCCGCTCGTTGCCGGCGACTATGGCATCAGCCTCATGCCGCACACCGCGCAGGCCTTGGGCCAAAGCGGCGTTCATTTCCGCCGCGTTGCGGAAACGCTGCCTACTATGCAGGCGCTTCTCATCCACCGTACGGACCGTGCATTGAGCCCGGCAGCGCGCACGTTGGTCTCCACCCTCCTCAGCACCAGCACCGAATCAACGCCAGCAGTAGCCCGATAGTCTGACTTCGCTCTCCGGTGCGTTATGATGGCTCGGTACGCCTCCATAGCTCAGTGGATTAGAGCAGTGGGTTTCTACCCCATGTGTCGCGGGTTCGAATCCTGCTGGGGGCACGCAGTTCAGAGCCACTTTTTGAGATTTGCCATAACGTCAAAAAGTGGCCTTTAGGCACCTTTTGGGCACACTCCTATGGACATTACTCTCGCCACTTTTGACTACGCCCCGGAATCCGCGCTGCGCGGACTGCGTTTCAGTAACGCCTGGGTGCCGTCGCCAAGCTATGCGGAATCGCGCCGCGGGGTGCTCACAGGACAATACCCGCAGCGCGGCGCCACCACCCGCATCACGGAGATTTTCGCGGCCGCCGGCTTCGAAGTCCGAGAAGACGCCCTCCCCGCGTCCGCACCGGTCTTTCGCCTCCTCGAGCAGCCGCATCCCCAGCTGCTGGGTGACCTGGAGGGCGTCGTGGCGGTCTGTTCCCTACAGGGCGAGAAGTCCGCGATGTCCCTCCTATGGCCCGGCGTAGCGGAGTCTGGGGTCTGCGCAGAACTCGTCTCCCCTCTCGACCTAGCGCCCACGCTCGCGGCAATCGCGGGGCTGGATGTGCGCCCCAACGCCCCGCTGTCCTTCGACGGTCTCAATCTGGTTCCGGTGCTCCGCTACGGCGCCTCCGGGCACACAGCACTCTTCTTCGACAACGGCGTACGTATGCAGGACGCCGTGCTTGTCGACGCCTCCGCCACCCCGCCCAGCGCCTTGCCGCGTCTGCAGGAGGAGTGGGAAACGTGGAAGAGGTTTATGGCTTTCGGCCCGCTGCAGTAGCTACTCCACCGGGATAACAACCCAGAGGATGAGATAGAGCAGGATTCCTGAGAAGCCCAGCAGAGTCGCAACAACGAAGAGAATGCGCACCAGGGTCGGATCGAGGTTGTAGGTCTGTGCGATGCCGCCGCAGACGCCGCCGAGCATCGTGTCAGTAGTGGAACGAGTTAAACGTTGGTTGGTCATGATGTCTCCTTTCGCTTTCTATTATCCAGAGTTGGGGCCGAGGAGACATCAGTGTTTACCCTGATTTAGACCCTGAGTGCTCTACGCTGGGTGGAGACTTCCCACCCCTGAGAGAAAGGACGCCGTTTCATGGCTCACTCCCCTGGGCTGCCCGCCCCTACCCGCTCCTCGTATGCACTGCTGACTGGTGCCAGCCAGGGCATTGGCGCTGCGATGGCCAAAGATCTGGCCGCTCGCGGCTACAACGTCATTCTCGTTGCTCGCCGTGAAGAGGTCCTCGAATCCATCGCTGCGGACCTACGCTCCCGTCACGAGGTTGATGCCATTGCGCTGGCTGCGGATCTCTCCGAGGCGGCGGACGTTGACCGCGTTATCGAATTCATGGCGGGCAAGGAAATCTCCATCATCGTTAACTCGGCGGGCATCGCCAGCTTTGGCAAGTTCATGGATCAGGACTGGGATTATGAAACCCGGCAGTTCGATCTCAACGGCAAGGCCGTTCACCGTCTGACCCGTGCCGCACTGGAGCAGATGCTGCCGCGGCGCAGCGGCGCTATTTGTAACGTGGGCTCGGCTGCGGGCAACGTCTCCATTCCGAACAACGCCACCTATGTTTTCACCAAGGCAGGTGTCAATGCCTTTACTGAGGCCCTGCACTATGAGCTCAAGGGCTCGGGCGTGACCTGCACTCTGCTGGCTCCTGGCCCAGTGCGCGATGCTGTTATTCCCGAGGAGGAGCAGTCCATCGTGGATAAGGTCGTCCCGGACTTCTTGTGGACCACCTACGAGTCCTGCTCCGAAGAAACCCTCGAGGCCATGGCCCGCAACCAGCGGCGCGTGGTCCCCGGCCCGCTCTCCAAGGTAATGAATGCACTGGGCAAGATTGTGCCGACCCCGATTGTTGCGCCGATCATCGGCAGTTTCTATTCCAAGATGGCCTAGGACACGACAAAGCCCGCTCTCTTTGGGAGAGCGGGCTTTTGCGTTACTTAACCCTGGAGCGGCGAGTCCTGCGCAATGGCTTTCTGCGCGGCCTCCTGGCGGGCGAGCTTGCGCTCTACCCAGAATTCAGCGTTCTTGATTCCCAGCGCCTCTGGGTCAAACTGCGGGTCCTTGCCGGCAGCCTTCTGTGCGCTGTAGTCCTTGAGGCACTTGAGAGCCGGGACCTGCAGGAAAAGAATGGCGATGATGTTGAGCCATGCCGTTGCACCAACACCGATGTCACCCAGCGCCCAAGCAGAACCCGGAGTCGTCGTCGCGCCAACGACCACGGACACTACGAGGAGAATACGCAGAATCCAGACGAGCACGCGGCGGGTGGTCTTGTTGCTGATCCAGCGGTTGAAGTAGGTCAGGTTGACCTCCGCCATGTAGTAGTACGCCAGGACGGTGGTGAAGGCGAAGAAGGCAATGGCGATGGCGACGAAGCTCGGGCCGAAACCTGCCAGCAAAGTGTCGAGGCCGTGCTGGACAAAGCCCGGTCCAACCTCAACGCCATCCGGGAGGGAGCCAGCGTAGCGCACAGGGCCTTCCTCCGACTCGCCCTCGAAGACCTTGTACATGTCAGTGGAGATGATGATGAACGCGGTAGCGGAGCACACGAAGAGGGTGTCAATGTACACCGAGAAAGCCTGCACGAAGCCCTGCTTCGCTGGGTGGGAAACCTCTGCCGCCGCGGCCGACTGCGGGCCGGTACCCTGGCCTGCCTCGTTGGAGTAAATACCGCGCTTCACGCCCCACATGATGGCCGAGCCCAACAGGCCAGAGAAGGCCTGCTCGGCGCCGAAGGCGGACTTGAAGATCATGCCGAAGACCTCAGGGATCTGGTTGAAGTTCATGATCAGAATGATGATGGCGAAGAGAATGTACGCAGCCGCCATGAACGGAACCACGAGGGACGCGAAGTTAGCGATACGCTTGACGCCACCGATAATGATGATGGCCAGAATTCCGCCCAGAACCAGCGCAGACCAGCCAACTTCGATGCCCCAAGCATTCTTAACGGCGGCGGCCACACCGTTTGCCTGGATACCAGGCAGGAAGTAGCTGGTAGCAAGAATCATTGCGACGGCGAAGACGATGCCATAGACCACCATGAACGGGCCGGCCTTGGTGTGCTTATAGGCCTTCTCGATGTAGTAAGCCGGGCCACCGCGGTACTCGCCGGTGTCCTGATCCTTCTCCTTGTAGACCTGCGCCAAGGTACATTCCACGAAGGACGTTGCGGAACCCAGCAGCGCCACCGCCCACATCCAGAACACAGCGCCCGGGCCACCGAAGGCGATAGCCGTCGCAACGCCGGCGATGTTGCCTACGCCGACGCGGCCGGCCAAGGAAATCATGAGCGATTGGAAGGAAGAGACACCCGCCTCGGAGCTCTCGCCGTCCTTGAGCTGTTTAATCATGTCCGGAATGCAGCGTATCTGCAGAAACTTAGTCGCTAGCGTGAAGTAAATGCCCGCGCCGAGACATAGAAAGACCAGCGCTGGTGACCAGATAAGGGCATTGAGGGTGTCGAGAAAGGCTGACATCGGTGGGGTACCATCCTTCGCAATATGTGAGTGCCATCACGTTAAAGGCTGTCCTAATAATGTCCCATCAACTAAGGCTTTCGTGAGCGAAATCATGAAAAAGTTGCGAAAAGGGCATACCTCAACCTCCGCAATCACCCCAAATCACCAGTTCACATCGTTTAAGGAGCGCCTCCCTTACCAACAGATCTGGCCTACCCCCATCTACCCCCGCGCTGGCACCTCCCGAACCTCACCCAAGGAGAAACTATGGTGGAACCCATGAGTGATATCCCCGCTAAGAATGATCGCCTTGTCTGGATCGATCTGGAAATGACCGGACTGGAACCACAGCGCCACGTCATCGTGGAAGTTGCCGCCGTGATAACCGACGCCGAGCTGAACATCCTTGACGAAGGCATCGACCTCGTCGTGCACGCCACGGAGGAACAGCTCGCGGAGATGGACGACTTCGTCACCACAATGCACGCAAACTCGGGACTGGACAAGGAAATTCGGGAATCCACGCTCACCATCGAAGAAGCAGAGGACGCAGTGCTGAAGCTCGTCGAAAAGCACTGCGATCCGAGCCACCCTGCTCCCCTGGCGGGCAATTCAATCGCCACAGACCGCGCCTTCATCCGCGCTTACATGCCACGTCTGGATGCCGCGCTGCACTACCGAATGATTGATGTTTCCACTATTAAAGAGCTCGCCCGCCGCTGGCACCCGCGGGCTTATTACAACCAACCGGAAAAGGGAATGGCGCACCGGGCACTGCAAGACATTATCGAGTCCATCCGCGAGCTTGATTTTTACCGCCGCAGCGTTTTTCGCACCGACGACGGCCCCTCCCCCACGGAAGCCGAGGAATTAAAGGCTGCTACAACCGCCGATTACCAGGCGTTTTTGTAAAACCGACGACGTGGGTTAACCTGTATCTCGTTGCTTTCGGGCAACGATGGTGGCTGTAGTTCAGCTGGTAGAGCACCAGGTTGTGATCCTGGGTGTCGCGGGTTCGAGCCCCGTCAGCCACCCCGAATAGACCCCGCATTCTGCTTGAGCAGGATGCGGGGTTAACTTTTTGCACCGAACCACCCTAGCCTTGGATATGTTAGCCTTACCTAATCTAGTATTGTGTAGGCTCCCGCCCTCACAGCAACTCAAGTATCCCGAAGGACAGTGATAACAATGGCTGCCCAAACTAAAGAAGCGGCGCCGAAGCGCAAGCCCCGCAAGGCGCATGAAGCGACCGTGACTGGTCGTCACCAGGCCTCACCGGATTTGGTTCGGTTGAGCATGAACTCCCCGGCTTTTGTGGGCAAAGAGCTGGAGTTTACGGATCACTACATCAAGCTGTTGTTCGTACCACAAAGCGCTGACTACTCTTGGCCGTTTGATGTCCAGCAGATTCGTGAAGAGCAGCCGCGTGATAAACAACCGATTCTCCGCACCTATACCCTGATCAACCTGAACCCGGAAACCGGGGACTTCGACGTTGACTTTGTCACCCACGGTGATTCCGGCTTGGCCGGTCCCTGGGCACGAGTAGCTGAGGTCGGAGAGAAAATCGGTTTCCTCGGCCCAGGTGGCGCCTGGGGACCCACCGAAGAGTATGCGCACTTTGTGTTCGCCGGTGATGAATCCGCAGCACCGGCCATCGGTGCCGGCTTGAAGCGTCTCCCCGAAGGCGCGACTGCAACTGCATACATCGAGATCGCGGCCGAAGACCGCACGTTTGAACTCCCCACCCGCGAGGGCGTGGAGGTCATCTGGGTGGTCCGCAATGGCGCTACCCCCGGTACTGAGCTATCCCGCGTGGTGCGCGAAGCTGGTATCCCTACGGGGAAGAAAGCCAGCTGGTTCATCCACGGTGTCGCCGAGATGATCAAAGAGCTGCGTCGCTTCCTTTTCGTGGAATCTGAAATTCCCAAGGAAGACGTTTCTATCTCTGGCTACTGGCGCATCGGCATGACTGAGGACCAGTGGCAGGCCTCCAAGCGCGAATTCAACGCCGAAATTGAAGCCGAAGAAGACAAGGCCAAAGCCTAAATCTCGCTCGCACGTTAGACTGCGGCAATGATCGATTTCACCGCCTCCGCAGACATCGTCGCTCCCCAACTGCTGGGAATGGTGCTGACGCACAACGGCGTCTCCATTCGCATCACAGAGGTGGAGGCCTACCTCGGCTCAGGCGATGAGGCCTCGCACACCTTTAACGGACGTACCCCACGCAACGCCGCCATGTTCGGTCCGCCCGGCCGCCTCTACGTCTATGTGTCCTACGGCATCCACCGGAACGGCAATATCGTTTGTGCACCCGAGGGGACCGGCGAGGGCTGCCTGCTGCGGGCCGGCGAAGTAATCGACGGTATAGACCTCGCGTACCAGCGGAGGGGCGACACGGAGTTTCATAATCTCGCCCGCGGCCCTGGCAATGTGGGCAAGGCCCTTGGTTTCAGCATCGCGGACAACGGCACGCCCGTCCTCCTCAGCGAGCGCGAGAGCGAGCCGGAGTGGGTCCGCGGGCCGCGCATCGGAATCTCGAAGAACCAAGACGCAGCCTTACGCTTTTGGATTCCCTTCGACAAGACGGTGTCGCGACGCCGCGGTCTCCCCCGCTAGTTCTTATGTGAGGGGCATGGGGCGAACAGCACCCATGCCTCACGCAGCTATGCCAAGGCTGCTCGCACCAACTCTGCCGCTTGGGACGGGGTCTTTCCTACCTTTACACCGGCGGCCTCCAGTGCTGCCTTCTTTCCTTCTGCCGTACCGGAACCGCCCGAGACGATGGCACCGGCGTGGCCCATCGTCTTGCCTTCTGGTGCGGTAAATCCAGCGATGTAGGCAATGACCGGCTTCGTCACGTGGTCCTTGATATAAGCCGCAGCGTGCTCTTCTGCATCGCCGCCAATCTCACCGATCATGATGATTGCCTCGGTGTCCGGGTCATTCTGGAATGCCTCGATCGCAGAAATATGCGTCGTACCGATGATCGGGTCACCACCGATTCCCACGCACGTGCTAAAGCCGATGTCAGAGAGCTCGTACATCATCTGGTACGTCAACGTGCCCGACTTCGACACCAAGCCAATCTTTCCCGGGTTCGGAGCGGTCTCCGCCGGGATAATGCCCGCATTGGATTCACCCGGCGTGTACAGCCCTGGGCAATTGGGGCCGATGATGCGCGTCTTGGACTCTCGCCCCAACGCATAGAGCTCCGCAGTGTCCTTCACGGGGATTCCCTCGGTGATGATCACGACGAGCTCAATGCCAGCGCGGATCGCCTCCTCCGCCGCATCCTTGGTGAACTTTGCCGGCACGAAGATGACGGTGACGTTAGCGCCTGTCGCCTGCATAGCCTCGCGCACGCTGCCAAACACAGGGATCTCGCGCCCATCAATGTCCACGCGTTCGCCTGCCTTGCGCGGGTTGACGCCACCTACGATGTTGGACCCGGACGCCAGCATGCGGCGCGTGTGCTTCATGCCTTCCGAACCCGTCATGCCCTGCACAATGATCCGCGAGTCTTTGTTGAGAAAAATCGACATATCTACTCCTAGTTCGCCAGCTCAGCAGCCCTGCGGGCAGCAGCATCCATGGTTTCAACCTGCTCCAGTTTGGGCAGGTGTGCGTCATTAAGAATCGAGCGTCCCAGCTCGGCGTTGTTGCCGTCGAGGCGCACCACGAGCGGCTTGGGTTCGATCCCCTCAGAATCCAAAATCTTGTACGCCTGCACGATGCCCTTGGCAACCTCGTCGCACGCGGTAATGCCACCGAAGACGTTAACGAAGACAGATTTCACTTGCGGGTCGCTGAGAATCACCTCAAGCCCGTTAGCCATCACTTCCGCATTGGCACCACCGCCGATATCGAGGAAGTTCGCGGGCTTCGGCTGCGATGCAAGATCCTCGCCGGCGTAGGCCACGACGTCGAGCGTTGACATCACCAAGCCAGCGCCGTTGCCGATGACACCCACCGAACCATCGAGCTTGACATAGTTCAACCCCATCTTCTGTGCCTTGAGCTCCAGCGGGTCGGTCGCACCGTGGTCTTGCAGGTCGCGGTGCTCGGGGTGGCGGAACTGCGCGTTATCATCCAGCGTGACCTTGCCATCGAGCGCAATAATTTCGCCGCTTGACGTCTTGACCAGCGGATTAACTTCCACCAGCGTGGCGTCTTCCTCGGTATAGACCGTGTAAAGCTTCTTGAACACGGGCACGAGCTTGGCGACGTCCCCCTCATCAAACCCCGCCTCATATGCCATGTCCCTAGCGAGGGTGTCCGTCATGCCGTCGAGCGGGGAGAAGCTGCGCTTAATCAGAGCGTCTGGGCGCTCCTCGGCCAGCTTTTCAATCTCCACGCCACCTTCCTTGGAGAGCATGGCCAGGTAACGGCGCTTGGTGCGATCGAGGAGGATCGAGAAGTAGTATTCCTCAGCGATGTCTGCGCCTTCTGCCACCATCACCTTGCGCACGGTGTGGCCCTTGATTTTCAGGCCCAGGATCTCGTTGGCCTTCTCCGCGGCTTCCGCGGGGCTGTGCGCTAGCTTGACTCCCCCAGCTTTGCCGCGACCACCGGTTTTGATTTGTGCCTTGACCACAACCACCGGCGTGCCCAGCTTCGTGGCTGCTTCCTCAGCCTGCACGGCCGAGGTCGCAACAATGCCCTTCAGGGTGGGAACCCCATGAGCTTCAAAGAGGTCTCGAGCTTGGTACTCGTAGAGATCCACTTCTGCCTCCATCTTTGCAGTGAATAACTAGTTCTCCACAAGATTCACCAAAACCAAGACGTGATGCAAACCACTTAACATTTGCGCCTGCGCAGTGCTTCACAAAGTGCGCAGGCATGACACAACGCCGCCCGTTGCGGGGCCACAGTATGCCAATAATGAATTAACTGACTTTACTTTCGGGGGCACCCTAGACGGTAACCCTAGGCAACGCTGTCAATAATCGCGGCCAATTCCTTCGATGCGCTCTTCATATCTTCCACGTCCTTCGCATCACCCATCGAATGCCGGAACATGTAGTTAATCACTTCCGCATTACCCACGGTGGTCACGCAAAAGAACTGCCGC
Organism: Corynebacterium sp. Marseille-Q2823; assembly: GCF_903645345.1. Taxonomy (NCBI): domain Bacteria; kingdom Bacillati; phylum Actinomycetota; class Actinomycetes; order Mycobacteriales; family Corynebacteriaceae; genus Corynebacterium; species Corynebacterium sp. Marseille-Q2823. The sequence continues at coordinate 187,324 of NZ_CAHJXS010000003.1, read as the reverse complement.
AGGTCCACCTCCGGATGCTTCGCGCAGGCAAAGTAGCGTCCACCCTCAGTGAAGTCGAGGTCCTCAAAAGGTTTGACTTCTTCGCCGTTCTCTCGCTCCTGACGCTGATAGTCCTCGGCGATGAACGAGCGCACGTCTCGCGCGGCCTGCTCATTGTCCTTCGGGCAAGGATCGGTTTCTTTCTCATCTAGATAGCTGGAACCGACCATAAACTGCAGCCCATCCGCCTGATAGAAGCGCCCCCAGCCATCAGGCTCACCCGCGTCATATGTGGGGTCGTGCGCCAGGCCAGCGAATTCCTCCGGCATCGCCTCCAACAGCGCCGGGATATCGAATTCAGTCGCGCACGTACCTTCCTCAGCTGGAGCGGCAGCGCTAACGCTTGATACAAACGGGCTTGCGCTTTCGCTTTCCTCATGCGTGCTACCACCTTCCGAGGAGCACGCCACCAACGCCAACGGCGCTAGTAGCACTATCGCAGCTCGCTTATACCAGTTCATCCGGGGCCCTTTCCTTGGCAGTTTTTCCGCAAGGCTACCCCGGCAATCAACCGGGCTACTGGTTAGCGGTAGCGTTCCCCGCAGACCACGTCTCCCAGTCCATGTTCCAATCCCCCAGGCCGTCGAGCGGGCTCAACACGCCACCGCCGGTGTTGGAAACCCTCACGATATCGCCGCGCTTGACCGTGTTTTGGAACCACTGAGCAGCCTCAGTAGTCACGTTGATGCAGCCGTGGGACTGGTTGTAACTGCCCATCGCACCCACAGCCCAGGGCGCCGCGTGGACATAGATTCCGGAGTAAGACATCTGGGTCGCCCACTGAACGTCGGTCTTATAACCGCCGGCGTCGAGAGCCAGGCCAAAGGTAGTCGAGTCCATAGTGAGGGACGGGTACTGGTCACCGATGATGTAGGCGCCATTCGGGGTGTCCCACTGACCATCCCTGCCCATCGACACCGGAATGCGGCGCAGCACCTCCCCATTCTTGAACACCGACATCATCTTCGTGTTGTTATCGACCAGCGTGATGACGCGGTCACCGATAGTGAAGTTGGTGGAGGCATCCTCGCCGCCGTAAACACCGCCGCCGAGGTTGCGACCGTACAGGTCGACGTCGACAGTCACTTTCGTGCCCGTCTCCCAGTAGTTCTGCGGGCGCCAGCGCACCTCCTGGTTATTTACCCAGTAGAACGCCCCCTCAACGGCGGGCTCGGTCTTGACCGTGATGGCCTTCTCGGCCGCCTTGCGGTCGGTGACGTAGTTGCCGAAACGCACGCCGATAACCTGGCCCACTCCTACTTCGGAGTCCGGCAGCGGGCTCAACGCCACCTCAGACACCGCCGCGGCCTGCGGAGTGGTGAAGGTGATGGTCTTGTGGGTGCCATTCTTGTCTGTGGCATCGATGGTGTAGGTGCGGTTGTACCCCAGAACCTCGGCACTCTTCCACGTGGTCGAATCACTCGACAGCTCGTCCTCCACCACTTTGCCGGCCTCGTTGGTCATCGTCACCGACTTCAGACCCGCAGGAGAAGTGACCTCGACCGGTTCGGAAGGATCGACATCACTAGCGCCGTCTTTGACAGAAAACTTTAGTTGCTTCGCCTTAGCGGCTGCCGAGGCCGAAGCATCCGCCGCCGCACTCGCTTGGGCGTCTGCCTCAGAGTGACTATCGGCCGGGCTGGAATTCTCGGCCCCGCCAATGGTGCAGGCAGTCAGAAGGGAGGCAGTCGCAATGAGACTCGAGAGAAGCACTGCGGGACGTGCAGAAGGGAATAGAGAGTGCACACAAACCCCTAGCTCATAAAAGGACAGACAAGGACAAGAGTGCACTAAGCCTAACCGCCCGCACGGCCTTCTAACTAGTTAGCGCCACCGCCCTTAACCGTTTCGTTACCGGTCTTCCCCACTCCCACACTCCACACTTTCAAAGAAGAGACAAGTAGCCGCAACCTTAGGAGCTCAAAAACCTTTATTCACCTGGCGATTTTACCTTTTCAGGAAGAGGGTGTTAAAGTTACATCTCGTTGCACGGCAGGCACTGAGGAAATCAGAGCCAGCTAGGTAAACACCAGCGCCATTAGCTCAATTGGCAGAGCAACTGACTCTTAATCAGTGGGTTCGGGGTTCGATTCCCTGATGGCGCACAATATCACCCCCGCCCGGGTTAGCCGGAGCGGGGGTTTCCTGTTTCTTAATCCCCGGATTCGCGCTCGCGACCGACGGCCACAGACCCGCCAAAGATGTCGAGGCGCTGTGTCTTAGGCCGCCACCACGCGGCATAGTCAGCCCTAAACTCTTTATGCTCCGGCCCGGCGATTTCATCGAGTGCGCGCATATAGTCGGGCACGAGCGCTCTAGGCAGGCGCAGCCCCATCGTCAGGTGCGGGGTCCATCGCGGCCCGCGGCCTTCCGGGTTCGCGGCGCTTAACTGGCGCGCAGCGATCTCCAACTCGTCCGTGGTTTCCAGAAGCCACGCCACGGTCTGCTTGCTTTTCCTCCCGAATACCACCGTCCCGACGCGATGAAACAGCGCCGGCAGTAGCGGCGGCAACAGCGTGCGGGCCTCGTCGACGACTGCGGTCTCGAGCGCCGGCGCAAACGTTACCGTAATGTGCGGGCGCTGGTGCTGCACCGGAAAGCCACGCTGAGCCAGGGCAGCATAGACTTCCCGGATGGTGTTTTCATCCTCCGGGGTGAGGTACAACAGGAGGTTCTCGGGCGAATTTCGGCTCACACGGCCCGAGTCTAACTAACCTCCCGCAGCGCCACGATGGGTTGCCCGCGGTGGTCCAGCACATCCGTCTCTACGCCGTATACCTCGCGCAAGAGCTCCTCCGTGAGCACCTCCCCCGGCGCACCATGGGCGCGGGCCTTGCCGCCATGGAGCACGACGAGCTGGTCGCACATCCGGGCCGCCAGGTTGATGTCATGAATCGCCACCAACGCGAGGCTGCCTTCCTCCCGAGCTTTTGCCCGCACGCGGCCCAAGACGAAGAGCTGCCGGTTGAGGTCGAGGGCGGAGGTGGGTTCGTCGAGAAGCATGAGCCCAGGGGTCCCCACCAGCATCTGCGCCACGGCGACGAGCTGGCGTTGGCCGCCGGAGAGCTCGTTGAGGTAGCGCTGCGCAATGTCGTCGAGCCCCATGGAGTGCAGGACCTCGGCGGTGCGGGTGATTGGGTCCTCGCACGCTTCGCGCCGCGCCGCAATCAACACCGCTTCAAACGCGCGCAGCGCCGCGGTGTGCGGCAGGCCCTGCGGCACATAGCCGATAAGCTGGCGGCGCCGCTGTCCGCGCGGGCTCTGGCCATCGACGCGAAAGTCCACCGTGCCGCCCCGCGCGCGGTGCACGCCGGCAAGCGACTTAATGGTGGTGGTCTTGCCTGACGCGTTCGGCCCCAGCAGTCCCACGACCTGCCCGCCGCGCAGGGTGGGAAGGCTCAGCCCGTCTACCACCGTGCGCGAACCATAACCGGCGGTCAGATCGGAGATGGTGAGATCTACGTCCACAATGCCCTCCTCCGGGTCATGACGATGGCGATGAAGAATGGCACGCCCAGAAGCGAGGTGACGATGCCGATGGGGATGGCCAGTCCGGGCTTAATCAGGAGGCTTAGCGCGTGGGCGGCGCACATCACCGCTGCGCCCGCGGCCATGGAGGCCGGCACGAAGTAACGCTGGTCCTCCCCCACCAACATGCGCGCGATGTGCGGGCCCACCAGGCCGATAAAACCGATGATGCCGGCGAAAGCCACGGTGGTGGCCGCGACGAGCGAGACCACAACGAGAACAATCACGCGTAGGCGGGAGGTGTTGATACCGAGGGCGGTGGCGCGAGCGTCGCCAAGCCGCAGCGCCGTCAGCCGCCACGACAGCGCGCCCAGGATGGGCAACGCCACCGCAAGCACGCCGGCCAGCACGGCGTTAGCCTGCCAGCTGGCGCGGGTGAGGGAACCCATGGACCAGAAAACGATCTGTTGGAGAGCCTCGCTGGAGGAACGATATTGAATGAGCGCCAGCATGGCTTGGAAGAAGAAGACGAGGCCGATGCCGAGCAGCACCATCGTCTCGGACTTCGCACCGCGAATAACGGCGGCGACGACGATAATGGCCGTGGCCAGCGCCGCCGACAGCCACGCGATGAGCGCGAGGTTGAACTGCGGCTGGGCCAGAAGCTGCCAACGCAACACGATGGCGCTGGCTCCGCCGAAGGCAGCCGCCGCGGAGATGCCGAGGGTAAAGGGCTCTGCCAGCGGATTATCCAGGATGGTCTGCATCTGCGCGCCAGCCAGCGACAGGCTGGCGCCGATAAGCAGCGCCATGACTGCCATAGGCAGGCGCAGGCTCCACAGGACTGTACGCGTTTGCTTGTCGACGCCTCCCGGATCCACCATCCCCCGCAGCACCTGGCCCGGGGTGAGGTCGATGGCGCCAACGATCACGCTAAGAACGAATGCGGCGAGCGCTACACCGATAAGCCCGGCGACGATGGCGATGCGGCGGCGGGTCACTCGGGAGTGTTCGCGTGCGAGGGCCTCCACGGGAAGCACCGCGGTTTCTGCGCGCGTGGTCCGTTCAGGGCTTGCCGAGCGCGCGGTTGAGGTGAGAATGCTCATGACTAGTTGGTGCTGAAGAAGGTTCCGTCGCCGGGGACGGGCGAGTATTTCTCTTGGGCTTCGGCCCATTCTTGCTGAACGTCGACGTCTGCGTAGTCCTCTGGGTGGAGCCACGCGGCGATCTGGAGGAGTGCCAGGTAGTTGAAGGGCGAGTTGTAGAACTGGTGCCACAGGCCGTGGAGGTTGTGCTCCTTGACGGCGGAGAGGTCCTCAAAACCAGGTTGGACGCCGGCCAGCGAAGCGGCGCTGTCGTGGGCGTCCTTATCGCTGATGCCATAGCCGGCGGCAGCGAAGCCGGTGTGCCCCTTTGCGCTATCTACCTTGGCGGACCAGTCGCCGCCGGTGGCGATGATCATGTCGGGATTGGCGTCGATGACCTTCTCCGGGGTCAGCGCGCCGGACTCACCCTCGATGATGCCGTCTGCCACGTTCTTTCCGCCGGCGACGTTGACCAGCTCAGAAATGTTGGAGTCATTCCACGAGCCGCAACAGTCGGAGACACCCGCTGCGCGCCACACGAAGGTGGAGGGCTTGTCCTGCGCTTTCGTGGCGCGCTCGGTCACCAGGTCCACGTTCTTTTGCCAGTCCGCGATGAACTCCTCCGCGCGGTCCTCGTGGCCAAAGATATCGGCGAATATTTCCATGGTGGGGACGGTGTTCTCCAAGGGCTTGGCGCGGAAGTCTGTGACGGCATAGGTCAGGCCGGCCTGGTCCAGCTTGTCAGTGAGCCCAGCGGTCTGGGAGGCTTCGTACTGATCCTTGGAGAGCACGATGAGGTCCGGGTCGAGGCTGATGAGCTCCTCCACGGTGACGTCGCCCTTGGTGAAGCCGCCGATTTCGGGCAGCTCGTTGACTTTGGGCGTGGCCTTTTCCAGCTCGTGGTAGTAGTCGGGCACGTTCTGCTTCAGGTCCGATCCGATGGCCACGACCTTGTCCAGCGGATCTTCCTTGTTAAGGATGCCGGTGGCAAAGACGCTGCGGCCCTCTCCCAGGATTACGCGTTCTGGCTCGTGGTCCAGCTCCACTTGGCGGCCGGCAAGGTCTGTGAAACTCACAGCGGCGGTCCCTTGCGCTCCCGTTGACTGCTCGCTGCCGGCATCGGCATTGTCGGAAGCACAGCCTGCCAGCGCGCCAGCCAGCGCCGTCACAATGGCACACGCTCCTACCACTCGCCCGGCGCGGTGACGGGATGCCTGAGCTGCAGGCGTCGATACGTGAAGCACGATTTCTCCTTCAAACTTTCGTCTTGTGGTCTGCACGGAGGCTCATACTACACCGGTAGGTAAGGCTACCCACAGCTTAGATAGGATAGGCAATACTTCTACTAACGCATACCGAGCGCAAAAATGCCCCACCCCGGACATTTCCCAAGGCAGGGCTTCTACGCGCGCAATCGCGCCCAATGGCGCTAGCCGGCGTTAGCGGCGCTCAGCAAGCAGGCGCTGCAGCTCCTTGATGTCGGACTTACGACGCTTGGAGCGGAAGACAGAAAAAGCGATGAGGCCTACGAAAGCCGCGCCAACGCCGGCGAGCGCCATCTGCACATTGCGCTCCTGCAGCTTCTGGGTTGCCGCGCCCTTAGCGTCCTCAACGAAGTTCTGCGGCTTGCTGCGATCAGCGAGCTCATCCAAGGTGCTAGCCAGCTGACGGCGGGTGCGCTCGATGTCGCGCTGGATATCATCAATGTTGCGTGCCACGTGAATCTCCTGAATTTTGGCTTCGTTCGGTGTTGTTGCGGTTAGTGTCTTTCTAACCGTTGAGGTTCTAACGTGGACATTCTACATTGACCACCAGCTCCCCTGCAGAGTTGGCCAAGTTTTGTCTCAGCTGTGCTGCGGCGAGCGAACTGAGATTCACCAAAGAGTCCTAAGGGAGAGCACGGTAGGCTATACACCATGACTGAAGCACAACGACTGTCCGTGGGTGACAAAGCCCCCGCTTTTTCCCTCAGCGATGATGCCGGCAACACCGTAAGCCTGAGTGACTATGCCGGCCAGCGCGTGGTGGTCTACTTCTACCCGCGCGCCAACACCCCTGGCTGCACGAAGGAAGCTTGCGACTTCCGCGATAGCTTGGAGCAGCTCAATGGCATGAACATCGCCGTGGTGGGCATCTCTCCCGACAAGCCCGAGGCCCTAGCTAAGTTCCGGGAGGACCACGAGCTGAACTTCCCGCTGCTCTCTGACCCCGACAAGGAGGTCATGACTGCGTACGGCGCTTTCGGTGAGAAGAAGAACTACGGCAAGGTAGTCCAGGGTGTTATCCGCTCCACGTTCCTCGTCGAGGAAGACGGCACCATTGGCCAAGCCATGTACAACGTCAAAGCCACCGGCCACGTCGCCCGCGTGCTCAAGGGGCTCAACTAAACCGTGGAATCCAGCTCGAAGTCACCGGAGATTCTAGTCCCGAGGCGTCGCCCAGCGCAGGCACGCAGCCGGGCCAAGTATGACCGGATTTTGTCCTGCGCGCGTCAGACGCTCGTGGACCATGGCTTCGAGTCTTTCACTTTCGACGAGGTCTCGCGCCGTGCGGAAGTGCCGATTGGCACGCTGTATCAATACTTCGCCAACAAGTACGTGCTGATCTGCGAGCTCGACCGCCAAGACACCGCCGAAATGCTGGCGGAGGTTGAGCGTTTTTCCCAGCGCGTGCCGGCCCTGCAGTGGCCGGACTTTCTCGAGGAGTTCATTGATCGCATGGCGCGGGTCTGGCGCGAGGACCGCTCGCGCCGCGCGGTGTGGCATGCCGTGCAGTCCACGCCGGCCACCCGCGCCACGGCCGCTGATACGGAGCTTTCTCTGCTCAAACCCATCGCCGAGATCATCGAACCACTTGCCCAAGGCATGGACGAGTCCGCCCGGGTGGAGATTGCGGCCTTCCTCGTCCACACCGTGGTCTCGCTGCTTAACTACAGCACCATGCGCTCGGAGGAGAGCTTCGATGGCGTGGTGGAAGAAGTTAAGCGCATGCTCATCGCTTATCTCTTCGCCATCGCCACGAGCGCCTAGCCAAACCCAGCGAAGCCAGGCGCGTTTAGCGCGAAAGGTGCACGACAGCGGTGGCGTAATCACCATCGTGGCTGATGGACAGCGCCGGTGAAAAATCCCCCAAGGACTCCCGCGCGAGGCGGGCAATCTCGCCCCGCAGTTCAAGTGCTACGCGGCCCCACGCATCGGGGCGGACCTCAATCTCGGCCCAGTCCACGGCCTCCTCCGCTAGGACCGGCGGATGCCCGTAGAGCGCTTGCGACCACGCCTTGATGAAGGCCTCCTTTGCCGCCCAGCGCCCTGCGAGGTGCTGCGCGCGGGCAGCACCGCTCAGTCCACGGGCCTGCGCCACGCGCAATTCGGAGGCGCTGAAAACCTGCGCGAAGTGCGTGCCGGGAAGCTCCAGCTGCTGGGCAAAGGAGGGGATGTGCACCAGGTCGGTGCCCACGCTCACGCCACTCATAGTCATGCAGGCCAGCTTAGTTACGCCAACTGTGGCCTAGCGCGCCAGCTCCTGTTTGAGCTCCTCCAGCTCGTCGCCGCCGGCCATCCACTGGGTCAGCTCCGGCAGCGTGACCTCCTCCTTGGAGGCATCCAGCGACATCTGCCCCACCGTGAGCACGATGAAATGATCGCCCACGAGGTAGGCGTGCTGCGGGTTGTGCGTAATGAACACCACGCCCATGCCGCGTTCGCGGGCGGCGTCGATAAAGCGCAGCACCATGCCCGACTGCTTCACACCAAGAGCGGCGGTCGGCTCGTCCAAGATGATGTAGCGCGCGCCGAAGTAGATGGCGCGAGCAATGGCGACTACTTGGCGCTGGCCACCGGAGAGGGCAGAGAGTTCCACGGAGACGTCGCCAAGCTCAATGCCCATCTCGGCCAGCTGGTCATGCGTAATCCGCTTCATCTCTTCCTCACGCAAGCTCCCCAGCGCGCCGGTGAGTTCCTGGCCCAGGAAGAAATTGCGCCACACCGACAGCGAGGGCACCAGCGCCAAATCCTGGTACACGGTGGCGATACCGGCATCGAGGGAATCGCGCGGGCTGGCGAAATTCACCTCTTCCCCATCGACGGTGATGGTGCCGCCGGTGGGCTGGTTGAGGCCCGCAAGAATCTTGATCAGCGTGGACTTGCCCGCGCCGTTATCACCCAGCACGCAAGTCACCGCGCCCTCCTTCACGGAGAGGTTGATACCGCGCAGGGCATGGAAGTTGCCGAAGGTTTGGGAAATATCGTGCAGCTCAATCATGGTTATCGCTTCCTCGTAAAGTTGGCCACCGAGGTGTTCGTCAGCACGGCGAAGAGCAGCATGGCGCCGAGGAAGAACTTGAACCAGTCGGGGTTCCAGCCGGCATACACAATGCCCTGGTTGGTCATGCCGAAGATAAGCGCGCCGATGGCGGTGCCCACCGCGGTACCGCGCCCGCCGGTCATGGAGCAGCCGCCAATGACCGCGGCGATGATGTAGAGGAACTCGTTACCAATGCCCTGTCCGGCCTGGATGGAGTCGAAGGCAAAGAGGGTGTGCATGCCCACGAACCACGCCGCGAAGCCGACGAGCATAAACAGCGCCACTTTGACGCGGCGCACGGGAACGCCGACGGCGCGGGCGGCTTCATCATCACCACCCACGGCGAAGATCCAGTTTCCCCAGCGCGTCTTGTACAGCACCCACGAGGCAATGGCGACAAAGAGGATCCACCAGATGACGGTGGCGCGGATGCTCAAGCCGCCGATGTGGATGGTGCCGGCAAAAATGACGCGAGCAGAACCAAAACCTTCCATGTCCGAGATAGTCGGGGTAGCTACCTGGCCGGTCACCAGCTTGGTAATCGCCAGGTTAAGCCCCTGCAGCATGAGGAAAGCCGCCAGCGTAATAAGGAAGGAATCGATCTTGGTGCGCACCACGAGGAAGCCGTTGAGCGCACCGATGGCCAGTGCGGTGATCAGGGACAGCCCCACGCCCACCCACGAGTTGAGGTGGAAGTTGTAGTTAAGCATGGTGGCCACGAGCGCCGCGGAAGTCACCGCCACGCCGGAGGATAGATCAAACTCATTACCAATCATGAGCAGGCCCACCGCCAGGGCCACAATGCCCAGCGTGGAGCTGGCGTAGAGCACCGTGGAGAAGGCCTCCACTGAGCGGAAGGCGGGCGCCACGATCATGAAGAGGACGAAGATGACCACCGCGCCGAGCAAGCTGGCCAACTCTGGGCGGCGGATGAGGCGCGCGAAGCCGCTGCGGCGGGTCAGGCGGGGATCGGAAGGGCTGGATAGCGCCTCGTCTGATGCAGTAGCGCTGTCGCTCATCGCAGACCTGCCTTAGCAGATTCGGAGATGATGTCCACGTTCGTGGAATCCACGAAGGAGGGGCCGGTATACACGGGGCGGCCGCCGCCCATGGTGGAGCCATTGCGGTGTGCCAACCACAGCGAGTCGACAGCGAGGTAGCCCTGCATATAGGGCTGCTGATCGACGGCCCACTCGATGCGGTTGTCCGCGATGGCGTCGACAAGTTCGGCGTTGGTGTCGAAGGTGGAGACCTTGGCCTTGGAGGAGGCGTCGGCAACCGCGTCGGCGGAGCGCATAGCCACGGAGGCCTGCAGCGCCATGATCCAGTCGATGGAAGGATCTTGGCTCAGCTTTGCGTTGATGGTGGATTGCGCTGAGGTCAGATCCTTGCCGTTGACATAGAGGATTTCCACCTTGCCGTTGTCTAGGCCTTCCTTCACACCGGCGCAGCGCGACTCCTGTGAAGAGTTGCCCTGCTCGTGGATAACGCACAAGACATGCTTGGCGCCATCCTCTTTGAGGCGCTCACCAGCCTTTGTACCGGCCACCTTTTCCTCTTGGCCAAAGAAGGCGCTCATGCCGTACTTCTGATAATCATCCATGCCGGCGTTAAGCCCCACGGTGGGGATACCGGCATCCGCGGCCTTCTTGGCTACCGGCCCGATCGCCGCAGAGTTGGGCATGGTTACGGCAATGCCGTCCACACCGGAGTCAATGGCGGATTGCACCAAGTTAGCCTGGTTGGGCGCTTCCGGGTCGGAGGAATAGCGCAGCTCGATATTGTCCTTGCGGGCGGCGTCCTCCGCACCCTTGCGCACGAGATCCCAGTACGTATCACCCGGCGCGCCATGGGAAATCATGGCGACGACAAGGCGCTCGGTGTCGACGCCACCGGCCAGCTCGCCGTCCGCTTCAGGGCGGGGCGCGCCACCGGTGGCGGAGCAGGCGGCAAGCAGAGTGGCGGCGACGACCGAAATAAGGCCTAGTAGAGGCTTCTTAGCTTTATTCACCCTTGCATGGTGCCCCAGATTGGGGGACTTCTCCAACCCATCTGACCTGCTTCTTTATCGTTCCAGAGGGTCCACGCTGGGGATACGTCAACGGAAGCTACCCCCGTTGCGTTGTGTCTCCTCCCTCCGGATTAAGCATGCCGTTGCGAAGCCGCGTGGACTCGCACAGCAAAGCTGTGGCCTCTCGTTCGGTCACCTCGTCGGCTGTTCCGGTCCCCAGGTTGCGGTTCACCGGCCGCTCGTACAGCGCTGCTCCACCTCGCATGGCTTCTTCCAAGCGCCGCAGACCACGACGCTCGCGTTCGGTAGCGGCTGCCCGCCAGGCTTCGGCCACTCCCTCACCCTGCTCCCGGGCCAACGCGGCATAAAACGCACCGGGGTGCACAAGCGCGATGAGGGCGGAGACATGCCCGAAGCCCAGGGAGGTCACCAGGCCCGCCTTCGGCGGGGTGCGGCGAAGGTCCAGCGGCTGGCGCAGCCACACCAGGTGCGCGTGGCGGCGCAGCACGGGGTCGACGCAATCAAGCGACCGGTTCGGCGGGAGAACCCCACTGCGCAGCACCTGAGTCAGGCCGACGAGTTGGAAGGCGGCAGCACCGCCCTTGGCGTGCCCGGTAAGGCTCTTCTGCGAAATCACATACAGCGGGTTGCCGGGGCTGCGGCCGAGTGCGGCGGCGATGCGCTCGTGCAGATCCGATTCGTTGGGGTCGTTGGCGTTGGTGGACGTATCGTGCTTCGACACCACCGCAATATCGTCGGGGTCCACGCCGAGGGCCTCCAGCGAGCAGGCCAGGCGGGAGTCCCGCCCACCCCGCGCCGCGGAGAGTGCACCCAGGCCCGGCGCGGGGATGGAGGTGTGCGCGCCGTCGGCGAAAGACTCAGCAAAGCCCACCACGCCGAGGACCGGCAGCCCCATCTCCGCCGCAAAGGTTCCCCGCGCAAGCAGGATGGTCCCGCCGCCTTCGGATTCCACGAAGCCGCTGCGGCGGCGGTCGTTGGCGCGGGAGAAGAAGCGATGCTCAATCCCCTTCGCCGCCATCTCCGCGCTATCGGCCGTGGCCGCCATGTCACCGAACCCGGTGATTCCCTCAATCGACAGGGCGTCGATGCCGCCGGCCACGACGAAGTCCGCCTTGTGCAGGCGCAGCTTGTCGACGCCCTCCTCCACCGACACCGCCGCCGTGGCACACGCGGCCACGGGGTGCACCATCTGGCCATAGCCGCCGACATAGGACTGCATCACGTGCGCGGCAATAACGTTGGGCAGCGCTTCCTGGAGGATGTCATTGGGGCGCGGCTGGGCCAAGAGCTTATCGACGTACAGCGAGCGCAGCGCCTCCTGGCCGGCCATGCCGGTGCCCTGGGTGGAGCTGACGCGCGCCGGGTGGACATGGGCCAGGAGCTCGGCCGGGCTGAAGCCTGCGGAGAGGAAGGCATCCACGGTGCACACCAGGTTCCACAGGGCGAGGCGATCGAGGTTATCCACCATGTCCGCGGGGATGCCGTAGACCTGTGGGGCGAAGCCCTCCGGTATCTGGCCGCCCACGAAGCGGGTCATGGCCACGCGCCGCGGAACCCGCACTGCAGAGCCGGCGGGCCGGGTGATCTGCCATTCAACCTCGCCAGTCTGATCAGTAACGCGCCGCAACGTGGCGCCCTCGCAGCTGTCGACGAAACTGCGCGCTGTCGCCTCATCCCCCACGGTGAAGCTCAGCGGCTTCTCCAAGTAGATGGTGGTCAGCTCGGGCGCGAGGTTATCCACCATAGGCAGGTGCGGGCCGAAGTCATCATGGAAGCGGCGCACGCCAATCCCGGCGAGGACCTCGTCGTGGAAGCGCGCGTAGACGTCTTCCTCCGCTATCTCCTCACCTTCGGCCGTTAGCCATCCAGCTGTGCGCTCATCCCACCTGATGAGCCCGCGGCTCCACGCCAGCTCCAACACTCCGGCGGCGGACAGGTCTCCGCCGACCTCCACCTCATAGCGGGTGCGTGCTGAGCCCATCGGACCGAGCTCGCCCGCTCCGACGATGACCACCATGTCTTCCAGGGACTGCGTCGCCCCGCTGAAATCGGGGCTGGTCCACTCAGCAGGCCTGAGAACGTTCGGCAGGGCCTTTACCGTGCGCGGAGCTTGCGCTCCAAGAGCGCCCCTTTCGGGATGGTCAGCAGCATCGGGGGTGTCACCAAAACCGGTCCCAGCGTTGTCGGCACGCGCCGCGCGGGCCAGCGCGGCTAGGTCCAGCTCGGCCTCGGCCAGCCCGCCGGTGAGATCGACGCTCAGCGGCGCCCGTGCTGCTTCGGCGCGGACGTCGGGGGAGGCGGTGGCGTCGAGAAGCTGCACCGCCATCTCCTTCGCTGAGAAGGTCCGCACGCCGCGGGCCTCCACCCGCGCAACCAGCGGATCGTTGCCGCCCATCAGGCCGGTGCCGCGCACCCACCCGATGTGGGCGTGTACCAGCGAGGTGCGCGCTCCCCAGCTGGATTGCTCGGAAGACCAGCGGTTGACCAAGGCATCGAGGGCGGCCTTAGCCTCGCCATATGCGCCATCGCCGCCGAAGCGCCCGCGGTTCGGCGAGCCCGGCAGAACCACGTGCAGCCGGTGACCAACGTGGGTATCCGCGCCCACGGCGGAAAGCGACGCAATGAGCTTTTCTACCGACCACAGCAGCAGGCGCATCTGGGACTCCGCCCCCGCACCGGCATCCTGGAGGGTGCCCGCCACGCGCGGCGCGGCGAAGGGCAAGAGGAGAGCCGGCACGTAGGCCGGCTTCAGTTGCACGGACTCGCCACCCACGGTGGCGGTGTGCTCCGCCGCAATCCATTCCACGAGCGCATCCACGTCCGCGAAGGAACTGAGGTTTGCTGGAACTACCCACAGCGCGGCCGCGCCGACAGCTCGCCTGCGGTAGAGCTCCTTATAAAACTCCAGGCGCTCGTGACTTAGCTGGGAGGTTGTGGCAATCACGGTTGCGCCCTCCGCAAGCAACTCACCGATGAGTTCGGCGGCAATCGAACCCGGCGAGCCACCCGTCACCACCGCCACCTGGTCAGCGAAGAGCAACCCATCGGCCGGGGTGCGGGCATCGCGGGCCAGTTCCTCGTAGCCGAAGTACTCGGCCAGGAGCGCAACCTCCTCGCCGGCGCCCAACACGTCTAACTCGGGATCTGCTTCTCCGGCGGCGGCCGCGCGGGCGATGTCCTCGCGGGCGCTGGCCCAGCGGTCGTCGAGAAGCACTGCCTTGCGCGCATCAAAAGCGGGTGCGACGCGCTGCTGCCAGTCCGGCCCCAGCTCCGTGGCAACGAGTTGCTCCAGCTCCGTGTGTGCTGCGCTGTCCCCCTGCTCAATCGGGGTCTCCTCACGGCCGAGGGCGGCGAGTGCGGCGCGAGCGGAGTCCTCCAGCGCCGATTCAAGGCGCTCGGTATAGGCGCGCACCGCTTCCGGGTCCACGGTCTCGTGTGGCGTTGCCGCTGCGGCCTTCTGCAGCGCGACTCCTTCGCACTCGCCGGCAGCGCGCACCGCGGCGTCGATCAGTTCATCGAGCTCAGCTACCGACACCACGGCAGTCATGGGCAAGCTAGCCAAATCCCCGCCGCGCAGCGAGGAGCCCTCGCGCGTGCCCATGACCAGCTGCACGATCGCGCGATCGGCCCAGCCCGGGCCCAATCCCCAGGTACGGCTCACGCGCTCGGCTACGTAGCTCGGCTTTTTGCCTGCTGGTCCCGTGAGCCGGGTGAGCGCCTGCGCGACGTGCTCCGCGAGGACCTCCCCGAAGGTTGCATAGCCCGGCGCGCGCTGAGCCACGCTCTCCACCAGCTGGGGAATGGGTTCGTCCGCGGCATTCTCGATGGCGCTGATGCCGAACTCCCCGCCGAGGTCAACGAGTAACTGGTTGCGGCGGGAGGACACGCCTTCCACGAGGGTTTCGATGGAATCGGTCGCCGCCATCTGGTCAGGCCGGACCTTGGTCCACAACGCAATAAGCATCTCCAGAGCCTGGTGCACGCTCAGCGGGAGGTCATCGACGACGGCCGGCGCCTCCTCACGTGGTGCCTGCACGGTTTCTTCCTGGTGTGCCCTGTCGACTGCCTGCCTCGACTCAGATTCTGCCGGTTCCGCTTCGGCGGTGTCCGGCTGCCCAGCCACCTGCGCTGCTGCCTTGGGCGCCGACTCGGCGTCTTCGGCAAAGACCCGCCCGCGGTCGCGCTCGTAGTTGAGCACCTCGATGTCGGTGCTGCCCGCGTACTGGGGCAGGCGCAGGGTTTGGCCCAGCATGTTGGTCAGCGTCGGCGCGGCACCAACGCCGACCTCGATGAAACGCTCCACGCCAAGCTGCCCGAGGAGCAAATCCTGGGTCTCTATCCAGCGCACGGGGGAAGCAAACTGCCAAGCCAAAAGCTCGATGAGCAGGGTGCGGCCCAGGCGCGCCGGGCTCGCCACGGCACCATCGAAGTCCACGAGGATTTCCTCGATGGGCTCCGAATCCACCACTTCTGCGATGGCCTCCACGAACTCGCGGCTGAGCGCGAAGGGCCGTGCCACGAGGTTAGGGATATAGCTCCCCACCAGCGCATCGAGGTTGTTCTCTTCAGGGATGAGTGCGTCGAGGTGCGTGCGGAAATCCGCCACGCCGCCCACCAGGTGGGAGGAGTGGAAGGGCACATCAATCCCCGGGATGGGGATGACGGCACGCTGCCCAGGGGCGCGGCGCTCGGCGTCGCGGCTCAGCGCATCCAGGCCCGCCTTCGTGCCGGCAACTGCATATTGGCGCCCGGCAATATTGTGGTTGACCACCTCAAGGAACTCGCCGGTCTCTGCGGCCACACGGGCGACATGGGCGAAGGCCTCGCCCGCGCTCATCCCCATCTTGTGCGGGCGCAGCGCCGCCAAACCGTAGAGGGACTGACCCGCGGAATCGCGCTCGACCAGACGGTGCATGGTCAGCCCGCGAACATAAACGATGTCCAGGACCGCCTCCAAGGACAGGGCCTCGGCATAAGCGGCCAAGGCGTTGTACTCGCCCACCGAGTGGCCAGCGAAGAAGGCACAACTTTCAAGGACCTCGGATTCTTTAAGCGCTGCAATCTGTGCGCAGCCCAGCGTGGCCATGGCCACCTGCGTGAACTGCGTCAGATACAGCACGCCATCCGGGTGCGTGAAGGTCTCACCAGCCACCACCACGGTGTCGGGGTTGTGGCGGACGATCTCCAGGATGGAGAAGCCCAAGCTTTGCCGCGTGTGCTCATCCGCACGCTCCCACACGGCGCGCGCCGCTGCGGATTCTGCATAGTCCTTCATCCCCATCCCCGGGGATTGGATGCCCTGGCCGGGGAAGGCGTAAAAGGTGGTGGGGTTGCTCATCGTGGCCCGCGCGTCCAGCACGGGAACACCGTGGCTGGTGGCGGTCACGCTGCGGACCTCGCCGTAGCCGCTGCGCTTGTCGACACCCACCCGTTCCACCTCGAACTCCACCTCACTGCCGGGAAGCACGGGTGCAAGCCAGGTAACGGACCACTCGAGGACGCGAGCCCCGTCGAAAGCCACGGCTGCTTGCGCCAGCGCCGAGGTCCACATGCCGTGGACGATCGGGCCTTGACGATGCCCCGCCAGTGCCGCAGCGTTCGATGACAGGTGGATGGGGTTCCTATCCCCCGTTACAACGGCGAAGGGCCGCAGTGATTGCGGTGCCACCGCGGTGGTGCGGTGGCGGAAGGAACGCGGAGTCTCCCGGAAGGAGGACTTTACGCTGTCTTCTTGACCGCTTTCTTGTGCACCATTAGTTGTGGCGCGCGCGAGCTCGAGCGCAGCGCCACCGCGCCGCCCGGTAATCAGGAAGCGCTCGTGCATCTGCGCGAATGCATGTTCTTCGCCGTGCACGGCGACGTTGACAGCAACGCTCACCTCAATGAGGCGCCCCGAGGGCGTATCGCGAACGTCTTTCAGTTCTGCGGTGTAGCTCAGTGCCAAGGGCTCGGAGCCTGGGGCGGCGCTGCTGCGAAGCAGCTCCCAGGTGTCTGGCGTGAGGCTCAGCGAGTGCTCGAGGTGGACGAGGTCAAGGAAGCCTTCGACCAACGGCTCCCCAGACTCTGTGTGGGCACTGGCCAGGACAGCGAAGAGTGCCGGCCAGGCGCGGCCAACGAGGACATCGGGCGAGACAGCAGCGCTCATCTCTCCGCTCGTCACCGCCGCGTAGTGGGCGAGGTCGGTGGCGCTAAGGCTAGCGCTGACTGTTGCAGTCCCGGAAGCAACGCCTGGTAGGTCACCGCCGGCGGCTTGGCGCAGCAGCTCCCGCATGGCGGATTCGGCATCGTCGACAGTGACCAGTGGTGAGGCACCCGGAATGCGCGGCAGAGTGATGCGCACACGCAGCCCAGCTCCGGAGTGGAAAGGAACGGTCAACCACATGGCGTTGTCGCCGGCAGCTTCCAGCTCGGCCCCATCAAGGCCAAGGCGCAGGGGGTTGGGCTGCTCGCGCCCGGCCCAATTCAGCCCCGGGGCGCGGCGAATGAGCTCTTCAGTGCTGAAAGCGGGCTCGCCAGAGTCATCCTCGGTCTGGTCAAGAAGCGCAAGTGCCGCCTGTTCGAAGCGGCCAAGTATCTGCGCCACCGGCTCGGTAGCCTGCTCGATTCCCTCAACAGCCGCCGTGCCGGGGATGATGCAGACCTCATCGGCCTCGTAGTGCTCATCGTGCGCCTGCCACAGGGTGTCGCGGCGCCAGCGCCGGCGTACGTCAGAATCGATGACCGGCACAAAGTTTGCGGGTTTGCCCGGTCCATCCACAAGTTGAATGAACCACGCGGCGTCGGTCGGGTGCAGCGCGGCGTCACCGTAGATTTCGGTTAGCTGAGCAATTGTCTCAACTGGCTTTTCGCGGTCAACCTCAACGCACAGCGCAATCTCGCCGTGATCGGTCGGATGAAGGCGAGCTTCGGCGCGAGCCACCATGCGCGTGAATCGACTCAACCAGGATTCATCGACCCAGCCGTCCAGGTAGGACAGCTCGAGGTAGCGCTGCAGCCACTCGGAATAGGACATCTCATCGAGGTCCCCGAAGTAGGGCTTGCACGTGCGCCCGATGGCTTCAATGATCTCCGCGCGGCGGGCCTCCACGGCCGCGGCATCGCCGGCCACCTCATCCAAAAGCCGCCCGGCGCGGGCGAAAGAATTATCCAGCTCATGAATGTCCGCACCCAGGTCCGAGCGGCCCGACACAACATCCCTACTGTGCGCGGCAACGAGCGCCTGTTTTACCGGCTCGGATGCGGTGGATTCCTTCGCCGCCATGGCAGCGGTGCCCACCATGATGGCATCGACTGGCGCCGCGGGCAGACCGAAGCGCTGCGCCCACGTACCCATCAGGTACTCTGCACCACGCGCTGGGGTACCAATTCCCCCACCAACAGCGAGGAGAACATTGGAACGCTCGCGGATCCGCGCGTAAGTAGCAACGAGGACCTCATCGAGACCTTCTAAGGAGTGGTGGCCACCGGCCGCGCTACCTTCGAGCTGCATGATGACGGTGGTCTCAGTGAGAGCATCGGCGATACGGAGTACCTCCTCCACCTGCGCCGAAGTTCCCGGTTTGAAGGCAACCCACGGGATGTTCGCGGCGTGGAGCTTCTCCACCAGCTCCACGGCCTCCTCCACGGGCGGAATGCCAGCGGAAATCACCACTCCGTTGATGGGTGCTCCTGCTGCGCGTGCTCGCAGAATCGAGTTCGGCCCCTCGATCTGGCGACGCCACTGGGAAGCCGCGAGGTACAGCGCGTTGAACTGGGCATTCACCCCGGGCTGCAGCATCCGGCCCAGGGTATGCAGGTTCTCCTTCAGGATGTCATCGGTGTGCTGTCCCCCGCCGGCCAGCTCCGCCCAGTGCCCGGCATTGGCGGCTGCGGCTACGATGCCTGGGTCCACCGTGGTGGGGGTCATCCCGGGGAGCATAACCGGTGAGTAGCCGGTGGCCCGCGTAAAGGCAGTCGCCAGACGCCCGCTTTCAACGCGCGGTGTCCACTCGGACCACGCACGGGGCAGAGACGGTGCGCGGCCCGGTTCCACGAGCTGGGCCAGTCCCTCCGCTGCCCCTATGGCAAGCGTGCCCACGCCGCGCCCAGCAACGAGATCGCGTGTCAGCGGCTCCACCCCGCGGGTGGGCCCGACTTCAAGGATCCAGTGAGCCCCGGCTTCGAGCGCCGAGTCAACGCGCTCGGGCCAGTCCACGTAGTCCGTAAGCACGGCGCGCGCGAGCTGCACAGTGATTTCTGTCTCCAGGCCGATTCGCCCCGCCCAGCTTTCCACCTGCTCCACCGCAAACTGCATAGTGGGATGGTGGAACGCTGCTGAAACCTCAAGGTCGGTGACAGCGATGGCGGCTGACTCCCCTTCCCTCCCTTCCTTGAGGTCCGAGCTCTCCTGCAGCGTGGTCTTCACTCGGGCGAGCTCAGCCGGTGTTCCAACGATGACGAAGCGCCCACGGCCGTTGTCGAGCCCGATGTGTGCTCCGACTTCGCGCAGTTGCTGTCTCGTCGCGCCCGTCACCGCCGCCATGGGCGCGCCCTGCGGGGTGCGTATAAGCCCAGCGCTGCGCGCGGTAGTCGTCATGGCTGCACCGATGAGGTGTGCCAGCGCCAGGGCCTCCGCTGGTCTCATGCGCTTCTCCACCACCGCTGCGGCGAGTACGCCTTGGGAGTGACCAATGCTGGTGACGGCGTCGTCGAGTTCTACTCCGTGCGCGCGCAAGCATTCGAGTACGGCCAGCTGAGCGGTGAGAATGCCGGGGGTGGAGAGTGCGGCGTCGCCCAGCGCATGTGCCCTCCCTGACTCCTCGTCCGCCCACACCAGTGGCGCAAACCCGTGCGGAGTGGCAGCCAGGAGTTCCTCCTCCAGCGGGGCAAGGAGTCCCTCAGCTTCCGCGAGGTACTCCGTTATTTGTGGTCGGATGCCGGAAGCGAGGGCACTGCTCAGCGTCGGCAGCCAGGCATAGCCTTGCCCGGAGAAAGAGAGTGCGAAGGGCTCGGCGTCTAGGCGCGACGCCAAAGACTGGATGACGCGAAAATCAGACACCTGCGCTACTCCCCCAAAGTGCGCGCAACAAGCTGCACGGCCTCATCGAGGGAAGGATGCGATGTCGGCTTCGGCATACCGCAAAAGACCTGGCAGGCGTGATCCGGGATGACCTCCGCCGAGCGCGTAAGGCCGCGCTCGGCGAGGTAGTCGTCAAAGAACATATCGATACTCATACCGTGTGCCGATTCTACCCACTAGGATCAATTCGTCATGGCCTCTCGAACCCCGTTCTTCATCGCCGCGCTCCTCAACGCCGCGGTGGCTGTGCTCGTGGTGGTCGGCCTGCTCCTTCCCTCCCCGGCTGCTCCCCCAGCGGCGGGGCCGAGTGCTTCCACAACAACAGCGGCGCCCGCGCAAGAAGCCCCCACAGAAGAACACTCCGACGAAGCCACGCCCCCGCCAGACATTGCGCCAGACATCGCCGAAGCGCTCGCCGCCCTAGATTCTCTGGAGGTCAAGGGCCGCGCTCCCATGACCGGTTATGAGCGCGAGGAATTCGGCCAGGCCTGGTCCGATGATGTCACGGTGAAGTTTGGCCACAACGGCTGCGACACCCGCAACGATATCCTCCGCAGGGACCTGGATCCGGAAAGCCTAGTGCTCAAGGAAGGAACCCACGACTGCGTGGCGCTCGCCGGCACCTTGCATGATCCTTATTCGGGCCAGGACATTGAGTTTCAGCGCGGGGCGCAGACCTCGAGTGCGGTGCAGATCGATCACGTTGTGGCGCTGGCCGACGCCTGGCAGAAAGGCGCCCAGCAATGGTCACCCGAGAAGCGCCGCAACTTTGCCAATGATCCCCGCAACCTCCTCGCCGTCGATGGTCCTCTCAACCAGCAGAAAGGCGCCGGCGATGCCGCCACGTGGCTGCCGCCCAACAAAGGTTTTCGCTGTGAGTATGCGCGTCGCATCGTCGAGGTAAAAGCGGTCTATGAAATCTGGGTCACGGAGGCAGAAAAAGATGCGCTGAGCCGGCTCCTGCATGCTTGCTGAGCGTTCCTTACCCCTTATCTATTCAGCGCAATCCCCCTGCACACTACCCCCAAACTATGCGCATATTATTCACTGCCACCCAGGCAATCAGGCACGCTTTGTGAGCCCAAAGAAGCTTTCAGTCCCTGCACCGACACTCCCCTGCTTGCAAATTTCTATAGGCCAATTAATATGTAATTAATACAAAGTTTTCACACGCGGGGAGTACCCCCATGAAATAAAAACAATCATTATTCCTCTCCTGTCTCACATTTCTTTTAATATGTGACACAGCACCTAGCCTGAGGTCTAGGTCACATGAGTGCGGTTAACTCTTATCGGCCGCCATACTCACCGAATCTGCCGAGACAAACCCTGCGAAGGAATAGTGATGTTCAAGTACATCATCAAGAAGACCGCCAGCTGGCTGGTAGTCATCTTCCTCGCGACTAATATCGCGTATCTCCTGGCCGCAACCTTCCTTGATCCCCGATCAAATTATGTCGGCCGCAACCCACCGCTCGAGCCGGAAGAAATCGGCCGCATCCTCACTCCGCTCGGACTCAATCCTGAGACCCCGCTTATTGAGCGCTGGTGGGGCTGGCTCTCTAACATTCTCTTCCACTGGGACTGGGGTACCTCCCCTCTCGGCGACCCGGTCAGCGCACAAATCGCTCACCGCGCACTCGTCTCGGCGCAGCTGCTGCTCGTCGCCACAATCCTCTCCGTCATCATCGGCGTTGGCCTCGGTGTCTACACCGCTTCCCGCCAATACAAAGCGGCTGACCGCTTCTGGCAGGGCGTTTCCATCATCACGATGAACACCCACGTGGTCGTCGCCTCCATTCTGGTTGTTGCCGGTGGCCTGTGGATCAACCGCGTCACCGGCCACCGCGTGGTCTACGTGACGGGCGCGTCCAGCCTCGGTGTCGAGGGCTTCTTCCCCAAACTTCTGGATATGGCGCAGCACCTCATCCTGCCGTCCATTTCCCTCATCATCATCAGTTACGCCGGGTATCACATGATGCAGCGCACCTTGCTGCTGGATAACCTGAACGCCGATTATGTGCGCACCGCCCGCGCCAAGGGCCTGACCCGTGCGCAGGCTATTCGCAAGCACGCCCTGCGCACCTCCATCATCCCGGTTGCGACCTCCGTGGCCTTCTCCGTTCCCGGCATTTTCACCGGCGCCATCATGACGGAAACCATCTTCGCGTGGAAGGGAATGGGCCAGTACTTCATCGAAACCATCAGCCGCAACGACGTCAACGGCACCACCGCCGTCGCCGCCTTCGGTGCCGTCATGATTGCCTTCTCCGCAATCCTGGCTGACCTCGTCGTCGTAGCCCTCGATCCGCGAGTAAGGGTGAGCTAAATGTCTCCAGAAAAGAAATCCACGTCGCCGCGCTCAGAAGCACGCCACACCGAGCGCCACCGCCGCAACGATCTCGCCATCGACACCGCCGCGGACAACCTCGGGGTGCGCCCGCATACCGCCACTGCTGACTTTTCACCGCAGACCGAACCCAGCGCACAGTCCGCACTTGGTTCCGGCGTCGATGTCGATGACGCACAGCGCAAGCAGTTCTCCAGCAACGAGTTCCGCGGCACCTCAAAGCTCAAGCTGTACGTTCGCCGTTTCTTTCGCAACAAGTTCGCGGCCGTCGGCCTCGTCATCTTCGTGTTGCTCACCCTGCTGGCCATCTTTGGCAGCCTGCTGACCCCCTGGGGTTTCGATGAGCCGGACTTCTTCAACCTGTCCACCGGACCTTCCTCCGAGCACTGGTTCGGCACGACCGATTCCGGTAACGATCTCTTCGCACAAACCGTCCACGGCCTGGGCCGCTCGCTCATCATTGCGCTTATCGTGTCGATAGCATCCACGGTTTTGTCCGCTTTCATCGGCGCGGCCGCGGCCATTTACGGAGGCGCGGTGGAAAAGGTCATCCTGGCCGTCATCCACTTCCTGCTGGCTATTCCGACCTTCCTGCTCATCGCTCTGGTGGTCTCCGATTCCGGCGGTGACTGGAAGCTGCTCATCGTGGTGCTCATCGTCTTCGGCTGGATGTACCCGGCGCGTGTCATCTGGGCCATGGCGCTGAGTGTGCGCGAGAACGACTACGTCCGCGCCGCGGACTACATGGGTGTTTCGCGCCTGCGCACCATCTTCCGCCACGTAGTGCCCAACATCGGTTCGCTGCTCATCATCCAAGCGGCCCTGGGCGTGGTGTCCACCATCATGTCGGAGACCGCGCTGTCCTTCTTGGGCTTGGGCGTGAAGCTTCCCGACGTCTCCCTGGGCACCCTCCTGGCCGGCGGCGCCAACGCCGTCGAGGCTTCACCCTGGCTCTTCTACTTCCCTGCAGGCATCCTCACGCTGCTGACCGTCTCCATGGCGTTCATCGCCGACGGTCTGCGCGACGCCATTGACCCCAACTCGAACTCTGGAGGCCGAGCATGACCCCGCAGAATACTGCGCATAACGCCAACGCCGTCCCGGCCAGCCGCGCTACCGATCCCGCCGCGTCCGCCGACCCGGTTCTGTCCGTACGCAATCTGTCCGTCACCTTCCCCTCGGAGGCCGGCTCCGTCCACGCCGTACGTGGCGTTGACTTCGACCTTATGCCGGGCCGCACCCTGGCCATTGTGGGCGAGTCCGGCTCCGGTAAGTCCGTCACCTCAATGGCGGTTATGGGTCTGCTGCCGGATTACGCCAAGGTGGAAGGCTCCGTGGTCTATGCCGGCACCGAGCTCATCGGCAAGTCCGACAAGGAGATGTCGAAGATCCGCGGCAAGGACATCGCCATGATCTTCCAGGACCCGCTCTCCTCCCTGACCCCGGTGTTCTCCATCGGCGACCAGCTCATCGAAGCCATCCAGACCCACCGCGATGTCTCCACGAAGGAGGCGGAGAAGGAGGCCATTCGCCTGCTCGAACTCGTCGGCATTCCGGAGGCGGACAAGCGCGTGAAGTCCTTCCCGCACGAGTTCTCCGGTGGTATGCGTCAGCGCGTGGTCATCGCCATCGCCATGGCGAATAACCCGCGCGTCATCATCGCCGACGAGCCCACCACGGCCCTCGACGTCACCATCCAGGCTCAGATCCTGGAGGTCCTCAAGGTGGCGCAGCGCGAAACCGGCGCCGCGGTCATCATGATTACCCACGACATGGGTGTCGTGGCCGGCACAGCCGACGACGTCCTCGTCATGTACGCCGGTCGCCCGGTGGAGCTGGGCGATGTCGACACCATCTTCAACAACCCCAAGATGCCCTACACCGTGGGTCTTCTCGGGTCGACGCCGCGCGTCGACAAGGCCACCGATGAGCCGCTGACCCCCATAGCGGGTACCCCGCCGCGGCTGATTGAGGTCGCCGCCGAGTGCCCCTTCGCCGACCGTTGCCCAGTGGTGATGGACGAGTGCCGCACCATGGAGCCGGAGCTGCGTGAGCTTGGCGACGGCCCCGGCCACTACGCCTCCTGCCTACGCTCCGATGAAATTGAGGACGGCACGATTGGCGGCGAGCGCATGTACCCACTACCGAAGATTTCCGCCGATACCTTGGGCGATACGCCCTACGACCAGCGCCCCGTCACCTTGGAGGTCAAGAACCTGGTCAAGGACTTCCCGCTCATCAAGGGAGCGATTCTCAAGCGCCGCGTCGGCACCGTCCATGCGGTCAAGAACGTCAGCTTCGACGTACACCAGGGCGAGTGCTTCGCCATCGTGGGCGAGTCCGGCTCCGGCAAGACCACCACCCTGCTGGAAATCATGGACCTCAACCCACCAGAGGGCTCCACCATCGTGGTCAACGGCACCAACACCTCCGGCTTGAGTGCGTCGGCACGCCGCAAGCTGCGCAAGGACATCCAGATCGTCTTCCAGGACCCAATGAGCTCGCTCAACCCGCGCATGACCATCCGTGAGATCATCGCTGAGCCGCTGGAATCGCTGGGGTACGAGGGGGACGTCGGCCAGCGCGTGGCTGAGCTGATGAAACTCGTCGGCCTCGAATCCCACCAGGTGGACCGCTTCCCCGGACACTTCTCTGGCGGACAGCGCCAGCGCATCGGCCTGGCCCGTGCTCTGGCCACCAACCCCTCCATCGTGGTGCTCGACGAGCCCGTCTCCGCCCTCGACGTGTCCATCCAGGCTGGCATCATCAACCTGCTGCATGACCTGAAGAACCGCCTCGGTATTTCCCTGGTGTTCGTCGCCCACGACCTCTCCGTGGTGCGCCACCTTTCCGACAAGGTCGCCGTGATGTACAAGGGCGACTTCGTGGAATACGGCCCCACGGACGAGGTCTTCGACAACCCGCAACACGCCTATACCCGCGCGCTGCTCTCCGCCATCCCGGTGCCGGATCCAGCCGTGGAACGTGACCGGGTGCGCGAGATTTACCAGCCCGCCGAAACCCCGGCTTAGCAAGACTTATAACTAAATACTCCCCGTCTCCATGTTTCCTCTCGAAAGGACACAAAAATGAACATGAAGCTCCGCAGGACCGCCCTCGCAGTGGTCACCGCCTCTGCCCTCATTCTCACCGGCTGCGCCTCCGACGGCGGCTCCGGCAGCTCCGATGGCTCCAAGGACTCCAGCAACTCCGCAGCCGGCGAGAAGCTGGACGTCAAGCTGGACGGTTCCTACAACGCCAAGGACCGCTCCGAGCTCAAGCAGGGCGGCGAGCTGCGCCTGGCCATCACCGAGATCTCCCAGCAGCAGAACCCCTTCCAGGCCGACGGTACCCGCTACACCAGCGACGTCTGGAAGTTCTACAACCCGCAGATCGGTCTTTTCGACGGATCCGGCGAGTTCCACGTCAACAATGACTACATCACGGACGTCAAGGACGAGGAGAAGGACGGCAAGACCGTCGTCACCTACACCATCCACGAGAAGGCCCAGTACAACGACGGCACCCCGATTGACTGGAAGGCCTTCGAGAACACCTGGAAGTTCAACAACGGTGAGGACGAGGAGGCTAACGTCTCCTCCACCGATGGCTACGAGCTCATCGAGTCCGTCGAGCCAGGTGAGAACGACAAGCAGGCCGTCATCACCTTCAAGCAGGCATACCCCTGGTGGCAGGGTCTGTTCAACATCCTGCTCCCGCCGCAAATTGACTCCGCCAAGAAGTTCAACGAAGCCTACCTCGGTGAGGTCCACCCAGAGTGGGGCGCGGGCCCGTTCAAGGTTGAAAACGTTGACTTCCAGAGCGGCAGCGCTACCTTCGTCCCGAACGAGAAGTGGTGGGGCGATAAGCCTTTCCTGGACAAGGTGACCTACCGTCAGATGGAGGATCAGGCCTCCATCAACGCGTTCAAGGCCGGCGAGATTGACGCCACCGGCGTGGGCAACAAGGAGCGCCTGGCTGCAGTCAAGGACATGCAGGGCATTGAGATCCGCACCGCCATGGCCCCGTCCAACTCGCTCATCGTTCTCAACTCCAAGAACGAGATTCTTTCCGATGCCAAGGTCCGCGAGGCCATCATGACCGGTATCGACCGCTCCACGCTGTCCGGCATCCGCTTCAACGGCCTCAACGGCTACACCGAGGAGTTGCCGGGATCCTTCAACCTGTACCAGACCCAGGAGGGCTACGAGGACAACTTCGGGTCTGTGGTGAAGTTCGATGCCGAGAAGGCTAAGTCCCTGCTCGACGAGGCCGGCTGGAAGGAAGGCGGCGACGGCATCCGCGAGAAGGACGGCAAGAAGCTGTCCATGCGCTACACGCTGTTGGGTGATTCTTCCATCAGCAAGGCCCTGGCCACCGCCACCCAGAAGATGATGAAGGACATCGGCGTGGACCTGAAGGTGGAGGAGCGCCCGTCCGCGGACTTCTCCAAGATCACCTCCTCCTATGACTTTGATGTCTTCCCCATGGGCTTCTCCTCCGGCGATCCGTTCGGTGTGGCCTACTTCGGCCAGATTTACCGCTCCGGCTCCCAGCTCAACCGCTCCGGCACGGGTACCCCGGAGATGGACAAGAAGATCGACGAGCTCTCCCAGATCGCCGATCCAAACGAGCAGATCAAGGAAGCCAACAAGCTGGAGAAGGAAGCACTGGGTCAGTTCGGCATTATGCCGATTTACAACGGCCCGGCCATGGTGGCTACCAGCCCGGACATCGCGAACTTCGGCGCCAACTCCTTCGCCGTCATCGAGGTGGAGAACATCGGCTACACCAAGTAAGTAGCGCGCCAGGCACCGCGTCTCATTATTCGCAGTGCCTAGCCACTCCATACGCCGTGTAGGGGCAACGACAAGAGGGCCTTCCCAAACTGCGGGAAGGCCCTCTTCGTGTGTTTTAGCTGTCTTTAGTTGTCCTTGTTGAGCTGGTTGCGCAGCTGGTCAAAGTAGTCGCGCGCGCTCTGCGGCTGGTTGTTGCCCTGCGGCGGGGCCGGGAAGCCGGAGAACTGACCAAAGCCCTGGCCCTGCTGAGCGTTCTGCACCTGCTCCTGAGCCTGCTGCTGGGCGCGCTGTGCCTGCTCCATCAGCTCAGCATCGCGGCGGGCGCGCTCATCGCGCTCGCGGCGCTCCTGCTCCTCACGGCGGCGACGCTCAGCAGCGGCGTTCTCGCGGCTGTGCTTTGCTTCGCCGGCCGGCACCTTCGGCTTCGGTGCTTCATTAATAGCGTTAGTGGACAGCAACGTATCGCGCATACCGCCGAAGAGATCCTGCATGCCGCCCGGGTTAGACGGCATGTACAGCACATTGGTGTGGGCGCGGTCGGCTACGTCAACCATGGCGTCGAGGTACTGGGAAACCAGCATGAGGGTCTCGGGGTTCTCCTGCACGCCGGCAGCACGCAGCAGCTCATACTGCTGGGCAATACCTTCGACGATCTCCTTACGCTGGTCAGCCACACCGCGACCCTGCAGCTTCTTAGCCTCGGCCGCACCCTCGGCTTCCTTGACCACGCGGATCTTCTCGGCCTCCGCTTGGGCAACGGCTGCCTCGCGCTCACGCTGCGCCGCGTTAATGGAGTTCATGGACTCGCGCACGCGAGCATCCGGGCGAATATCGGTGACCAGAGTATTAACGAAGTTCCAGCCGTAGGCGGCCATGTTATCGCGCAGGGACATCGCTACGTTGCGGGCGATGGTGTCCTTGGAAGAGAAGGAATCATCCAGGTTCATGTTTGCTACGGAGGAACGGACGTTGTCCTGCACGTAGGCCACGATCTGCTGCTCGTGGTTGGACAGGGTGTAGAAGGCCTGGCGCTCGCTGCCCTGGACTACCTCATACTGCACGGCAACGGGGATCTGAACGAAGACGTTGTCCTTGGTCTTGGTTTCCACCATGACATCGAGCTGACGGATTTGCAGGCTGATCTTGGCGCGCACGCGGTCGACGTAGGGCAGCTTGAAGTGCAAGCCTGCGTGAGCAACGTTCACGAACTTACCCATGCGCTCAATGATGGCGGCTTCCTTCGTCCGGACGATGAAGAAACCGTCGAAGGCGGTGGCAATAATAAGTAGGAGAATCACGCCAATGACGATGAGACCGGCCATAGGCTTATCCTTTCTGCTCGATTTAGATTTTCCTAACCAGTGTGCCACACGGTGACCACCACCACATCTCGAGGGAGATCACTCCCCGAGGTCACTCGGAGCCATTAATGCTCGTCAGCTACCCGGAAGAGCTCGCCCAAAATCCCCGCGCCGTCCTCACTAATCCCATTGTGCTGGAAGCGGTTGGTCACCACTGGGCGCAAGTCGCGGTAGGTCTCCGCCGTGGCTAGGGAATCCTCGAAGGGCACGAAGATATCGTCGAGGTAGATGGCGGCGGAGGCGGTAACGGGGGCGTCGGCAAGCTTGGCGGCGTCATACGGAGAGCTTGCCCACTCGTGGGCGGCGAGCTCCTCGGCGGCCTGCTTGAAGGGGCGCAGCGCCGGGTCCTCATCGAACTGCCAAGGGAAAATGTGCTCACCGGTCAGATAGGTGCCGCCTTCGGCGAACTCGGGGAATTCCTCGCGTATGCGGTGCGCCGCCCAGCCGGTGACGGCTTGGCCGCCGACGCCACCGTAGATGGACTCATGAATCGCCGCGTACAGCGGGCCGGCCTGGAAGCTCACGCGGCTGCCGACGTCGTTGAGGAAGTCCGAACGCAAGCGCTTCTCACCGTTCACGGTGCGGAAAGGTTCCTCCAGCAGGTAGGCCAGAGAATCGAATCCGGTACCGCGGCCCAGTTCGATGCCGATGGTGCGGAAGCGGCGCGAAGACAGACGCTCCCCCGTCGGCAGCAGCTCCTCCGAGTTGTCCAGGTGGTGGATGAGCTCCTCGATGCGTGCTTGCGCCCACGGGAACTGGGCATAGAACCGCTCGTGGCGGACCTTGAGCTTGGCAAAGGTGGTGCGGTAGAGATCATCCGCGCCTTTGGTCAGGGTGGGCAGGCCGCCGGTAAGGAAGGCGCGCCCAATGGACTGCGGGAACATCGAAACATAGGCGGTGATGATGAAGCCGCCGAAGGATTGGCCGAAGAGATCCCAGGACTCCTCACCGAGGTGCTCGCGGAGGCGCTCGGCATCGCGCACGATATTCTCCTGCCGCAGCTGCGCCAGACGCGCAGCGCTGCGATCCTCAGCCGGGCTGAGCTCATCGATGCGGTGGCTGCGCCCGGTGCCGCGCTGGTCCATAAGTATCCAGCGGTAGCGCTCCAAGCCCTTTCCGATGAGCCCGGTGGCACCCGTCGGCCGCGGCGCCGGGAAACCCGGCCCGCCCTGGTTATAGAGCAGCGCCGGGTATTTCTCACCGCCGGGTGGGATGATCTCCCGGGCGTAGAGCTCGAACTCCCCTGCGGCGGGATTGACATAGTCCCAGGGGACGGTGATGATGTGTTCCTTGATGGTGTGGCCGAAGCGTTTCATGCTTCTAGTAGACCACGAAACCTTCCTTGCGGAACACCTCGCGGATTTCCTCCACGTCTTCTGGCTTCGGCGGCTTCGTATCCTCCAGGGTGTACGGGTAGCCCAGCTCGTGCCACTTGTCCGCGCCCATGTTGTGGAAGGGCAACACCTCGACGCGCTCGACGTTGCTCTTCCAGCGGGAGACAATTTTGGCTACGTTGGCGACGTTCTCGGGGCCGTCGGTAAGCCCCGGCACCACCACGAAGCGGATCCAGACCGGCTTGCCGATGGCGTTGAGGCGATCCCCAAAATCGATCGTCGGCTGCAGCTCGCGGCGGGTGACCTTCTTATAGGTCTCCTCGTCACCGGACTTGACGTCGAGCAGCACCAGGTCGATGTTGTCTAGATCCTCATCGCGCAGGCGCGCGCCGAGGTAACCCGAGGTATCGATCGTGGTGTGGATGCCTGCATCGTGGACTTCCTTGAGCAAGCGCCGTGCGAAGGCGATCTGGAAGAGCGGCTCACCGCCCGAGATGGTCAGGCCGCCCCCGGAGGCGTTGAAGATGGGCTTATAGCGTTTAATGCGCTTGACCACATCCTCGATGCGCTCCAAGGTGCCGACCTTCATCTCCATGGTGTCGGGATTGTGGCAATACTGGCAGCGCAA
This sequence comes from Corynebacterium sp. Marseille-Q2823, assembly GCF_903645345.1. Taxonomy (NCBI): domain Bacteria; kingdom Bacillati; phylum Actinomycetota; class Actinomycetes; order Mycobacteriales; family Corynebacteriaceae; genus Corynebacterium; species Corynebacterium sp. Marseille-Q2823. The sequence continues at coordinate 156,868 of NZ_CAHJXS010000003.1, read as the reverse complement.
CGGGCAACCCGACATGAACATGGTCATGCGGGTTCCAGGCCCATCCACGGCCGTCACCAGCTCCCAGGAGTGCACGAGCGCGACATCACCAGAGCGGCGGGCCTGCATCAACTCCGGGCGGGTGTAACCGTCGAGGTCGTTGTCCGTTCCTAAACCGGCGGCGGCGCCGCGCACCTTCTCCCCTTCTTCAGGAGAAAGACGCACGACGCCGGTAATGCCATCTGCCATTTAGGAGCCCTGGTGGAAGGTACGGGAGATGACGTCCAGCTGCTGCTCGCGGGTGAGCTTCACAAAGTTCACCGCGTAGCCGGAAACGCGGACCGTGAGGTTCGGGTACTTCTCCGGGTGCTCAACGGCGTCCTCCAGGGTGGACTTGTCCAGGACGTTGATGTTGGCGTGGTAGAGGCCCGAGTTCATGTTGTTGGCGGTGCGGTTGGCCTTCATGGAAGCGAGGCGCTCGTCGAAAGTTTTGGTTGCCATGATGTGTTCTCCTTGGGAAGTGGTGTGGACGTGGTCTATTCGGAATCCATGATGAAGCCGGCGTCGAGGACGCCCACCAGGTTGGTGATGCGCTCCTCCGGGGTGCGGCCCAATCCGGACGGGGTGATGGTGTTGGTCAGCGAGATGCCGTCGAGTGCATCCTTGTAGTCCAGCTTGCCTACCGACAGCATGGAGGCAACCATGCCGTGGCTATCCGCGCCGTTCTCCGGGTTTGCGCCCGGCGCGAACGGGGTACCTGCCTGGTGGCCGGACGGGAAGGAACCAGTTGCCTTGCCGTAGACAACGTTGGAGGTAATGGTCAGCACCGACTGGGTGGGGATGGCGTTGCGGTACATCGGGATGGCCTTAATCTTCTCCATCACGGTGTGAACGATGGTGGCGGCGATGTCATCGGCGCGGTCGTCATCGTTTCCGTAGAAGGGGAAGTCACCTTCCGTCTTGTAGTCCACGATCAGCCCGGAATCATCACGCACCGGGTAGACCTTGGCGTACTTGATGGCGGAAAGCGAGTCAGCCACGATGGACAGGCCGGCGATACCGCAGCCCATGGAGCGCACGATATCGGAATCGTGCAGCGCCATCTCGATCGACTCGTAAGCGTACTTGTCGTGGCAGTAGTGGATGATGTTGAGGGCCTCAACATAGGTGCCCACAACCCAATCCAGCATCTCCTCGTACTTCTGCCAGACCTCGTCGAAGTCGAGCGGTCCATCGCCCTGGATTGCTTCGTATCCGTCCACGACCTGCTTGCCGCTAACCTCGTCGCGGCCGCCGTTGATGGCGTAGAGCAGGGCCTTCGCAGCGTTGACGCGGGCACCGAAGAACTGCATTTGCTTGCCGACGGCCATCGGGGACACGCAGCACGCAATTGCGGCGTCGTCGCCCCACTGCTCACGAATCTGCTTATCGGACTCGTACTGGATGGAGGAGGTCTCAATCGAGATGTGGGCGCAGAATTCCTTGTAGCCCGCCGGCAGCTGCGGATCCCAGAAGATGGTGATGTTCGGCTCCGGCGACGGGCCCAGGTTGATCAGCGTCTGCAGCAGACGGAAAGAAGTCTTGGTCACCATGTGGCGGCCATCGTCGCCAAAGCCGGCATCGGACCAGGTTGCCCAGTACGGGTCACCGGAGAAGATCTGGTCATAGTCCTCGGTGCGCAGGAAGCGGACGATGCGCAGCTTGAGCACCAGCTGGTCGATGATCTCCTGGGCGTCTTCCTCGGTGATGATGCCCGCGTTCAGGTCGCGCTCGAAGTAGCAATCGAAGAATGCGGAGAGGCGGCCGATGGACATGGCGGCGCCGTCCTGGGACTTGATGGAGGCAAGGTATCCAAAGTAGGTCCACTGCACTGCCTCGTGGGCGGTCTTCGCGGGCTTCGAGATATCGAAGCCATAGGACTCAGCCATGACCTTGAGCTTCTTCAGAGCCTTGATCTGCTCGGCGTGCTCCTCGCGGTAGCGTGCCCAGTGCTCGGAGAAGCCGAGGTCCCCCACCGCATGCTTGGATGCTTCCTTCTCAGCAATGAGGAAGTCCACGCCGTAGAGGGCCACGCGGCGGTAGTCGCCGATGATGCGGCCGCGGCCATAGGCATCCGGCAGGCCGGTGATGATGTGGGAGGAACGCGCTGCGCGGATGCGCGGGGTGTAGATATCGAAGACTGCATCGTTGTGGGTCTTGCGGTAGCGCGTGAAGATCTTCTCGATCTCCGGGTCGGTTTCCTTACCGGCTTCCTTGATGGCCTGCTTGACCATGCGCCAACCACCATTGGGCATCATGGCGCGCTTGAGCGGCGTATCCGTCTGCAGGCCAACGATGACGTCATCGTCCTCGGAGATGTACCCAGCCGGGAAGGCGTCGATATCGCTTGGGGTGTGGGTGTCTACGTCGAAGATGCGCTTTTGGCGCTCGACGGACAGGTAATTCTTCTCCAAATGATCCCACACGCGCTGCGTCTTCTCGGTGGGCCCAGCGAGGAAGGAGGAGTCCCCGTCATAAGGGGTGTAGTTGCGCTGGATAAAATCACGAACGTCAATGTTTTCAGTCCACGGGCCGGGCTCAAAGCCCTTCCATGCCTCGAACTGCACAGACTGTTCCGTTGCGGTGGTCACTATTTTGACTCCCTTCATAGTTCGCACGACGCGTAACACTTAGTCGCAGAAGGGCTGTGGGTGACTTCGGCTCACGGGCAATTCGGTCAACGCGTATCGTCACCGAACCCCTCTCTGTAGCCAATAGTAGGGGTACGGACGCATAACCTCATATCGGCAAATGCGGGCCCCATGCCACCGAACGGGCTGGTTTTAGCACCACACTGGTCAGCTCTCTCATAGGTAACGACCGTACGGTTAGATGCGGGGGTAAATCACCCCCTGACGTGGCCTTTCCCACACCTTCCAGGCAAGTTCTTGGTGCCTGTCCGCGCCGCGCTCTATTGTTATGCGCAGTATCCTCGTCTCGCTTTTTAGCAAGGAGCCTCCCCGCGTGTCCGACACCGCCGCTACCGCTAGCCCTGCCACTCCCCCAACGCACCCCGTTGATGTTGTCCCGCCAGCGCCCAAGTTAGCTGCGCTCGGTCTGCAGCACGTCCTCGCTTTCTACGCTGGCGCGGTCATCGTCCCGCTGCTTATCGCGGGGTCGCTGGGGCTGGATGAGGCCACCACGATCCACCTCATCAACGCTGACTTGTTGACCTGTGGTCTGGCGACGTTGATCCAGGCGGTGGGCGTCGGCAAGCACATCGGCGTCCGGCTGCCCATCATCCAGGGCGTAACCACCACGGCGGTGAGCCCCATCATTGCCATCGGCATGAGCGCTGGTGACCAGCCACTGCCCACGATTTATGGCGCAATTATCGCTGCCGGTATCTTTACTTTCTTCGCCGCGCCGGTCTTTGGACGCGTGCTCAAGTACTTCCCGCCGATTGTTACCGGCACCGTGCTCTTGGTCATGGGTACGTCGCTGCTGGCGGTCTCAGCAAATGACTTTGTCAATTACGCTGACGGGGTCCCGGCCGCACGCGATCTGCTCTATGGTTTCGGCACGCTGGCCATCATCATTGTTGTGCAACGCTTCTTCCGCGGTTTCCTGGGCACGCTGTCGGTGTTGCTTGGTTTGGTCATTGGTACGGGCGTGGCCTTCGTGTTCGGCGATACTTCCTTTGACGGCGTGCGCGAGGCCGATGCCATAGGCATGACGACGCCTTTCTACTTCGGTATGCCGAAGTTCGACATCATGGCGATTCTCTCCCTCATCATCGTCATGATTATCACCATGGTGGAAACCACCGGCGATGTCTTCGCTACCGGTGAGATTGTGAAAAAGCGCATCAAGCGCGATGACGTTGTGCGCGCCATTCGCGCCGACGGTCTCTCCACCACCCTTGGTGGCGTGATGAACTCCTTCCCCTATACCTGCTTTGCGCAGAACGTCGGCCTCGTTCGTCTCACCGGTGTGAAGTCCCGCTGGGTCGCGGTGTCAGCAGCGGGCTTCATGATCATCCTGGGCCTGCTGCCCAAGGCCGCAGCGATCGTTGCGGCTATCCCCTCCCCAGTCCTCGGCGGCGCCTCCCTCGCTCTGTTCGCCAACGTTGCCTGGGCCGGCCTGCAGACCATCGCGAAGGAAGACATCACCGACGGCCGCAACGCCGCCATCGTTACCACCGCGTTGGGGCTGGCCATGCTCGTCACCTTCAAGCCGGACGTAGCGACCGCCTTCCCGGAGTGGGCGCAGATCTTCGTCTCCTCCGGAATGTCCATCGGCGCTATCACCGCAATCCTGCTCAACTTGCTCTTCTTCCACCTCGGCTCGCAGTCCGGCGATGATGTCAGCCGCCTCGACGGCGCCGGTGTCTCGCTCAAGGAGCTCAACGAGATGGACCGCGAGAGCTTCGTCAGCGCTCTGCGCCCGCTCTTCAACAACGAAACCTGGCCGCTCGAAGCCGCCTGGGAACTGCGCCCCTTCCAGGACGTCAGCCAGCTGCGCGAGGCTATCCAGGTCACGGTGCTCACCGCTCCGAGCGACCAGCGCCGTGCACTGATCCACGACTACCCCGCGATGGATGAGCTGCTGCTGGCCGATTCCGACACGGCCGCCACCATCTCCGCCGACCGCGGTTCCTTGGCCTTGGATGACCTCGATGACGTGCAAACGCAGCAGCTTATCGACGTCTCACAGGCCTACCGCGAGCGCTTCGACATGCCGTTCGTGGCATACCTGGACACCAACGACTCGGCCGACCGGGTTATCGATGCGGGCGTGCGCCGCTTGTCCAACTCGGATGAGCTGGAGCAGCGCGTGGTCTTGAGCGAAATCATCGAGATTGCCAATGACCGCTTCGATATCCTCCTTGCGGACGCTAACCCGGTACGGGCTTATTGGGACCGCAAGTTCACGGAGGTGGAATGAACATAGTTCATTCCACGTACGGGGGACACTCGACGTAGAAAAAGGATCATTCCACGCAAAAGGGCACTCGACGTGAGGTCTAGCTGAACTCCATGGTCACCTGGGCGTCAGGGTCTACTCCGTGAATGATGCCCTCATAGAAGTTGCGAGCTTGGTCCTGCAGGAGCTCGCGGTTGTCGTCGATGTCCTTGCGCTTCTTATCGGCGCTGAGGACATCCGACACTGTAGATGCGGCGTCGATCGGCTGGGTGGTCCAGCTGAGCACGCCGTTGTTTTCCACGGCGGTCTTAAACTCTTCATCGGAATGCCCAATGAAGATGAAGTCCGGGATGTGGACCGTGTAGGCATGCTCGCCGGTCTCAGTGACGCGAACGTCCTTGCCTTCGATACCGAGCTTGGCTTTATAGGAATACTGCACAAATTGTGTTCGGCTAGTCCACGGAACTTTCACGCCTAAGACCTGACCCACGGAAGATTTCTCCGCCAGCCCCTGGATACCCAGGCTGAGCAAGACCACCTGTTCTTCGCGCTGGACGGCCTTAACGACCTGCGTGTTGGTTGACTGCACCGGCGCGGTATAAACCTCGTGCGGCTGGCGCACGGCGTACACACCAAGCGCGGCGCAGGCCAACGACAGCAGCACCACAAGGGCGATGAGGGTCGTGCTGAGTTTGCGAGGAGACATAAAGCCCGTCCTTTGTGTGATTCAGAAAAAGATGCCTTCCAGACTAGCCCTTCAATCTGAACCCAGCCCCACACACACAATGCTTTTACCTTGCTCTGATGAGGGCCTGCTGATCCACGAAGGCGCCAAAGGCCATCAACAAGGTGTCAAGCTCCGTGCGCAAGTGGCGGTGCATAACCACCGCCCCAGAACGCCGAAGCCGCTCTTCGGCGACCCCGTTGACGTCGCCTAGCACCAGCACCACGTGGCCGGGGAGGACGCCATCGAATTCTGTGGCGTCGAGAACCACACCATCGCACGCGCGTGCTTCCTCTTCCGTACTGATCCACCGAACACGCACTCCGTGTGGTGCGTAGCGTGCCACATCCGCAGCCAAACGCTCGCTCATTAAAAGCCCAAGGGTTACTGTCCTACGCATTTCAATCACCTGTCCTGAAACCTTGTGACAAGGACTTTTACCTCGCCTAGCCACAGAATAAAGATCGAAACGTTCACTGCATATGGTCGTTTCAGTTCTATATAATCAGGGTCATGGACAAGGAAGAACGCCAGCGCAGAATCATCTGGGCGGTTGACTCGGGGAGCAAAACGGTCAGCCAATTACAAGAACTCACTGGGGCCTCCGCGATTACCATCCGCCGAGATCTCACTGAGCTGGAAGAAGCTGGAGCACTCACGCGCTTTCATGGCGGCGCTCGCCCCGCTGTGCGACGGGGTGCCCGCTATCCCCTAGAGGTACGCCGGAAAGAAGATCCCGCCGGCAAACGCGCTATTGCCGCAGAGGCGGCACGACTAGTCGAGCCCGGCTCCTGTGTTCTCATCGACTCGGGTACAACCCCCACAGCGGTCGCCCGCAACCTCGCCGGAATGGACATCACGGCCCTGGCGATGTCTCTGTACGCGGGCGCAGCATTAGCCAAGACGCCGGGCAGCGACGTCCTAATTCCAGGCGGAACCGTCAATAGCGACGATCTTGCGGTGTACGGGGCGGAAGCGGTTGACACAGTCATGTCCATGCGCTTCGACTTAGCAATCGTGGGTATCTGCGCGTGCACTCCGTCGGTGGGCCTTATGTCCCCGAACCTTACCGAGGCCACCATCAAACGGGCCTACTTTAAAGCGGCCCGACGTGCCATCGTTGTCACCACACCAGAGAAGTTCACCCGCATGTCGGCCCACCGAGTGGCCACCTTTGACCAGGTTGACACGGTCATCACAACAACTGACCTATCCCCGGACATAGCCCAGGACGTGGTCGATTTTGGCGCCAACCTCACGATGGTGCCGGTAGAAGACTCTTAAAGCTGGAACTGCTCAACAACTTCAGTGCGGCGCTTGTGCTCCATCCAGAAGGAAAGGAACGGAACAACACCGGCGAGCGCCGTGGTAAAGAGCTTGCCTACCGGCCACATTGCACGCGGACCGAGGACCAGGATGGATACGAGGTAGACCATGTAGGCCACGCCGTGCGCTTGGGCGATGAGCGTAGCCCACGATGGCATCTCCATGCCCACGCCGTATTGCAGGATCATGCGCGCGACGAGAATGAGAAGGAAAATACCGGTAATCGTGGCGGCAATGGAAAAGAACTTCAGCGGGCCACGGATACGCGCCTGACGGTCAGGATGGACAGCGTTGTTCACTGGGTTGCTCATAAATTCTCCTCTTCGGTGCCGCGACGGCGGCGCTGCTTGTTCATAGCGTTGAAGGTTTCCACATCAATCTGCGGACGGGGCGGTAGGAAATCTTCGTCGATTTTAGTCTCGGTGTGCTCCTTGGCCGCGCGCACGTCCTCTGCCTCATATTGGGCTGGCTCTTCTCCCCGCTGGAGGGCTTCGTTCTCGGCATCGATTCGCTCATTCTCGTAGCGCATGGCGGTGCGGTAAGCGTAAACAACAAATACCGCGAACAGCGGCCATTGGAAGGCGTATCCCAAGTTCTGGAAGGTCCCCGAACCGGAGCGGAACCGCGTCCATTGCCAGTAAGCAAGGAACAAAAAGAGCACGACGAAGAGCACGATGAGGACGATGTGCCACCATCGAACCTTCATCCGCTTTTTCGGTGCTGGGTTGGTGCTCACTCTGAACAGCCTACCCACCACGCCCAGAAAAGTGGATTTCCATCTATAGCCTGCCGCCCTGTAGGCTAGTGACCGTTGCGCAGAGCAAAGAGCGCTCCGCAGCAACGAAACCAGCGCCCGTGGCGGAATTGGCAGACGCGCTAGATTTAGGTTCTAGTGTCTTATGACGTGTGAGTTCAAGTCTCACCGGGCGCACATAGTCTGACCCCGCACGGTTTCCGTGTGGGGTCTTGTCGCCACAGCGCTCGGCGAGCCCACATGGTTCTCTTCAGGCGGTTCCCCCTCATCGGGTTCTTTTGGGGGCAAAGAAACCACCTAAAGCACTACAGAAGGTTCGTTTGGGGGCAGGCGAACCATATGAGTAGAACCATGTGCGGAGAGACCAAAGCCACAGGACCATCTGCGCGGCAGCTTCTGCGTTTCCCCAGGTGGTTTTCGCAGAATGTGCGCAGATGGTCCTCCTAGTTAGGTCCTTTACCCAACTATCCCAGCTGGTGGATGCTGGGACTCGTGGTGATGGCGGGCGGAGGCTTAGGCTTGGCCGGCAAGCGCCGCTAGGGGTTCGCGCAGTTGTGCAAGCGCGCGGCCGCGGTGCGAGACAGCGTTCTTCTCCTCCGGGGACATCTCCGCGGCGGAGCGGGATTCACCTTCGGGCTGGAAGAGGGGATCGTAACCAAAACCATTTTCTCCCTGTGGGGTGCTAAGCAAGGAGCCTGGCCAGCGGCCCTCCACCACGTGTTCCTGCCCATCCGGGGTCACCAGCGCGCAGACCGACACAAAGGCGGCCGCGCGGCGCTCGGCGGGCACGTGTGACATCTGCCCCAGCAGCAGGCGGTTATTGGCTTCATCGTCACCGTGGTCGCCCGACCACCGGGCAGAGAGCACGCCCGGCATACCGTTGAGTTCTTCCACCGCGAGGCCGGAATCATCCGCGATCGTTGCCAACCCGGTGTGCTGCACCCCAGCGCGCGCCTTAATCAACGCGTTGTCAGCAAAGGTGCGGCCATCCTCCACAGGCTCCGGGTAAGTCTCCACCGCGGAGAGGGGGAGCAGCTCGATGCCCTCAATGCCGGCATCAGCGAGAATCTTCTCCAGCTCCTTGAGCTTCTTGGCATTATTCGAAGCGACGAGGAGCTTTACCATCCGAGGGCCGCCTTTTGAGCGTCGATAAGCTGGGTGCAGCCGGCTTGGGCCACGTCCAACATGTCATTGAGCTCCGCGCGGCCGAACAGGCCGTGCTCACCGGTGCCCTGAATCTCGACGAAGTCCCCGCCCTCCTGCATCACCACGTTGAGATCAACCTCCGCGCGGGAGTCCTCCTCATAGGGCAGGTCGAGGCACACGTGACCATCGATGATGCCGACGGAGATAGCAGCGATCGGATCCAGCAGCGGCTCGCCCGGGACGACACCCTCCTCCTTGAGGTAGGCAATCGCATCAGCCAGCGCCACATACGCACCGGTAATCGACGCCGTGCGGGTACCGCCGTCGGCCTGCAGCACGTCGCAATCCAGCTGGATGGTATTCTCGCCCAGCTCGGACAGGTCCACGGCGGCGCGCAGGCTGCGGCCCACCAGGCGGGAGATCTCGTGGGTACGTCCCTTGACCTTGCCCTTCATCGACTCGCGCGGCATGCGGTCGTGGGTGGCCGCAGGCAACATGGCGTACTCGGCGGTCAACCAGCCCTCGCCGGAGTCCTTCTTGAAGCGCGGCACCCCGAATTCCACGGAAGCCGTGCACATGACTCGGGTATTGCCGAACTCCACCAGCACCGACCCAGCCGGGTTGGTGGTGAAATTGCGGGTAATGCGAACGCTACGGAGTTGGTCGAGCGCGCGACCATCAGCACGAGTGAAATCAGTCATGCCCCTACCCTACCGCGCGTGCTAAAAGTCGAGCTCCATCCCGGCGGCACCAACGACAATCTCACCGTCGAACTCACGGGCAGCGGCGGCATATGTTGCGGCGACATCGCCCCACGGCTGTAGGTGAACAAGCACGAGCTTCTTTACCCCTGCCTCACGCGCTAGGCGCCCAGCTTCTGCTCCCGACATGTGCATGTCTGGAGCCTTATCCTCCGAAGTCTCGCCCCATGCAGCCTCGCAGAGGAAAGCATCCACACCCTGTGCCGCCTCAACGAGCGCGGGCGTATAGGCCGAATCAGCTGAATAGCACAAGGTTGCACCCGATTTAGTGTGTTCGACCCGCAAGGCGTATGTCTCTACCGGGTGCACGGTGCGGAAGGGGGTGATATAGACATCGTCGACAAGCTGGCGTTCACGGTCCACCCAGGGACTAAACGCAAATGTATCGCTCATGTCATCCACCCCATCCGGAGCATCCGAGGACAGCCGTCCCAGGTGAGTCTCAGTGGCCGACGGGCCGAGGCAAAAATTGCGGGAAGCTGCCGGGGCCGTGGGGTGGAAGCGGCGCCACACCATCAAAGACGGAAAGTCCAGGCAGTGATCGGCATGGAGATGAGTTAACGCCACGTGTGCATCGCACGGATCCTGGAGTTCCTGCAGACGTGCAAGCGTACCCGGGCCCAAGTCCATGATGATGGACGGAGCAGAGGGGAAAGACAAGAGATAGCCAGAGGCCGGATTACCCACAGTGGGCACCGAGCCGGAACAGCCTAGGATGGTCAGCTTCATGCGTTCAATAGTTCCACGAAACAATGGGGGATGCGGGATTTGGGTCGATTGTACATCCTCACCCGCTCTAAATCTTGGGCCCTAGGAAGCGCGCGGCTAAACGCTCGAAGGTGGCGTGGTCGCCAGTGCACTCGAAACTACGTGTGGGTACCTGCCCTGCCGGGGCCAGCATGTCCGTGTTGGTGAGGATGCGCAACACATCCTTCGCAGTCTCCTCCGCCGAGGACACCAAGGTGACGTTATCCCCAATGGCGAGCTGGATGACGCCCGTCAGCAGCGGGTAGTGCGTGCAGCCAAGAACGAGCGTGTCGACGCCCGCCGACTGCAGCGGCGCGAGGTAGCCCTCGGCCACACCCAGGATCTGGCGCCCAGCGGTAATGCCGCGCTCGACAAAGTTCACGAAGTCCGGGCAGGCCACGGCCGTGCACTCAACATTCGGGTTGACGGCGAACAAATCCTGGTAGGCCCCGGAATTAATGGTTCCCTCAGTACCAATCACGCCAATCTTGCCGTTGCGGGTGGTGGCGATGGCGCGGCGCACGGCCGGGCGGATAACCTCCACGACCGGAATGGCATAGCGCTCGCGGGCATCGTGCAGGAAGGCGGCCGTGGCGGTGTTGCAGGCGATCACCAGCATCTTGCAGCCGCGCTCCACCAACTCGTCGGCGATGGCGGTGGAGAGCTCCCTCACCTCGGCGATGGGCCGCGGGCCGTAGGGGGTATGGGCGGTATCGCCGATGTAGATGATGGATTCGTCGGGAAGCTGCTCGATGATCGTGCGAGCGACGGTCAGGCCGCCCACGCCCGAATCAAAAATCCCGATCGGAGAGGTCGCGTCAGGCATTAACGCATCGCTCCCCGAGGCGCGGGCTTGACCTTCTTAATCGGGTCATCGGAGGTGATCACCATGCCCGCGACGATGCCACCGATGGCGCCGAAGAGGTGGCCCTGCCAGCTGACTCCCTCGTAGATCGGCAGCACGCCCCAAATGAGGCCGGAGTAGGCGAACCCTAGACCAACACCAATCAGGAACTGCCCCAGCGAGCGGTTAAAGATGCCGCGCACGATGAGATAGGCCAGCCAGCCATAGACCATGCCCGAAGCACCGATATGCGAGGTCCCCGGCCCGCCCAGCAGCCACGTGCCCACGCCGGCAATGAGCACCACGATGATGGTGACCTCCCACCATGCCTTGCGGCCTGACAAGCCGATCAGGAAACAAAAGATCGCACCAGGCAACGAGTTTCCGATGAGGTGCTCGAAGTTCGCGTGGAGCAGCGGCGCGGTGAAAATCCCCCAGATGCCGTTGAAGTCCAGCGGATGAATGCCGTACTGCCCCAGCTCGCTTCCAAAGAACAGGAAGTTAATGATGTGGATGATCCACTCGACGGCGAGAATCCACCGCGAGACGCGCTGTTTGAGCGGCCGGTGCGTGTTTTCGAATCGCCTGTATTAAGGAGGTTGTCTCCGCGCAGCAGGCGGGTTGAGGGTTAGGCAGCGAATGCGCTGGCCAAAGTCCACTCGTCGTCATAATGCCAACTCTAAAGCGCGCAGCGCGCCAAACAGCCTGGCTCGCAGCGGCGCAGTATACCTCCGGGCATCGGCAGCAGCTGCGCTTAACGACGCCAACTCCGCCGGGCCGATGCCCTTCTCCGCTGAGCGGACTCCCGAGGCGGCAGCAAACAGCGTATCCCCATCCAGCGGGGAATGCGCTGGGCGCACAGCGCGGGCGATGCCATCGTGGCCCGCGAGGGCCAGGCGCTTGGTCTGGGCCTTGCTTAAAGGAGCATCGGTCAACACCGCACCAATGGTGGTATTAAGCCGCGAGGATTCCGCGAATGACTCGGCCAAGCTGCGGGCCGCGGCAAACCGTTCAACGTCGACGGCTGGTGCACCTGGGGCGCCAAACAAACGCCCGGTCTCAGCATCGATCACCTGGCCCACCGGGTTGGCCACGACGACGGCGGCGACGGAGAAGGGGGAGACGTCGACAAGCGCGGTGCCCACCCCACCCCGCACCTTGCCGGCACAGGCTCCGGTGCCCGCACCCACGCTGCCACTCGTGGCGTCGTGTCCTGCCAACGCGGCGCGTAGAGCCGCCTCGCCGTCTGCCGCCGAGGGACGCTGCGGCCCGGCGAGCAGATCAAAGATGACCGCGCCCGGGACGATAGGAACGCGCGGGCCGGGGATCTCCTCCCCAAAGACGGGGAAACCAATCCCTGCTTCCTCCAGCCCGCGCATGACGCCATCCGCAGCGGCCAGCCCAAAGGCCGAGCCGCCCGCCAGAAGAAACGCATGAACGCGCTCGACCGTGTTGTGTGGCTCTAAAAGATCCGTCTCGCGCGTGCCTGGGCCGCCGCCCCGCACGTCGACGCCGGCCACGGCCCCCTGCTCGCCGCAGTAAATGACGGTGACGCCGGTATCCTCACGTGTGACGTGGCCGACGGAAAAGCCCATGTCGGGAAGTGTGCGCACGGTGCTAGTCCATGAGAACGTCGAGCAGCGAATCCTGGCAGAATGCCAGCCATTCCACGAGCGTATCGCGGTCCGCCCCAGGGGTATCCTCCGGCACGTCCCCGGCGGCGATATAGAGGCGCAGATCGTTAAGCCCCGCGAGGAAAGCATGCGCCTCTTCCTCACTAATGGCTACCTCTACCCCGCCAGTCGGCCCCAGCGCGGTGTTAATGACCTGTAGGTTCTCCAGCTTGGCGCGCGCAATGTCGTTCTCATGGAGCGAGCGCATGAGGGAATTGTCTCCATCGAATTCCTCATCCCCCGGCTTCTTGAAGTCCGGAAAGAGGCGGGCCAGCGACGGGTCTTCGGGGGCTTCGGTGTGGCCGGTGGGCATGTCGAGCATGTCCGCCAGCTCATCCTTCGGCGCCGACTGCGCGCGAGCGATGATGGCCTCGGACACCGTCGCGGTGAGGTCACCCAAGACTTCGCGCTCCATCGGCTCGAAAACAGCCGTGTACTTGGCGCCGCGCATGAAGGACTTTTTCTTCTTCCAAGCCTGCATAACCTACCCTGCCTGCTGCATTGTGGCCCAGAGGCCCGCGACCTGCAGCTTCTTCACGTCGGCTTCGACTTTGTCGCGTTCACCCGAGGACACGGCTGCCTTACCTTCGGTATGGACCTGCATCATCAGCTCGTTGGCTCGCTTCTTGTCATAGCCTAAAACGGTCTGGAACACGTAGGAGACGTAGCTCATCAGGTTGACTGGATCATCCCAGACAATGCACATCCACGGCAGGTTTTCGCTCGTGGCGACGTCGACGTCAATCGCCTCATCCAGCTCCGGGGTGGCCATGGGTGAACTCATCACCACGCCCGCGGACGTTTCGTTGTGCGCTTTCATGCCCTCTACACTAGCTAAAATTCTCCGCGTCGCGAGCAGTTATACTGTCAGCGACCCTTAACCTGATTATCGTTTCCAGGTGGCATCAATGAATTCTTTCTCCCTTCCCCCAGCCGTTGTTGACATTCTCACGGGACGCCAACCGGCGAAGGAGGATGTCGTCCTCCTCCTGCAACGAGTGCTGACCGTGCTCGTTCTCGGCGGCACGCTCGTGGCTGCCGTATTGAGCCTGACCAACCCGTCGAACGACGGCAGCTCGACGGATGCGGAACCCCCAATGTCGGAGGCGTGCGACTACGAGCTTCCCGACGTTTCCGTCCAACGTCAGCTCAACACCATCCAAGAGGAGCTGATAGGTGCGCTCAACACCTGGCGTAAGGAAGACGGCCAAGCCCCACTGGTGCCCTGGATCGACCGCCAAACCGCAGCCCGCGAAAAGGCAGAGTGCAACGCGGTGACCAAGACGCAGGAGCCATCGGAAGAAAATGTGCAGATGGTTCAGCACCACCTGCCCGTGGACAAGGCCAGCGCATATGAATTCGTCGAGGCCTTCCGGGCCTCCCCCGACCACGTGGCCGCCCTGCGGGATCGCCGGATGACCACCGCGGCCGTTGGCGTGGCTTATAACGACGGCGAGGTGTACGTCGTCATTCAGCTTGAGGAATAGAACAGCTGATTTTTTAGGACGCCCTGAGTAGCATCTTCGATGTGACTACTACCTCAGATAACGTCCGGGATGCCGGAAACGACCCTGCAGATCGTTCCACGGCCCTTCTTACCGATAAGTACGAGCTGACCATGCTGCAAGCGGCGCTGCGCGATGGCTCTGCGCACCGCCAGGTAGCCTGCGAAGTTTTTGCCCGCCGCCTTCCCAACGAACGGCGCTACGGCGTTGTTGCCGGCACCGAGCGCGTTCTCCGCGCTGTCCGGGACTTCCGTTTCACCGCCCAGCAACTGGCGGAGATGGACTTCCTGGATGCTCCAACACAGGAGTACCTGGCCAATTACCGTTTCTCCGGGCAGATCGATGGCTACCGGGAAGGCGAGCTGTACTTCCCCAACTCGCCACTGCTGACCGTGCGCGGCACCTTCGGTGAGTGTCTCATCCTGGAAACCGTGATCCTCTCCATCATGAATTCCGATTCCGCAGTGGCCTCCGCGGCCTCCCGTATGGTGGTTGCCGCGGACGGCCGTCCCATCATTGAGATGGGCTCGCGCCGCACGCACGAATACGCTGCGGTGACTGCTGCCCGCGCCGCCTATCTGGCAGGCTTCCAGGCCACCTCCAACTTGGAGGCCGGCTACCGCTATGACATTCCGGTCTCCGGCACCGCGGCGCACGCGTGGACGCTGGCACACGTCAACGAGGACGGCACCCCGAACGAGGAGGCCGCCTTCCGCGGGCAGATCGAAACTCTCGGCGTGGATACAACCCTGTTGGTGGATACCTATGACATCACCAAGGGCGTGGAAACCGCCGTCAAGGTGGCCGGACCCGAGCTGGGCGGCGTGCGGATCGATTCCGGCGATTTGGCCGCGGTCACCCGCCGTGTGCGCAAGCAGCTCGATGATTTGGGCAACCACAACACCAAGATCGTGGTCTCCTCCGACCTGGATGAGTTCGCCATCGCCGGTCTGCGCGGCGATCCCGTCGACGTCTATGGCGTGGGCACCTCGGTGGTCACCGGCTCGGGTGCCCCGACTGCTGGCATGGTCTACAAGGTCGTCGAGGTCGATGGCCATCCAGTGGCCAAGCGTTCCTCCTCGAAGAAGTCGCAGGGCGGGTCAAAGCGCGCCCTGCGCACCTACCGCTCCTCCGGGGTGGCCGTCGAGGAGCTCGTGCTCCCCTTCTCCTCCGAGAACCCAGAGACCGGGACGCTGCGCACCCGCGAGATGACGGTGCCGCTGATGCGCGACGGCGAGATCCTCGACAATCTGCCTACCCTCGAGGAATCCCGCGAGTACCTGGCCCAGGCCATCACCACCCTGCCGTGGGAGGGCCTCGCACTCACCCGCGATGAACCCGCGGTTCCCACGCGCTTTATCGGCTTCGACGCTTAGGAAGTACGCGGGAGAAGACCGACTACACTGGCACCAATGCAGGACACAACGGTTGACCTCCTTGACGCCGCAGTCTCCGCCCTCGGCGGCTCGCGGCGCCCCGGCCAGGTGCGCATGGCGACGGCCGTGACCACCGCGTTGGAGAAAGAGCGCCACCTCGCCGTGCAGGCAGGAACAGGCACAGGTAAGTCCTTGGCCTACCTTGTGCCTGCCTTCCGCCACGCACAGGAAACCGGTCACACCGTCATCGTCTCCACCGCCACGCTGGCGCTCCAACGCCAACTGGTGGAGCGGGACCTTCCACGTCTGGCCGAGGCCCTCGAGCCGCACCTAGAAAAGAAGCCGACCTTCGCCATCATGAAGGGCCGCTCCAACTACGTCTGCCTCAACAAAGTCTCCCGCGCCGCTGAGCTTGAGGACGAAGACGCCTTGCTCGACGAAGACGCTGTTTCCCACCTCGGCCGCCACGTCCAGCGCGTCTACGAGTGGGCGGACGACACCGAGACTGGTGACCGCGAGGAGTTGGAACCGGGCGTGCCAGACTTAGCGTGGCGGCAGGTATCCGTCACCTCGAACGAGTGCCTCGGTGCCACGCGCTGCCCGCACGGCGAAGACTGCTTCGCGGAGCTAGCACGACGCCGCGCGGCCGACGTCGATATCGTCGTCACCAACCACGCCCTGCTCGCCATCGACGCAGTAGCAGACATCAACATCCTGCCGGAACACGACGTCGTCATCATCGATGAGGCCCACGAGCTGGACGGCCGCATCACCTCGGTTTCTACCGCCGAAATCACCGGGCGCGCGCTGAAGATGGCGGCCAACCGCGCCAAGTCCCTCGGCGCCAACGGCAAGGACCAACGCCTCACTGAGCAGGCCAACGAACTGAGCCAACTCCTCGCGGATTTCGCACCGGGCCGCTGGACCGACTTGCCAGAGGAAGCCAAGCAGCAGCTCATGGGCCTCGCGGATACCCTGGCCGATTGCCGCGAAACCATCGCCCGCGCCCCCGAGGGTGAACAGGCCCAAGACCCGGAAAAATCTGCGGAGCGCCAAAACCTGGCCAACCACCTCGCTAGCCTCGTCGAAGCCATCGCCCGCATCCTCGATGTCTTCGCCACCGGTGACCCCGCCGCGCATGCCGACGTGGTGTGGCTGGAGCGCGATGAGCGCACGTTGAACGACACCCTTGCCGTGGCCCCTCTGTCCATCGCAGGCATGCTGCACGAAAAGCTCTTCGGCGAGCAGACCGTGGTGCTCACCTCCGCCACGCTGGCCCTAGGCGGGCGCTTCGACGCCATGGCCGCGCAGTGGGGCCTGCCGAAAGGCACGTGGGACAGCCTCGATGTGGGCTATCCCTTTGACCCCGCGCGCAGCGGCATCTTGTATACCGCGGCGCACCTGCCGCAGCCGGGCCGCGATGGGCTGAGCCCCCAGACCCTCCAAGAGATCCGCGAGCTCATCATGGCCGCCGGCGGGCGCACGCTCGGACTCTTCTCCTCGCGGCGGGCCGCGCAACAGGCAGCCGAAGAACTCAAGCCCACCATCCCCTTCGACATCTACCTCCAGGGCGAGGACTCCATCGGTGCGCTCGTGGACAAGTTCACGAAGAACGAAAACTCCTGTCTCTTCGGCACGCTCACACTCTGGCAGGGCGTCGACGTGCCGGGGCCCTCCTGTTCCCTGGTCCTCATCGATCGCATCCCCTTCCCTCGCCCGGATAACCCACTCATGCAAGCGCGGACCGAGGCCGCAAAGGCGGCAGGGCGCAACGGGTTCATGGAGGTTTCTGCGACTCACGCGGCGCTGCTCATGGCCCAAGGTGCGGGCCGCCTGCTGCGCTCCAGTGCGGACCGCGGAGTCGTCGCCGTGCTCGATAGCCGCCTAGAGACCAAGCGTTACGGCTCCTACCTGCGAGCCTCCATGCCGCAGATGTGGCCGACGAGCGACCCAGAGGTCGTGCGCGGGGCACTCAAGCGCCTAGTCGAAGCCCGCTAGGGGCGAGGCAGCGCGCAGACCGTGGCTGAGTCCGGGGCGACCTCGGTGAAACCTGCGTCATGCACCACCACCGCATCGGGGCGCGTGCACGCCGCGGCAAAATCCGCTGGGGCAATCTCGCGCACGGACAGCGCGAAATCCTGCGCCGCCCAGGTTTCCACTTGCTCAACGCTCATCGCCGCGGCCAGCAGCATCGAGCCGTGCCCCACCTGCGCGGCGGCCTTTCCGGCACTCATAGTGAGGGAGGCGTCGATATAGATCACGGGTGCGTCGGCAAGCGCGGGGCCCGGGTCATCCTGCGGGAGATCAGTATGGCCGATCTGCAGCTTGGCGACGAGCGGGTGCACATCCTGTACCGCCGAAGGAACGAACACCCGCGCGCGGTCAGCGACTGTCACCCCAGGCAGGGCCTGGACATCGCGCCACGCCTTGTTGCGCGCGCGGCGGGCCACCTTGCGGATGCGGTGGCCGTACCACTGCCCCAAGGCCTCGGCGAAGGCCCCATCCTGGCCGGCCCGATCGTCGAGGCAGAGCTTGACGACGCCCCTCGCCGCCGCTTCCAGCACCTCCGTGCGCGCCGGCGGGTCCTGCTTGGGCAGGTTGAGCGCTATCTGCATCGCCTGGATGGTCTCGGGCTTGTCGGGATCCTCGGGATCATCGCGCCAGTTGCGCTCACTGCACGCATCCACGAGGCGCCGATGGGCCTCGCGGAGGTTATTCACTAGCGACTTCCTCCATGGGGATGCCGAGAATCTGCAGGATTTCGTCCATGTAGGGGTGGTTAACAGAGGTATCTGCCACCTCGCGCAGGGCGGGCTTGGCGTTGAAGGCAATGCCCAGGCCGGCAGCGGAAATCATGTCGATATCGTTGGCACCATCGCCCACGGCAACGGTCTGCCGCATGCTCAGGCCCGAATCCGCAGCGAACTCTCGCAGGAACATCTCCTTGGCCTTGCGGTCCACCACGTCCCCGATGACCCGGCCGGTGAGCTTGCCGTCCTCGATTTCCAGGGTGTTGGCGCGCACGTAGTCAAGGTCGAGCTCCTTAGCTAGATCCTCGAGGACCTGGATGAATCCTCCCGACACCACCGCAACCCGGTAGCCCATGCGCTTGAGCGTGCGGATGGTGGTGCGCACGCCGGGCGTGAGGCGGATATCGGCGGCGGTTTCCTTGATGACGGATTCCGGCAGACCTGCCAAGGTGGCCACGCGCTCGCGGAGGGATTCTTCAAAGTCCAGCTCACCGCGCATTGCACGTTCCGTGACGGCGGCGACCTCCGCTTCCTTGCCCGCGTGGGCGGCCAGCATCTCGATGACCTCGCCTGTAATGAGGGTGGAGTCGCAGTCAAAGCAGATGAGGCGCTTCGAGCGGCGCTGCAATCCGGAGCGCTCGATGGCGATGTCCACACCCTGCTCGGTAGCCAGGCGTGCCAACATGGCGCGAACAGGGTCAGAGGAGCCATCGATCGTGATGTAGAGCTCCAGGCCGTTGAGCGGGTACGTGGACAGGCCGCGGATGCGGTCGATGTTGACATCGAGGTTGGCCAGCTCCTTGGCGATGGCCGACATGTGGCTCGCGTTGACCTGACGGCCCAGCACCACGACGACGTGTGTCGAGCGCGGGCGTGAGGTGGCTTCCTCCTCCCGAGGTTCCACGGAGATGGACTGCGCATAGATGCTCAACGTGTTGCGCAGCCCCTGCTCCATGGCCTCCAGACGCGAGGCGTTAACGCGGATGTACGCGGAAAGGGAGATACGCCCGGAGAAGATGGCCTGTTCGGCGTCGACAAGCTCTACATTGTGGGAGCTGAGAACGCGGAAGAAGGCGGCAGACACGCCTGGTTTGTCGGGACCTGAGGCGGTGACAACGGCGAAAACTTGTTCACTTTGTTTATCCACGGGGCTCATTATCGCACACCGCGATCCTGGAATCTCCACCAACGGCAAACGCCGCCACCCCATCGCTGTGATGGGGTGGCGGCGTTTTCAGGAGTACTCAGCTAGTGAGTGCTTAGTGCCCGACGTGTGCTTCCTCGCGCATGCGCTTAACCATGTGCGGGTAGTGCAGCTCGAAGGCCGGGCGCTCAGAACGGATGCGCGGCAGGGACACGAAGTTGTGGCGCGGCGGCGGGCAGGAGGTAGCCCACTCGAGGGAGTTGCCGTAGCCCCACGGATCGTCCACAGTGACGATCTCGCCGTAGCGCCAGGACTTGAACACGTTCCATACCAGCGGAATAACCGAGGCGCCGAGAACGAAGGAGAAGATGGTGGAAATCTGGTTGAAGACCGTGAAGCCATCAGACTCCAGGTAGTCGGCGTAACGACGCGGCATACCCATGTTGCCCACCCAGTGCTGAACCAGGAAGGTGCCGTGGAAGCCGATGAAGGTCAGCCAGAAGTGGATCTTGCCCAGACGCTCATCCAACATGCGGCCGGTCATCTTCGGGAACCAGAAGTACAGACCACCGAAGGCGGAGAAGACCACGGTACCGAACAGGGTGTAGTGGAAGTGAGCGATAAGGAAGTAGGACTCTGCGAGGTGGAAGTCCAGCGCCGGGGAGGCCAGCATAATACCGGTCATACCACCGAAGAGGAAGGTGGTCAGGAAGCCCATGGCGAAGATCATCGGGGTATCCCAGGTGATGTGGCCCTTCCACATGGTGCCGACCCAGTTGAAGAACTTCACGCCGGTCGGAACCGCAATCAGGAAGGTCATAAAGGAGAAGAACGGCAGCAGGATGGCGCCAGTCACGAACATGTGGTGTGCCCACACAGCCATGGACAGAGCACCAATGGCCAGCAGAGCGAAGACGAGGCCGATGTAGCCGAAGACCGGCTTACGGGAGAAGACCGGGACAATCTCAGAGATAATGCCGAAGAACGGCAGTGCGAGGACGTAGACCTCTGGGTGGCCGAAGAACCAGAAGAGGTGCTGCCACAGGATGGCGCCGCCGTTGGCAGAGTCATAGATGTGGCCGCCCAGCTTGCGGTCATACAGAACACCCAGAGCCGCAGCAGTCAGCAGCGGGAAGATCATCAGCACGATGATGGAAGCGGTAAAGATAGCCCAAGTGAAAACCGGCAGACGGAACATGGTCATGCCCGGCGCACGCAGGGTGAGAATCGTGGTGATCATGTTGATGGCGGAAGCAATGGTACCAACACCGGTAGCACCCACACCAACGATCCACATGTCCGCGCCGATGCCCGGGGTGTGGACGGAATCAGCCAGCGGCATGTACATGGTCCAGCCGAAGTCAGCAGCGCCGCCCGGGGTCAAGAAGCCCGCGAGCATAACAATGCCGCCGGTCAGGGTAATCCAGAAGCCGAAGGCGTTCAGACGCGGGAAGGCCACGTCCGGTGCGCCAATCTGCAGGGGCATAACGTAGTTACCGAATGCCCACACCACTGGTGTAGCAAACAGCAGCAGCATGACAGTGCCGTGCATGGTGAACAGCTGGTTGAACTGCTCGTTGGACAGGAACTGCAGTCCTGGGGTGAAAAGCTCAGCGCGAAGCAGCAGAGCCATGAATCCACCGAGGAAGAAGAAGCTGAAGGACATGATCATGTACATGATGCCCAGCTGCTTGTGGTCGGTGGTGGTTAGCATCATCCAAGCCTTGGAACCGGTCTTTGCGTTACCAGTCGGCTCTGGACGTGTAGGCGCGACGTAATCGTCGAGCCGTGGCGCCACAGCGGTCATAAAATCCTCCTGAAGAACAAGTGCTTAACCACATCGGCATCACGCGTTTTCTCGCGCCACACGCTCAGTGGCCAAACACCTAGGTTTACTCGCATTATATTAGGCCACCTCAGGGCCGAATTTCCAGCGCTCGGTTATTTTCCGCCAACTTTGCTAACCCCGTTTGGAGCAGATAACGCCATGTACGTGGCCAACTGCCCACACCACGCCCTAGCATACGGTGATCTAGAACACAGTAACGCGGGGGTGTCGTCCCCCAAAACCCGAAAACGCACCCCCTGAAAGAATCAACCTTTCGGATGATCCCTGCCAGAAGGTGCGGTACGGCGACAGGTAAATGCGAGGAACTAGCTAGAAGTCCCAGTCATCATCGGTCGTTTCCTCCGCCTTACCAATGACATAGGAGGAGCCGGAGCCGGAGAAGAAGTCGTGGTTCTCGTCCGCGTTCGGGGACAGCGAGGACAGGATGGCCGGAGACACGCGGGTCTCATCAGCCGGGAACAGCCCCTCGAAGCCGAGGTTATTCAGTGCCTTGTTGGCGTTGTAGCGCAGGAAGCGCTTCACATCCTCGGTCCAGCCCAGCTCGTCATACAGATCCTCTGTGTAGTCGATCTCGTTCTCATAGAGGTCGTAGAGCAGGTCGAAGGCGTAGCCCTTCATCTCTTCCTGCTCCGGCCCCGACAGCTTCTTGTACCCCTGCTGGAACTTGTAGCCGATGTAATAGCCGTGGACGGCCTCATCACGGATGATCAGGCGAATGATATCAGCGGTGTTCGTCAGCTTCGCGCGCGAAGAGAAGTGCATTGGCAGGAAGAAACCAGAGTAGAAGAGGAAGGACTCCAACAGCGTGGAGGCGACCTTCTTCTTCAGCGGATTGTCACCCTGGTAGTAGGACATAACAATCTTGGCCTTGCGCTGCAGGTTCTCATTTTCCTCAGACCAACGGAAAGCATCGTTGATCATCGGGGTCGACGCCAGTGTCATGAAGATATTGGAGTAGGACTTCGCGTGCACCGACTCCATGAAGGCGATGTTGGTGTAGACGGCCTCTTCGTGGGGCGTGACGGCGTCGGGAAGCAGCGATACCGCACCCACGGTGCCCTGGATAGTGTCAAGCAACGTCAGGCCAGCGAAGACGCGCATGGTGGTCTCCTGCTCCTTCTCCGTGAGCGTCTTCCAGCTCTGGATGTCGTTGGACACCGGGACCTTCTCTGGGAGCCAGAAGTTGCCGGTTAGACGATCCCACACCTCAAGATCCTTCTCATCTGGAATGGTGTTCCAGTTGATTGCCTTCACCGGAGCCTCGTGGCTGGCGATGTAATCGTCGTACTCGTGAGACACGCACGTCACCTCGTCTTACTAGTTTTTATAAGTCTGGTGCCATCGTACCCGGTAAAACTAGGGGCCAAAATTCCTGCATGTTTTATACTTAAGCCATACTCCCACGACCCCGATTTCGATGGAATGACTGAACCCTCCGCTCCCCTACTCAGCACTGTTTTGGACGCGCTGGGCACTGACATCGTCAGTGGCGCCCTCCCCGCCGGTGAACGTTTTACGCTCAACGACCTCTGCGAGCGCTTCGGTATTTCCCGAACCGTGGCGCGCGAAGCCATGCGCGCACTGGAGCAACTAGGAATGGTCTCTTCCTCGCGCCGCGTCGGCATTACAGTGCTCCCCATCAGCGAATGGGCGGTCTACGATCCCGCTATCATTTCGTGGCGCCTGGGCTCAGAGAAAGCGCGCGATAGCCAGCGCACCTCCCTTAATGATCTGCGCCTCGCCATCGAGCCTGTCGCCGCGGGCTTAGCCGCACAGCATGCCTCCCCTGAAGATAAGGAAGAGATTCTGGAGCTGGCCCAGCGTCTCCAGGTCACACCCACGCGGCGCGTCGGCGAGCACCTCGCCACAGATCTACGATTCCACGCCATGGTCCTCCACGCCTCAGGCAATGAGATGTTCTCAGCGCTGAGCCCCTATCTGCTGTCCATGGTGCGCGGGCGTTCACTCTATGGTTCCCGCAAGCGAAACCCGACGGCCGGTACCGCCCAGCTCCACCTCGATTTGGCGGAAGCCATCGTCCGAGGCGACTCACCTGGGGCAGAAAAAATCGCACGCGCCATCTTGCTTGAGGCGCGTGCGAATAAGGATTAGAGCATGCAGGAAACGCAGCCCTCAACCTCGGTTCCCTCCAGAGCCATCTGGCGCAGGCGGATGTAGTAGAGGGTCTTAATACCCTTGCGCCACGCGTAAATCTGGGCGCGGTTGATATCGCGGGTAGTGGCGGTGTCCTTGAAGAACAGCGTCAGCGACAGACCTTGATCAACGTACTTCGTAGCCTCGGCGTAGGTGTCGATGATCTTCTCGTAGCCGATCTCGTAGGAGTCCTTGAAGTACTCCAGGTTGTCGTTGTCCATGTGCGGCGCCGGATAGTAGACGCGGCCGATCTTGCCTTCCTTACGAATCTCGATCTTGGACGCGATCGGGTGGATCGAGGAGGTCGAGTTATTGATATAGGAAATCGAGCCCGTCGGCGGCACCGCCTGCAGGTTGCGGTTGTAAATGCCATGCTTGGCGACGTCCGCCTTCAGCTCCGCCCACTCCTCTACCGACGGGGTGTGGATCGACGACTTAGCGAAGAGCTCCTTGACCTTCTCCGTGCAGGGAGCAAAGTCGGCCGGGTCGTAGCGGTCGAAGAATTCGCCGCTCGCGTATTCAGACTCCGGGAACTCCGTGAAGTACTCGCCTCGTTCACGCGCCAGCTTGTTAGATGCGCGCAGCGCAGCGTACATGATCGCCGCAAAGTAGGAATTGGTGAAATCGAGGCCCTCTTCCGATCCGTACTCGATGTGCTCGCGACCGAGGTAGCCGTGAAGGTTCATCTGCCCAAGGCCAATGGCGTGGGAATCATCGTTGCCCTTGCGCACGGAGGGCACGGAGTTGATGGAAGTCTTGTCTGCCACAGCGGTCAATCCGCGGATGGCCGTTTCCACCGTGAGGGCGAAGTCCGGAGAATCCATGGTCGCGGCGATGTTGAGGGATCCAAGGTTGCAGGAAATGTCGCTGCCCAAGGTCTTGTAGGTGAGGTCCTCGTTGAGCTCCGACGGGGAGTTCACCTGCAGAATCTCCGAGCAGAGGTTCGACATGTTGATGCGCCCAGTCTTGACCGGGTTGGCACGGTTCACGGTGTCCTCGAACATGATGTACGGGTATCCGGACTCGAACTGTAGCTCCGCGACGGTCTGGAAGAAGTGGCGAGCGTTGATCTTCTTCTTGCGAATACGCGGATCCTCGACCATCTCTTCGTAGTGCTCAGTGACGGAAATATCGCCGAAGGCCTTACCGTAGACGCGCTCAACATCGTACGGGCTGAACAGGTACATGTCGTCGTTGTTCTTTGCCAACTCGAATGTAATATCCGGGATCACGATGCCGAGCGAGAGAGTCTTGATACGGATCTTCTCATCCGCGTTCTCACGCTTGGTGTCGAGGAAGTTCATGATGTCTGGGTGATGCGCGTTGAGGTAGACCGCACCAGCTCCCTGGCGAGCGCCCAGCTGGTTGGCGTAGGAGAAGGAATCCTCGAGCAGCTTCATTACGGGGATGACGCCGGAAGACTGGTTCTCGATGTGCTTGATGGGTGCACCAGACTCGCGGATATTGGACAGCAGCAGAGCGACGCCGCCACCGCGCTTGGACAGCTGCAGAGCAGAGTTAATGGAGCGGCCGATCGACTCCATGTTGTCCTCGATGCGCAACAGGAAACACGACACCAGCTCGCCGCGCTGTGCCTTGCCGGCGTTGAGGAACGTCGGGGTGGCCGGCTGGAAGCGGCCGGTCATGATCTCATCGACGAGGCGCTCCGCCAGCTTCGTGTCGCCGTCAGCCAGGAACAAGGCAGTCATGGATACACGGTCCTCAAAGCGCTCAAGGTAGCGGCGGCCGTCGAAAGTCTTCAGCGTGTAGGAGGTGTAGTACTTGTAGGCACCCAGGAAGGTCTTAAAGCGGAACTTAAAGGCGTAGGCGCGCTTAAACAGGGACTTGATGAACTCAAAGTCATACTGCTCGATCAGTTCCGGCTCGTAGTACTTGTTTTCTACCAGGTAGCGCATCTTTTCTTCCAAGTCATGGAAGTAGACGGTGTTCTGGTTGACGTGCTGGAGGAAGAACTGGTTCGCGGCCTCGCGGTCCTTGTCGAACTGAATCTTGCCGTTTTCGTCATACAGGTTCAGCAGGGCGTTGAGCGCATGGTAGTCCAGCTGCTCTTCCGGCTTCACAGGTTCAGCGACGGTCTTACCCAGTTGCGTGGTCACGACTTTCACGGGCCTTTCTTTGCTATGGCGAAATGGAGAGATGGGTTGGTAGGAATTAAGGCCTTAGGCGGCTAAACCTAAAGCGGCCGCGTTGGCCAAGAGGCCTTCACGGCAAATTGTGACATCTTCCTCGGTTCCGAGAAGTTCGAAGCGGTACACATAAGGAACCTTACACTTGGCGGCGATGACGTCGCCGGCCTTGCCAAAGTCACTGCCGAAGTTGCTGTTACCTCCGGCCACGACGGCACGAATGAAACTGCGGTTGTGTTCGTCATTCAGGAAACGAATGACTTGCTTGGGGACAGGCCGCGTGTTCCGCCCGCTCATCGATGCCCCTCCCCCATACGTCGGACAAATCAAGACGTAGGGCTCATTCACGGTGAGGGGCTCATCACTGAGGCGCAGCGGGATGCGGACGCTGGGAAGGCCGAGCTTCTCGACGAAGCGGTGGGTGCTTTCCGTAGCGGAAGAGAAATACACGACCAACATGGTTTTGCCCTAGGCGCTCGCCGCCATCGCAGAGAGTTCCTTGATGCGGTCAGGACGGAAGCCAGACCAGTGCTCACCGTGCGCCTCAACGACCGGTGCTTGGACGTAACCCAGAGCCATCACGTAGTCGCGGGCATCATCATCCAGGGAGATATCCACCGTCTCGTATTTGAGGCCAGCACGGTCGAGGGCCTTCTTGGTGGCGTTGCACTGGACACAAGCTGGCTTGGTGTAGAGGGTGATGCTCATGTGACGTTCCTTTAGCTTCCTTCGGCACTACACGCGGAGTGACTGTTGAATTCGATACGAGCAGAGCGTTCAGCGGCTCTGCATGCGAGCTCTGAGCGGTGATGTAGGGCCGCCGCCCGAGCAACATCAACGACACTATACTTTGTGCCCGCACCCCGCAACTAACACAAGATGTAGTAGTTACATGGCTGGTATTCCCAGGATGTAACCCGACCCATGTTGACCACCGCCGCGGCCGCGCAGATATTCCTGCACGTTACAAACGTTCACTCAGTTTGTGACAAAGTCCACAAAAGGGAGCAGGCCACTCTGCGACGCCTCCCCCGACCCCAGCCGACGAAGGGAGGCATAAAAAAATCCGCCGCCCCCACAACGCGGGGACGGCGGACCAAGGACACTTGTTTCTTAGCCCTGGCGAGCCTTGAAGCGCGGATCCTTCTTGTTGATCACGAAGACCTTACCGTGGCGGCGAATAACCTGGGCGCCCGGCTTCTTCTTCAGCGACCGAAGCGACTTGCGAACCTTCATCGGGCGCTCCTTTCGTTATGCGCAATCTTGATGCGATTGATTAGTTCAAAGCACAGCCGGGTAGACACCCAGCAATGACACGAGGAAAAATATTACCCCACGCGCGCGTCATAACCAAAACACTCAGCGTTCGGAGTAGCGGGAACGAAGTTGTTGGGCAACATCCTCGAGGCTCTCCCCCGCCGTTTCCGGAACGAGTGCGCGGGTATACCCCACCGCGACAAGTCCTAACACTGCGAAGATTCCAAAGGCCAGCGAGCCACCGAGCCACTCGACCACCGGCAAGAAGAACTGCGCCACCGCCCAGTTACTCACCCACAACGCCAGCCCGGCGATTCCCATGCCCAAGCCGCGAACTTCGGGCGGCACAATTTCTGACATGAGCAGCCACGTGGCCGGGGAGACCGCCGCCTGCTGGAAGGCAATGAACGCCGCCATACACGTCAGCGCCAGCATGGCCAGCGGCGTGGAATCATAGGCGAAGTGATAAGCCACAGCGAGGACCACGAGCGAAACGACGTTGCCGCTTAATCCTGCTAGCAACAACCGGCGGCGCCCCAGTCGGTCGATCACGCGCATGCCCACTAGGCAGGCCGCGACGGACACCACACCAATCACCATCGACGTATACACCGAGTTGGTGGTGGAGATACCCACCTGGTTCATCATCGTGGGTGCGAAGTACACGATGGCGTTAACACCCGTAATCTGCTGGGTCAGGCCCATGAGCATGGCAAGCGCGATAGCCCAGCGCATCCAGCGGTGGCGTCGCAAAGCCCGCCATTCACCCGTGTTCGGCCGCGCGCTATGTTCCAACTCCGCTCCCCTCGCGCCAACCCGAGCGCTGACTGCAGCAGCTTCGCGCGTTCGACCTCGTGACGCGAGCCAGGCCGGGGTATCGGGCAGGAAGACCATGCCGAGCGCCAGCGCCGCGCCCGGGACCGCCGCCAGCCCGAGCATCCAATGCCAGCTACCGCTTGCAGCCAACAGCGAGTTCACCCCGTACGCAAGCAGCTGCCCGACGACGATCATGAGTGTGTTGAGGGAGACCATCCGGCCCCGCACAGCCGCCGGGGTGATTTCGGAGATGTACATCGGGGAGACGATGGACACCGCGCCCACTGCCACGCCGAGGAATGTGCGGGCGGTAGCAAGTTCCGCAGCTGAGTTTGCAAGCGCACACCACACGGAACCAGCCACGAAGATGAGTCCGCCGACAATGAGGGTTCGACGCCGCCCGATTACGCTCGCCACACGCCCAGCTGCCAGCGCACCGACTGCCGCGCCAACCAACAGCATCGAGGTCACGAGCCCTTCCTCATGAGCAGACATACCGAATTCCGGCCCCACAAAGAGGAGGGCGCCAGACATCACTCCGGTGTCGTATCCAAAGAGCAGTCCTCCCAGGGCGGCTACGCCTGCGACCATCATGACGTAAGTATCTTTGTTCACGGGTTCCTATTGTCGCAGGCGGCTACCATGGTCGTCATGTCACATGAATCCACAGACCTCCAGCACGACATCATCAAGGCCCTCGGCGTAAAACCCCGTATCGATCCAGCAGAAGAGGTTGAGCGCCGCGTCGCTTTCTTGGTGGACTACCTACGCACCACCGGTGCTAAGGGCTTTGTCCTGGGCATCTCCGGCGGCCAGGACTCCACCCTGGCCGGACGCTTGGCGCAGTTGGCGGTGGACCGCGTCGACGGCGCGCATTTCTGGGCCGTACGCCTTCCCCACGGAGTGCAGGCCGACGAGGATGACGCACAGACCGCTCTGGACTTCATCGAGCCTGACTACTCCCTCACCGTCAACATTGCCGAGGCCACCGCAGCTCTCGACGGCGCCGTTGCTAGCGCCCTGCAACAGGACTCTCTGGGTGACTTCAATCGCGGCAACCTCAAGGCACGTTTGCGCATGGCCGCGCAGTACGCGCTGGCCGGCGAGGTCGGTGCGTTGGTCATCGGCACCGACCACGCTGCCGAAAACGTCACAGCTTTCTTTACCAAGTGGGGCGATGGCGCTGCCGACATCCTGCCTCTCGCCGGGATCAACAAGCGCCAGGGCGCTCAACTCCTGAAACATCTCGGCGCACCGGATTCCACGTGGAAGAAGGTACCAACTGCCGACTTGGAGGATAACCGCCCATTGCTCTCTGATGAAGAAGCGCTCGGCGTCACCTACACCCACATCGATGACTACCTCGAGGGCAAGAACGTGCCTGACGACGCCTGCGAGCGCATCGAAACCCTCTGGCGCCGCGGCGCCCATAAGCGCGCCATGCCGCTAGGCCCCACTAGTGCCTAACGCCTCACAAGGAAGACTATCCGCCCAACGCTTCGAGCGTGGCACGTGCGGCCCGCTCGAGCGGTACATAATACGCGGGACCATGCGTCATCGAATGAACCGCCAGCGGGTGTAGTTGATGCACCGGCACCCACTGGTGATACTCCTCCCCCACCCCATAACCACGCAGTATCTCGCCATAGTACGGCGTGCCAAATAGCTCCAGCATGGCCAAATCCGTCCACGGGTGTCCGCCGTGTGCGGCTGGGTCGATCATCACGGCCGACGAGGCAGTAAACAATACGTTTCCTGCCCACAGGTCGCCATGAATTCGCGCCGGTTTCACGTCCCACTCAACGGCTTTTATAGCCTCGCATGCTTGTCGAACTATCCCCTGTAGCTCTTGAGGCAGTCCTCCTATAAAAGGCGACACCCGCTGCTCGGCGTAGAACTCGCCCCAGGATTCGCATGGTTCGCAGCGTTGTTCCACGCGTCCAATGAAGTTCGCGCCCTCCCAGCCCGCCGGCGGCGCGCCGAAAGCGGGCGCTCCTGCTTCATGGACCGTACGGAGCGCAGCACCAAAAGCGCGGGCAGCGAGGGCACTCGGTCGCGACTGCTCAACCCGCCGAGTGCTAATAGATGTGGGAGTGACTTCGGCGACGTCCACGACGACGTCGCCATGCGCCTGCGCCAGCCATCTCAACCCAGCAGCCTCGGCACCAGCTTGATCAGGACGGGACACGGTCTTGGTGAAAACATCCATGTTCCCAGCATAGGAAAAGGCCGGCTCCATAACAGAGACGGCCACTGGTGGACCTAACGGGATTCCATCGGTTTCTAAATATTACCCCTTGCCTAGCTGGCATTATACCTAATTAACCTGCAGTTATATTAGGTAATTTCTAACATCATTACGTCATTATATGACACAAAACGGCGCTAGAGTTCCCCGAAGCTTCCCCAATATGCAGAACGAAAACGAAAAGAAAAAGGCCCGAAGTATAAGCCCCATCGTTCGTGGGAGCGAATTGAGCAACGCGGAAAAAATAGGTGGCGTGCCAGTTTCAAACACCAAGGCATTTTGCACAGAGCACCGATCACCTTTAAAGAAAAGAAGGACGCCGAAAGTTGGTTAAACACCAATAAGGCAGACATCGATAAGGCAGAGGCATCGGGGATTAAATGGATCTCCCCCGCTGAAAAAGAGAAGCTAGAGCTGACAAACAGCACAACCGTGGAACAGCTAATAGACCTTTGGCTAAACGAGAGCGACAGCATTACAAAAGAGAGCACTAGGCAATTCCATCGCCGCCGGATGACAGCCTTCTCCTTGAAATCAACGGAATACCTTCTAGGCATAGTTCAATCCTTCCTTAGCTGAGGAACTAAACCCAGGACGCTTCACACACTCGATTAAGCTGCCCTTGATCAAATAGGCGTTTCACCAGGTCTTCAAGCGTGGACTTCCGCTTGGATTGAATCGTCAATGAACTCGCGGATGCCGTGCACCTTTCCCCTTCCACTTGTATCCGACGAGTCCATGCACTGGAGGACGCTGGAATTATTCGGGGTTACGTTGCCCTGTTTGTTCCCACAAAGGTCGGCAAAGGATTTACCGCCTATGCCAGAGTTTGGCTCACCAGCCAGGACCTTGAGACTGTTGAGCGATTCATTCAAGAGAGTCAGCCACTTCCAGAAGCCGTGGAATGCCACCTCATGGCTGGTGAATGCGATGTCATGCTGTGAATAGTGGCGGCCGATCTCACCGCTTATCGTCAATTTCAGATCGACCATCTCACCCGCATCGATTGCGTCCACAACGCGAAAACTGAGGTGCACATGGAACAGGTAAAATTAACGTCAGAATTATCTGTTTGAACTTGATACTTGGTGGCTCCACGTTGGGATCATCAACGGTGCTCCAGACTCTGGGTCAGCGATGATCTTAGAATCCACACCAAATACGGTGCGCACGAGCTCTTCAGTAATAACGGTTGCAGGATCGCCGGTGGCTACAACTTCGCCGTCTTTCATGGCGATGATGTGATCGGCGTAGCGCGCTGCCTGGTTCAAGTCATGCAATACGGCGACCAGTGTGTAGTCCCGTTTCCGGTTGAGCATGCGGCAAAGTTCCAGCAGCTCAATCTGGTAGCTGACGTCTAAGAATGTGGTAGGTTCATCGAGAAGCAAGATTGGCGTCTGCTGCGCCAACGCCACCGCCATCCAGACGCGTTGGCGTTGACCGCCCGAGAGTTCATCGACAAGCCTGCCTGAAAGCTCCCTAATTCCGGTTGCCTCCATGGCCTCTTTCACCGCCTGCTCATCCTCGGGCGACCAAGGCTTGAACAAACTCTGGTGCGGGTAGCGTCCTCGTGAGACCAGATCGATGACGCGAATGCCGTCCGGGGCAACCGGGCCTTGCGGCAGAAGACCCACTTCACGCGCTACTTCTTTGGTGGGCTTTTTGTGCAAAGACTGCCCGTCTAAAAGAATCTTCCCCTCTTGCGGCGCAATCAAACGGGTCAAGCTCTTGAGCAAAGTGGACTTGCCGCAGGCATTGGGGCCAACGATGACCGTGAACTGGCTATCTGGAATCTGAAGATCCACGCCTGGGCAGATAACTTTGTCGCCGTATCCAAGCTGGGCGTTTTCTACTAGAAGTCGTGTCATTTGCGTCGGCCTTCTCTCATGAGCAACCACAGGAAGTACACGCCACCGATGGATACGGTGACAATACCTACTGGGAGCGGGGATTCAGGGTCAATTCTTTGGGCAACCGTATCGGCGAGTATTAACAGGAAAGACCCCACGGCTGCGGTGGGGGCCAGCGCCAGGCCATCAACGTGTACCAGGCGACGGGCAATCTGGGGCGAGGCCAGCGCGATGAAGGAAATCGGCCCGGCGGTGGCAGTTGCCAGCGCCGTTAATCCGATGCCGGCAACAACTGCCAATAGTTGCACCCTGCGGACGTTTTGCCCCAGCGCAACCGCGAAAGGAATACCAATCTGCATCAAACGCATCGGGCGCGCCAGCAGTGCTGCCATCAGGATGAACACGGCAGAACCACAAAATGCCAGCAGCAGCGAATTCCAGGAGGTGCCGGAGAGATTTCCCGCGCCCCACAAACTCGCCATGATGGCATCTTCCACCGTGGCAGTGAGCAAAATCCACACGTTGACCGAGGCCAGCATGGCGCTGACAGCAATGCCAACGATGATAAGACGCACGCCACCAGCGAATCCGCGCTTGGAGGCAAGGAAGAACACCACCATCGCGGTAGCGATACCTCCAGTGAGAGCCCCCAACAACGTAGCGGTGGTGCCACCGCCGAGAATCAACATGACGATGAGCGCGCCAGTGTAGGAACCGGTCTGAAAACCAATCACATCCGGTGAGCCCAATGGATTCGCGGTGAGGTTTTGAAAGATAGCTCCACTCATGGCCAGTGTTGCGCCCAGCAGGATTGCCAGAAGCGTGCGCGGTGCGCGCCATTCCACCACAATCATGTTGGTGTAGGAATCACCGTTGCCGGTCAACGCCTGGAACGCTTCACCAACGGTGATGGATGCAGAACCATCAACCAAGGAGTACACCGCAATCAGCGCAGTCGCCAATAAGAGTCCACCTGTGACGACAGCTGTGCGCACCCCGATAAGCATCACCGGGCGTTCTTTGGGACCGATGCGGAAAATCTTTCGCCCGAATTCAAGCTCTTGCTTCGTATCCGGATTCGTTGTGTGAACCATCGCGCTTAAACCTCCGGAATGCGGTACTTACGCACCATGTAAATCAACAGCGGTGCGCCAACGAATGCAGTTACTACTCCCACGGGCACTTCCCCAGCAGTAATCACGCGACCTATAACATCACTCACGCCCAAAACCGCTGGGGCCAAGACGATTGAATAGGCCATAATCCACCCTTGATGTGGGCCCACGATCATGCGGGATAGATGTGGTGCCAACAGCCCAATAAATCCGATGGGCCCCGCCGCCGCAGTAGCGCCACCGGCTAGCAGTGCAATTGCTACCAATACCACCAGCCTGGTTCTTTGCGGGTGCGCGCCCATAGCAACCGATGCCGCTTCACCCAGTGAAAGCACATCCAATGCGCGAGTGCTGGCCAGCGCAATAAGCAAGCCTACCAAGATAAATGGGGTGATGGACAAGGTAGCATCGAGAGGCTGCGATGCTGTGGTGCCCGCTGACCAGCCACGCATGCGTTCCAAAACTTCTGAATTGGTCAGCAACACCGCGGATGCAAAACCGCCCAGCACCGCCCCCAATGCCACACCGGACAAGGTCATGCGCACCGGACTGCCACGCAATGGACCACTGTTGCCAATGGCGAAGACCACCGCCGAGGTCACAATCGCACCAGCAAAAGACCACCACATGTACTGGGAGATATCTGTAACCCCAAAAAATGCCAGGCCAACAACCACCATGAGAGAAGCACCCGCATTAACGCCCAAAATCCCCGGGTCCGTCATTGGGTTTCTGGTCACAGCCTGCATCAAACCACCCGCGACCCCCAACGCACTACCGGCAACCAACACCAAGAAAGTACGTGGAACGCGAGACTGCCAGACCACCTGCGATACCGGATCCGCCGGATCCGGGTTAATCAGATAATGAAAAATATCCGACGGTGGAATGCTGCGTGAGCCCACCATCATGCTCAACACCAGCGCACCGGCACATAAGACCGCAATGATAATGAAACCAATGAGCCGGTTGGCCTGAGCAACTGGCCTTTCCACAGCCTTCGGGGCTGTGGAGGTGGTGGAACTTGCTGGCATAAAAGACTAGCTCACCTTGTCGTAGGTCTCTACCTTGTCTGCAAGATCCTGCAGCCAATCGGCATAGTTACGGCTGGTCAACGCACCCTTGGAAGACCACGTGGATACCTGGTCTGCCTGGACAGCTGGAAGGTTGTCCCACAGCTCCGCAGTAAATGGCGCCTCTGGGTCATAGTTTTCTACCAAGATGACATCAGCAGGGTAGGTCGAAGCATCTTCCCACGCCACTCGACCCCACGGGTTTCCTTCCGCTGGTGTGTCTGGGCCTGCGATGTTTGCGCCAAGTTCTTCCAGCATGTCCGCCTGCGGGAAGCCCACGCCGGTATAGAGCATTTCCTTGGTTGGGCTGGTCAGCAGGAAGTTGTAATCCTTGCCGTCTACTGCTGCGGTGAACGCTTCCTTGGCCGCTGCGAAGTCTCCATCTGCCGCCACGATGTTGTCAGCTTCTACGTCTGCGCCGAAGAACTCTGCAATCTCGCGGGTATCCGCAATCCTTTGATCAATAGAGCCTTCCGATGGCAGCGGCACGAAAGGCGCAACGCGCTGCAACTGAGCGTTGACGTCTTCATCGAACCAAGACCAACCCTTCGCGTTACCGTTGCCGATGATGGCATCCGGGCGCAGTTCAGCCAGCTTTTCCAGATCGATCTCAGCATCTTGGCCGATGGTCTCAATACCTTCGATGTCAGCATCACCCATCAACGCTGGGTTGTCACACTCAAAACCAAACAACGCATCCGGCTCAATGCCGTACTCGTGCAGAGAGCTATAGGCGTAGCAGTCCATAACGATGGTTTCTGGCTGGTTTTCGAAGTCGATGTTTAGCCCCTCAATACTGGGGTGGGACAGAGTCAGCTGCTCACCGTCGCCAGCCGCTGCATCTTCCCCCGAGGCTTCTTCCCCCGAGGTGGAGCACGCCGCAAGAACGAGGGCTGCAGCAGCACTTAAAGCCATCAATGCCGTCTTTTTCACTTGTTATTTCCTTTGCTGGGAATAGGGATCAATTAACCATGGCAAATATACACCACTTGAGTAGGGTTGCCTAACTTTCAATAGGTAGGACTATTCATTTTAAGGATTGATATACCAAAGGTATAGACTCGACACTAGACGGTCAACCTTTTACACCTGGCATCGCTTAGCGCAGTTCAATCCCCTCTAACATTTGGAAGAGATTTCGAAAATGGCAGAGACACCAAGCGTCAGCGTTAATTTAAAAGCGCTGGCTGAAGAACTGCTAAATAAGGCGGCTGGGACAGAAAGCGGGCGTGCAACCCACGTGTTCCGCGCAGTGCCTGGTGGTTCCCTTTTACAGGTCTTGCTTGTCCTGAACGACGGCAAGGAATTGTCTAAGCACGAGAACCCTGGCGAGGCACTCTTGCACGTATTGAGCGGAAAAGTTCGGCTTACCGCAGACGACGATTCACTAGAGTTGAGCGCCGATGAGCATGCTGTGGTGCCTCAGTAGCGTCATGGACTGCTCTCCTTGGAAGACTCAGCAATCCTGCTGACCGTAGTGCGCAATCGCGCCTAGATAGCGTTCCAGCTTCCTAACGCTCTGGCTTCGTTGCCACGATTGCCACGGCGTTGAGGTGCTCGCTGTGCGTGTTGAAGGTTTTTCGCATCTGCAGCACCCGCTTGCGGGCATCGGAGTTATTCCGAAGGTTCTTCACAAAGCACAGCGTGCCTAAGAATCCTTCATCGGAAAGAATTCGACGCGGCTGCAGCAAAGCCATCGGCGCGGTCTCAACCTTGGCGGCTTTAAAAAGCCATTAGCCTCAAACACTGCCGTCCATTCGCCCAAGGTCAGCGGACACGCGTTCACCCTAATTGCGCGCGCAAGGCTTTGGCGGATTTCATCCTTCACCCCATCTGCTAGTTCTTCAGGAACTAGCCCCAGTTCGTGAATGGCGTACCGCCCACCCGGACGTAGGATGCGCGCAGCCTCTGCAACGATTGCATTCTTAGCCTTCTCACCCTGCATGGTGAGCATCGCTTCCCAATCACAAGGTCAGCCGACTCATCGGCCAGTCCAGTTTCAGCGGCGTCGGCCTCAATTAGCTTTGCACGCAGGCCAAAGACGCGGCGCACTGCAGCCACAGCATCCGGATCACTATCCGCACCTGTATAACTCGAAGGCGTGAGCTCAAGAATCCTACCCGGCGTGCGCCCAAGACTAGGCGCTGGTTCAACTACATCAACGTTCGGAATTCCGGATAGTTCGAGCAATTCATCTGTTAGTCTGCGCCCGCCGAGGCAAAGGACTCACTTTCCCAATTTGGCCAAAAGCCAGTGGCCTTGCATGGATTCATCCGCACGTGATGTGCCGATCATTTGTTCACTCATGAGGACCTGATTGCCCTCCCCAATGAATCAGTCCGGTTTTACCAGTTCGTCGACCACGTCCCCGGCACTCAACCTTGGATTTCACCTGGCTTTAAACACAGTCATAACCAGACGTCAACAAAGAATTCCCCAGACAAAAATAAAACCCTCTGACCAGTGGAAAGAGGGTATAAAGTGGAGCTAACGGGATTCGAACCCGTGACCCCCACACTGCCAGTGTGGTGCGCTACCAACTGCGCCATAGCCCCAAGGCGGTATTGAATTATGAAGTGGAGCTAACGGGATTCGAACCCGTGACCCCCACACTGCCAGTGTGGTGCGCTACCAACTGCGCCATAGCCCCTCATACGAGGTGCAACCTTCACGATTGCAACTCGTATCAATATATCCGCTCCCCATTCACTCACCAAATCGCGAGTTGGGACGCCTTATTTAGTGACGATGTCGACCCATTCCATGATGGACGTGTTCTGGTCTTCCGGAATATCCTTGCCATCCTGGATGATTCGCGGCGAGGAAACCTGGCCGGTTTCGCTCTCCAGCTTTTCGTAGTTCGAGGTCACCAGCGGGTTTCCTTCACCAACCGGGGCTTCCTCAATGGCCTTCACCGTGGCATCATCTGCGCCCAGTTCCTTGGCAGCAGCAGCGAAGTCTTCCATCTCCCACTTGTTGTACACCTTGGACTGATTCTCCATGAGGTACTTACGCAGGTTCCAGTAGAGCTTGGCGTCACCGGTCTTTGCTACCTGCTCCATCGCAGCAGCGGCCTTGGAGGAGTGGCCCGTGTTGGACTTGATGCTCTCCAAGCCGTTCGGGCTGCCGTCGAGGAAGTTGAGGGTGCGCACGTGCACGACGAGCTCGCCCGCATCAATCGCATCCTTCATCTGCTCGTCGGTTTCCTTCGCCAGGTCACCACAGTGCGGGCAGGAGTAGTCCTCGTACAGGTCTACTTCGGTTGCGTCCTTTGCTGCATCCGCGGACTTGAGGGTTACCGCATTGTCCGCGTAGGAAATCTCCATGGAGACGTCCTCTGCGGCGTAGTCTCCCAGCGCATCGGTCTGTGCACCTCGCCCTTGGTAGACGATGTATCCGATGACCACGGCAATAATAACCAGCAGAACAGCGAGGCCCCAGACGAATCCACTATTGCCTTTGGAGTTGGGGTCTTTGACTGTACTCATTAAACAACCTTGCCTTTATGACTTAAGTTCGAACAGATGAAAGCCTACACACCAGTGTTAAGGGTGCAATGCAAACTTGGTGAAAGGACGCTTGATCGTCCACACCATTAAGACAGAATAGAAGACATCTCGCAGAAGTGTCATCATGTAATTCATCACTTGCGCGTCTTCATCAGGGCTCACGGAGAAGCAACCGCAATCAATTCCAAGTCCCCGCGCCCACGCCTGCGCGATGCCGATCATGAACAGCACCAGAACTATTTGCCCAACCCACGCCGATGGTCGCAAAAACAGCCCCAGCAATAGCAGCAGGCCGCCACAGATCTCCAG
Organism: Corynebacterium sp. Marseille-Q2823; assembly: GCF_903645345.1. Lineage (NCBI taxonomy): Bacteria > Bacillati > Actinomycetota > Actinomycetes > Mycobacteriales > Corynebacteriaceae > Corynebacterium > Corynebacterium sp. Marseille-Q2823. Next base: position 118,907 of record NZ_CAHJXS010000003.1, on the reverse strand, counting down.
CGGTCCAATCAGGTAGGACAAGTAGTGCGACCACTCAGGGGTAAAGATTTCATATGCCTTGATGCTTTGCGACACCGCGAGCTGATCCGTTAGCTTCGACGCCCCCGCCTTGATCCATACATAAGCCATATAGAATCGCGCGAATGCACTAATGATGTCGAGCACGAGAGGTGCGCTGATTTTGGTTTTGGTCACGGAGTTAGCCTAACAATCTACGGGTGCAGGGCATAGCGGCGGTAGGGGCGGCGGATGGTCCAGACGGTGAGGGCGAGGAAGAAAGCGTCGCGAAGCAGCGTCAGTGCGTAGTTCATGCCCTGACTTACGTCGGCGGGGTCGTAGCCAAAACACCCGCAATCGATGACGAGCCCCCGCGCCCACGCCTGCGCGATGCCCACCATGAACAGGACCAAGACCACTGCAGCGACTGCCGACGCCTCCCTCAAGAACAGCCCCAACAACAGCAGCACCCCACCCATGAGTTCCAGGGGCCCGATGAGGTAGGCCAAGTATCCGGACCACTCCGGGGTAAAGATGCCATAGGCCTCAATGGCCTGGGTCATCTCCATCCGGGCATCCAGTTTCTGTATGCCGGCGATAATCCACACGGCGGCCATTCCCCAGCGCGCGAGCGCGCTGATGAGGTCAGGCACCGATATGGATTGTGGAGATGTCATAAACCACTAGCCTAGCCGCAGAACTAACCTCCGAGAACCTGTGACACCAGCGCCTGTGCTTCTTCCTGCACCTGCTTGAGGTGCTCTTCGCCACGGAAGCTCTCGGCGTAAATCTTGTACTTATCCTCCGTGCCGGACGGGCGCGCGGCAACCCACGCGTTCTCCGTCGTCACCTTGAGGCCGCCGATCGCCGCGCCGTTGCCCGGCGCCTCGGTGAGCTTGGCGACGATCTCCTCGCCCGCCAGCTCCGTAGCCGTCACCTGCTCCGGGGAGAGCTTCTTCAGGATGGCCTCGTTCACGGTAGTGCATCGGTCGCGCATACCGGCGCCCGTCTCCGCCAGTTCCGCGTAGCGCTGCGACGGGGTCTTACCCGTCACCGCCAGGATCTCCGCGGCCAACAAGTCCAAGATGATGCCGTCCTTGTCGGTGGACCACACCGTACCGTCGAAGCGCAGGAAGGAAGCACCGGCGGATTCTTCGCCGCCGAAGCCGAGGGAGCCGTCGACAAGCCCCGGCACAAACCACTTAAAGCCCACCGGCACCTCCACGAGCTCACGCCCCAGGCTGGCCACGACGCGGTCGATCATGGAAGAAGACACCAAGGTCTTGCCCACGCCGGCGTTACCCCACTGGGGGCGGTGGCTAAACAGGTACTCGATGGCCACCGCGAGGTAGTGGTTCGGGTTCATCAGGCCCGCGTCCGGCGTAACAATGCCGTGGCGGTCCGCGTCGGCGTCGTTGCCCGTGGCCAGGTCGTGCTTGGAACGGTTATCCACCAGTGACGCCATGGCATCCGGGGAGGAGCAGTCCATGCGGATCTTGCCGTCGGTATCCAACGTCATGAAGCGGAAGGTGCCGTCGACGTCGGGGTTCACCACGGTCATGTTCAGCTCGTAGTGCTCAGCAATTGCCGCCCAGTAGTCCACCGAGGCGCCGCCCATCGGGTCCGCTCCGATGCGCACGCCGGCGTCCTTGATGGCCGCCATGTCCACGACGTTGGCCAAATCGGACACATAGGAGTCGAGGTAATTGTGCTTGACGCAGCGCGCATCGAGCACGCCGTCAACCGGTACGCGCTTCACACCGTCGAGCCCGGCGCGCAGGTAGTCGTTAGCCTTTGCCGCAATCCAGTCGGTGGCATCGGTGTCCGTTGGACCGCCCGTTGGCGGGTTGTACTTGAATCCACCATCGCGCGGCGGGTTGTGGGAGGGGGTAATCACGATGCCGTCGGCGCCCGGGTTGGTCAGGATGGCGTGGGAGACGGCCGGGGTCGGGGTGTAGCGGCCGCGGTCATCCACCCGAACCTCCAGTTCATTGGCTAGGAGGACCTCGAGGGCGGAGACCATGGCGGGTTCGGACAGGGCGTGAGTATCACGGCCGATGAAGATGGCGCCCGTGGTGCCCTGCTCGGCGCGGTAGTCCACGATGGCCTGGGTGATGGCCAGGATGTGGGCCTCGTTGAAGGCGGTGTCCAAGGCGGAGCCGCGGTGCCCAGAGGTGCCGAAGGAAACCTGCTGGTCAGGGTTATCGGCGTCGGGGGTGCGGGTGTAATACGCGGTGACCAACTCCGCGATATCGATGAGATCCGAAGGCTGGGCTAGTTGGCCAGCGCGCTCGTGTGCCATGGTGGTTTCCTCCTTGGGGATGTGGATGTACCTTAAGCTTGCCTGCTTCACGACGTTTTCGCATCCCAACTAGGATGGTGCCTATGCCACAGATCCTTCTTGTGGGCTGCGGGACCGCGCTCGGGGCGCTGGCCCGCTTCGGCCTTTCTTCGCTTCTCGGGGGCGGCGCGCTGCCGCTGTTGCTCATCAACGTTGTTGGCAGCGCTGTGATGGGCTATGCCAAGCCGCCCGCATTCTGGGGCACGGGTTTCTTGGGTGGGTTCACCAGCTTTGCCGCGTTTGCGTATCTCACTTCAGGTTTCGGGCCGGCGCAGGCGGGGGCATATGTCCTGGCAACGGTCCTGGGCTGCACCGTGGCGTACCTGGTCGGTGACCGTCTCCAGGCTCGGAGGCGCGCATGATGCTCTCCATCTTGGCCGTGCTCGTCGGCGGTTTTGTGGGCGGTTGCGGGCGCTACCTGTTAACCCGCATCCTGCCCTCCCCCACGTGTACCTTCGCCGCCAACCTCATCGGCTCTGCGGTGGCCGGCGTGACCTATGGCTACGCCACGCACGCGCACACCCCCGAGTTCTTCCTCCCCTTGCTCGCGGCCGGCGTGGCGGGCGGGCTATCAACATGGTCCACGTTGGCCAAAGAGCTCGGCGACATGATTAAGGCCCAGCGCTGGTGGCGCTTGGCACGTTATCTCTTCTGGACCATCGGCCTCGGTATCGTCCTGGCGTGGCGCGGGGCGTGGGTCGGCTCGCTTTTGGCCTAGCCTGCTCACCGCACTCCACGCCCAAGCGCGCGGAGTGTTAGTCAGCGATGGCGTCCAACGGCGGAGTCTTCGCCGCGCGGTGGGCCGGCCACAGGGCGGCTAGCACACCGACGATGCCGGAGCCGACGAGCATGACGACGAGCATCATCCACGGCACCGTCGTGGAGTCGAGGCCCTCGTCCGCAAGCACGGAGATGAAGGACCACCCCATCCCCAGCCCCATGAGGATGCCCATGAGCGCACCGAAGAGAGCAATTTGTACCGATTCCACGGTGATCATCGTGCGAATCTGGCGGCGCTGGGTGCCCACCGCGCGCAGCATACCGATCTCTTGGCGTCGTTCAATCACGCCCAAGGTGAGGGTATTGACGATGCCCAGGATCGCGATGACCACAGCCAACGCCAGCAGCGCGTAAAGGATGGTGAGCATCTGGTCAATCATGCCGGCGGCTTCGCCTGCGTATTCCTCGCCGGTGCGCACCTGCACCACGACGAGGTCCTTGACGGCCTCCTCCAGGTTGGCGCGCAGCTTTTCCTTGTCATAGCCTTCCTCCGCGTTCACGGAGACCACCATGACGTTGAGGCTAGTCGGGTCGACGACCTCCGTTGCCGCGGAGGCGGAGACAGCTAAGCGCGGGAGCATCTGGAAGGGCTCATACGTGCCGAGGAGCTTCACCTGCGTGGTACGAGACGGATCCGGGCCCGCCAGCTCATAACTCTGGCCGACCTCCCAGCCCTGCTCTGCAGCTAGATCGGCTTCGGCGATGAAGCCCGGCTCCTCGCCCGTCTTCAGCGATCCTTCCACCAGGGTGAGGTTAAGGACGTCATCGGCGTTGCCGTCAACCACCTGGCTGATCGCCATCTCCGGGCTGTAGTTCATGGAGGCCTGACCATCGACCTGCAACGGCGCGGTACTCATCGCCACGACCTGCCCGGCGCCCTCGGTATCGCGGGCGCGCTGCGCCGTCTCATTCGGCGTTGGGAAGTTGCCCGATGTCGGACCCGACAGCAGAAAGTCCGCGCGGGCGTCCTGCTCCACGGCATCCGCGACCGAGGTTTTCATCGTCGCGCCAAGCATTCCGATCGAGGTCACCAGCGCCACGCCCAGCATGAGGGCGAAGGCGGTGGCGGCCGTACGGCGCGGGTTCCGCGCCGAGTTCGTCGACGCCAACTTGCCCACCGCACCAAACGGTGCACCAATCACGCGGCCAATCGCCGGAACGATGGGCAGGGAGATGGCCGGTCCAGCCAGGAAGAAGCCGAGGATGAGGTTGAGCGCGCCAAGACCCACGAGGGAGGCACGGATGCCCGTGGAGGCGTCGATAAGCACGCCGAGGACCGCGAAGATAATGCCCGCGACAAGCAACAGTCCACCCAGCACGCTGCGCACGAGGAGCGAAGAACCGGCAGCAGACTCGGTGGTGCGCATGGCTTCCACCGGCTTTACCGCACCCGCGCGGCGCGCCGGCGCCCACGCGGACACGATGGTGACCACCGCGCCCAAGAGCAGCGGCACGACTACTGCGCTGACGCTCAGGCCCAGACCGCCGCCCATGGGCATGTCCTTAGCTTCAAAGACTGCCTTGATGATCGCGACGAGACCCATACCTGCCACCACACCCACGGCAGAGCCGACGAGCCCCACGATGAAGGCCTCCGTCACCACCGAACGCGTGATCTGGCCACGGGAAGCACCGAGCGCACGCAGGAGCGCGAACTCCTTGGTGCGCTGGGCCACGATCATGGAGAAGGTATTCGCGATAATGAACGTGCCCACCAGCAACGCGATGAGGCCAAAGGCGATGAGGAAGTAGTTGACGAATTTCAGAGCAGAGGAAATCTGATCCGACAGCTCATCGGCCAGCTTCTGGCCGGATTCCGCCTCGACCTCGAAGGTGTTGTTGAGGTGCTCCACGAGTGCATCGGCATCGACGCCGTCGGCCGCAGCGACCTTCAGCTGGGAAGAGTCTCCATAGCGCTCAACGAAGGCCTCGTGCTCCATGAGCAACGTCAGACTGGGGCCCTGGTCCACCACAGGCTTGACGACGCCCACGACCTTCACCTCATCGCGCTGGTCCGGGTGCACGACGAGGAGGGTATCGCCGACGTGAATGCCGAACTTCTCGGCTGCGGAATCGTTGATGAGGACTTCGCCGGTCCCGTGGGGCTCGGAGCCGTCGACAAGCGTGGCGGGCCCACCGACGGGTTGATCCTCCGGGTAGTAGGGCTGCACGCTGGACGTGCCCCCGCCGGTCTGGAACGCCTCGGCGTCTTCGTTGGCCACCACGACCGTCTGGCTGCTTTGCATGTTTACCGCGCGAACGTCGGGGTCGGCGGCGATGTCATCGCGCATCTTCTGATCCAGCTTCGGGCCGTTTTCCTTCTGGCTCACGGCCGCATCCACGCCGGTAAATGCTGTCGAGACAGCGGAGTCGAACGTATTCGACAGCGAGTTGGTGAACATGAAGGAGCCCGAGATGAACGCGGTACCCAGCACCACCGCCAGCAGGGTCAGGGCAAGGCGCAGCTTATGCGCGAGAATATTGCGCACGGAGACCGTGCGCATGGTGTTCTTTGTGGCCATGCTCTAGCCCTCGATTTCTGCCATCACGGCGTGGATGGACTCCATGGTCGGATTCATGAGCTCATTAACCAGGCGGCCATCGGCGAGGAAGACCACGCGGTCAGCGTACGAAGCGGCCTTGGCGTCGTGCGTAACGATAACCACGGTCTGCCCATCCTTGTCCACGGCGGTACGCAAAATGTCGAGCACCTCGGCGGAGGAGTTCGAATCCAGGTTGCCGGTGGGCTCATCACCGAAGATGATCTCAGGACGGGAAACCAGGGCGCGCGCACACGCCACGCGCTGCTGCTGGCCGCCGGAGAGCTCGGCCGGGCGGTGGTTCAAGCGGTGGGACAGGCCAAGGCGCGTGGTGACCTCATCAAACCACGCCTTATCGACCTTGTTGCCAGCGATATCGGAAGGCAGCGTGATGTTCTCTGCCGCGGTCAACGTGGGCACCAGGTTGAAGGACTGGAAGATGAAACCCAGGCGGTCGCGGCGCAGGGCGGTAATGTCTTTATCGCTGAGCTGCGACATATCGGTGTCACCGATGAAAGCCGAGCCGGACGTCGCCGAATCGAGGCCCGCCATAGTGTGCATGAGGGTGGATTTGCCGGAGCCCGACGGGCCCATGATGGCGGTAAAGGTATTGCGCGCGAACTCAACGTCGACGTGGTCCAACGCGGTGACTGCGGTATCTCCCTGACCGTATTGTTTGAACAGGTCAACGGCGCGTGCCGCGGCAGTCGTCGTTGGGGTGGTCATGGACGTGTTCTCCTTATAGATGGGGAAAGTAACGTCACTACCCTATCTTGCCCTGGGTAAGTTATGTGACGCGTGTGGTCTAAAATATGCTCCATGCGCGCATCCCTTTCCGCTCTAGAGCATTACGACCGTTGTGCCGAAGCAGCCGCGGCTCAGGTCATGCGCCACTACTCCACCAGTTTTTCCCTGGCCACGCGGCTTCTCTCACCCAGGGTGCGCGTGGATATCCGTAACTTATACGCCATGGTGCGCACGGCCGATGAGATCGTCGACGCGGGGCTTGCTCCCCAGGACGCCGCCGTGCTTCTCGACGCCTACGAGGCCACCGTCCGCGCCGCCCCCTCCCAGCGTTTTCACGCCGACCCCGTGGTGCACGCGTATGCGCTCTCCGCGCGGCGCTGCGGGTTCCAGGACGAGCACATCGCAGAGTTCTTTGCTTCCATGCGCTGCGATCTGACCCAGAGCACGCACACACACGACTCCTTCGAGAACTACGTGTCCGGCTCCGCGGAAGTCATTGGGCTCTTGTGTTTGGATGCTTTCTACGCCGGTCAGGCGCGACCGGCCGGCATCGAGGAAGGCGCGCGGCGCTTGGGCGCGGCGTTTCAGAAGATCAACTTCTTGCGCGATCTGCGCGAGGACTCCGCAGACCTCGGCCGCTCGTATTTTCCAGCGCTGCCCGATCCCACTGGCTTGGACGAGGAGAGGAAGGCTGCCATCATCGCTGATATTCGCGAGGACCTGTCTGTAGCGCAGGGTGCCATCGAGTTGCTGCCGCGCGGCTCCCGCATGGGCGTGGCGGCGGCTACCGCCCTCTTTACTGAGCTCACCGACCAGCTCGAGGCAACCCCCGCCGTCGAGATCCTCACGACAAGGGTGTCGGTATCACCAGCGCGTAAGGCCTTCCTCGTGAGCCGGGCAGCTGCATCGGCGGTGAAATAAACATGGGCAAGCGGGTTGTCGTCATCGGCGCTGGCATCGCGGGGCTTGCCACCGCGGCGTTGATGCTGCGGGAGGGCTGGGACGTGGTCGTCGTCGAGAAGCAGCGTAGCGTCGGCGGGCGGGCGGGAGTCCTAGAAGTCGACGGCTTCCGTTTCGATACGGGGCCTTCGTGGTATCTCATGCCGGAGGCTTTTGATGAGTTTTTCCGGGCCTGTGGGACGAGCACCGAGCGTGAGCTGGACCTCGTCCCCCTCTCGCCTGCGTATCGCGTGTACAACGAGGACGGCGCGTTCCTGGATGTGGAGAGCGGCGTGGAGGAGGTCGCGCACCTATTCGAGTCTATTGAGCCGGGCGCGGGTGAGCGCGTACGGGCGTATTTGGCGCGCTCCTCCGACGTCTACGCGGTGGCGCTGAGCAGCTTTTTGTACACCACGTTTTCGCACCCTACTGAGCTGCTGACACGGGAGGTGCTCACGCGGCTGGGCACGCTCGCAATGCTGCTGACGCGTTCGCTGGACAAGCTGGTAGCGGCGCAGTTTCAGGACTATCGCCTGCGTCAGGTCCTGACCTATCCGGCAGTGTTTTTGTCGACCGAGCCTCAGGCCGCGCCGGCCCTGTATTCCTTGATGAGCCACACCGACCTGGTCGAAGGTGTGCGCTACCCGCAGGGTGGCTTCGCCGCGGTAGTCGCGGCGATTGCGCGCCAAGCAGAGGGTGCAACCTTCCTCATGGGTACCTCGGTGACGGCAATTGAGTGCACGGACGGGCGCACAACTGGCGTGCGGCTGGATGACGGCCGCTTCATTTCTGCAGAGGCCGTGGTGTCGGCGGCGGACCTGCGCCACACCGAAACCGCGTTACTGCCTGAGTCAGCGCGGACCTACCCGGAAAGCTACTTCGCACGGCGCGATCCGGGTTTGGGTACGGTTCTGGTGTTCCTCGGCGTCCGCGGCGAGCTGCCGCAGCTTGAGCACCACACTCTGTTGTTTAGCAAGGACTGGGAGCCCGATTTCCGCGCCGTCTACCACGGCCCGGAGGCCTCGCGTCCGCTCGGTGCTTCGGAGTCTATCTACGTATCCAAGACATCCGCGACGGATCCTGGCGTGGCGCCAGAGGGCTGCGAGAACCTCTTTGTGCTCGTCCCTGTGCCGGCGGAAGAAGCGTTTGGCCACGGAAGTGCCTACAACGACACAGAATCTGCCCGCGTCGCCGCGATTGCTGACGCCGCTATCCACCAGCTAGGCACATGGCTTGGCATTCCGGACTTTGCCGAGCGCATCGTCGTGCGCCGAACGGTGGGGCCCTCTGATTTTGCGCAGCGCTATAACGCGTGGGCAGGTGGAGCGGTGGGGCCTGCACATACGCTGCAGCAGTCCGCGTTCTTCCGTGGGCGCAACGTCTCGCGAAAACTGAAGAACCTGTTCTACGCGGGCGGAACGACCGTGCCGGGCGTGGGAGTGCCAATGTGCCTTATTTCTGCGCACAACGTCCTCACGCGGATGCGTGAACAGCGCTAAACGTTGGGCCCGAGTGCACTCTCAATTCGCGCTGAATTCCCCCAGTGCTGACCCCCGTGACAGAACTTGGTTCTCAGTCCCCACTCCACGGCATGGAATTCACGAAAAGGCCGTGCAGCGCTGCATAGCGTAGTCTGAGGAGGTTGACGTCGAGTGGAAAGGCGAAGCGATGGCAGAAACTACTGAGCAGGCCAGCGAGACCGTAGAGGCATGGCTGAAGCAAGACGACGCTATCGATCCTAAAAAGGCCCCTCGCCTCCAGGAACTCTTAGCCCGCGTTCCCCGTCAAGAGCTCATCGCGATTGTGGAGCGCCAGAACGCGCTCCGCGCAGCGCTAGCCCTCCGCCTGCTGCCGCGGGAAAAGTCCATCGCGGTCTTTGATGCGCTCGATGCAAAGCACCAGGCGGACATCATTGATGAGCTGGGCAACGCCGATGTCTACGAGTTTTTCGACGAGTTGGACCCCGAAGACCGAGTGGCGCTCTTGGATGAGCTGCCCGCGGAGATTGCGGATCGCCTCCTCCGTTCACTGACCCAGACTCAGCGCGACGTGACCGGAGTGATCCTTGGATACACGAAGGGCTCCGTCGGGCGTCGTATGTCGCCAGAGGTGCCCGACATTCACCCGGAAATGAGCATGGAAGATGCCCTGTACACGCTCCGGGATACGGCCGATGAACTGGAGACCATCTATACCGTTCCGGTGACGCGCAAGGACCGGCGTCTGGTCGGCGTCGTCAGCCTGCGCGAACTCTTCACGGCTGAGCGCGGTGTACTCATTGAGGACATCATGAACGAGCCGGTATATGCATACGCGACTGCCGACGCCGAGGAGACCGTGCGGTGGTTCTTGCCCCTCGATATGCTAGCTCTGCCAATTGTGGATGATTCACACCGCCTCGTCGGTCTTCTTACGTGGGACGATGCCACGGACATCATGGAAGAAGCGGACAGCGAGGACTCTGCTCGTTCCGGTGGTACGGAAGCGCTCCAGCAGCCTTACTTGTCGACGCCGTTGCTCAAGCTCGTTCGCTCCCGCATTCTCTGGCTGCTCGTGCTCGCTGTGTCAGCTCTGCTGACCGTGCGGGTTCTCGATTCCTTCGAGGACACCTTAGCCAAGGCGGTTGTACTGTCGCTGTTCATCCCTCTCCTCACCGGCACGGGCGGTAATACTGGAAACCAGGCAGCGACTACTGTGACCCGCGCGCTCGCGCTTGGCGACGTCCGAACGCGCGACCTCCTTTCTGTAATGTGGCGCGAGCTGCGCGTCGGAATGCTGCTCGGCGCCGTACTGGGACTGGCTGGTCTCGTCTTGGCGACGGTGATCTACGGCCTCGATATCGGTATCGTGATCGGCTCCACCCTGTTTCTTATCTGCTCAATGTCAGCGACAGTTGGCGGCCTCATGCCGATTGTGGCAAAGACGGTTGGCGCGGATCCCGCTGTCTTTTCTAACCCGTTCATTTCCACGTTTTGTGACGCGACGGGCTTGATTATCTACTTCTTCATCGCAAAGTCCGTGTTGGGCATCTAGCCCGATAGAAACTGCCGCGCTCCGTCGCGCAGCCCGCCGATATTCTTGTGCCCGCACTAGAGCCGCACTATCTTCGGCGCGCGGCTGAAAAGCTGTGCATACACCTGCATGACGCTTGCGCCACTTGCTGTCAGATGCGAGTTTTTGGTACCGGTGTTCTGGGGACTCGGTACTGCCGTGTTCCGGGTAGTTGGTACCGGGCCGAGGGGTGCGTCGGCCCGGACGGGCTACAGTTTCAGGGTGGAATCACAGCTAGTCGCCTACATCGATGAGTCCTCCGCCCTTAGACCCCCAGACCGGCAGGAGTACATGGTGTGTGCAACCATCATCGACACTCAAGACTTGGAAAAAATACGCGAGCAGCTGCGTCCACTACGACTTCCTGGCCAGGTCAAACTTCACTGGACCGACGAACGTAATAGCCGACGCCGAAAAATCGTGGACACCCTTTCTGAGATCGACTCCATGCAAGCGATCATCACCCACCAGAGTGAAGTGAGCAAGAAGACGGAGAGGCACCGCAGGAAATGCTTGGAGCAGATGTACTTCGAGCTCTCCGAGATGCACGTCCACAACGTCACTTTGGAAAGCCGGCAAGAAGCACAAAACAGGCGAGACGTCGCCCATATAGTTGCCCTGCAGGGCCAGGGACAAAGTGCTGGCATCCGACTGCGACACGTACGCGGTGGCGATGATCCCCTGCTCTGGATTCCAGATGCCGTTCTGGGAGCACTGAACTCCGTCCATCTAGGGGAAGAGCAGTACTGGGAGAAGCTGCACGAGAAAGTGGTCCTCAACCGTCCCACCCCGGATTCCCTCTAGAGGCAGGCGAAGACCCTGAGTCCAGTCGTCCGGCTGGGGTCCCAGGGTCTTCTTCCGATCCTGTCGTAACAGGTGGCAATAACTCTAGGGTAGCACCATTTGGCATCATTTGGCAATAAGGGATTTGGCACCGATAGGCCCCGTCCGTTTCCTTAGCTGGATCGGCGGCCTCATCCTGGTTTCCTGACCAAATCCACATCGACCAAGCCGAACGCAGCGGGCTAAATATCACTCTGCTCAATACCCCTAGACGTTGACACCGACATGCCCCGCCGAGATACAGCAGGTCATAGGACAAAGACCTCTTACTCCGGCCATCACTGAATCGATCATCAAACCACCCCGGCGGGAGCTGACGGAAAATCTCTGAAATCAAACCCTCATCAGAGATGACTTTCTTTGCACGGGATACTTCCCGTCGTGAACACCCCAATGCGTGTGTGATCTGCGCCTAGCTAGCACCATCAAGGCACATCGCAATGATCTGCTTGAAGTTGGCCACAAGGACCAGCTCCTTCCAAGTAGAAGTTGACGCAACACCAGCGGATTGTGGTGTCGCCAACATCAACTATGAAAGAAAACCCCTTGCAGTACCGGATACACGGAACACCGGTACCAACTACGCGGACTCGCGCTACCAACTACCCCAAATCGACAACTTGCTACACGGTTACCCCTCTCCTCTACCGGGCTGAACACCATCGATTTCTGCATCCAACTGTCCACCACAAAAAGTGTCGCTGCGACCTCTATTGCCGCCTTCACGAACAAACCCGAACCATAGGAGCACAAGGTGCGCTTTGCTTTCTGCAAGCGTCCTGAAGTCATCAGCGAAGCAGTTCCCGCCTGACGTACGAAGAAAATGCCTGCGGCACGCGGCTTTGTGCTCAGTGTCAACCAATAGTCGCGTTGAGCAGCCACACGCAATCCTTCACCTAACCCGCCAACAATCCGATACCTATGTTGAGGGCGGCATGTAAGACTGAGCACTCAATGACGCTACCGGAGCGAAATCTCACCGCCCCAAGTATCCACCCACCGAGGAATTGAACCGGAAGTACGGGCCACAGATGAGCATCAAAGCTCAACAACACCACATGGGGCAAAAGGAAAAGGGCCGCCTGAAAAGTGTTTCCGGCCCACAATCCCCAACGCCGAAGAAGTAAACCCCCGAGAAATCCTCGGAAGAAAAACTCTTCGCCTGCAGCCCTTAGAATCGCGGCAACGCTTACCCCTTGAACAAGAACGACGCCCGGCATGCCGAGACTATCCGTAGATACAAGACGGATACCAAGATAACCTATTCCAAGCAGCACAGGGAACAAGATGACACTTAAAGCTGCTGCCTGCAGGTTTCCCCAGCGCCAACCCACATTTGCCCGAGCTCGAGACACCCCGATTGACCCGCGTCGGACAAGGATATAGAGCACTGAAGGGGCAAGGAAGAAAAGAAATTCAACCATGTTCCTAGTCCTTTAACGTGAACCGGCGAAGCAACGCGACCCTAAAATACTCGCGCTTCTCATTCTACGATTCTGTGTGAGAACAGGACTGAGCAACATTGGTGGGGTAAGTAATGCCGCCCTGACAAATTGATGCGCACGGACGATTTGACACCTACGGATGAATTGTTAGGAGTAATTGGTGTTGATTAAGCATGTTGCAACCCGTGCTTACAGCATGGTTTGTTCGACGTATCCTGGCAAAGATTGGGACGTAGAGGTATGTGTACACCCAGACGGAACCGTTGCAGTGTTTCCAGGGGAGAACGCAGATGATGGGGATAGCGCCGCGCTGGTGAAGCCCGACGGCACGGTGGAGCTACTAGGAAGTTCCCCTGTTGATTTAACAGCTTTTGTTGAAGCTGGGGACTGGGTAACCACTCAATAAAACTGACCGCCAACCAATATGTCTCATACTCACCTCCGTTACCACCAAGGCGTGGAACACACCCAACACCCCACGGAGGAGACAAACCACATGTCGGATGAAAACACCACCCCCGCAGACCTCGCACAGCAGGCCGCTGACAAGGCGCAGCAGGCCCAGCACGACACCGAGCAGGGAACTACACCCAAGCCGGTGAACACCTAGGCGAGGCGCAGGCCAACGAGGCGGACGAAGCCGTAGACCTTGACGCGCTACGTAAGCAGCTCGCCCGATACGAAGCGGAAAACCGCAAGTTGAAGAACGAGAACGGCGACCGCCGAGTGAAGGCGAAGCAGGCGGAAGAACAGGCAGCGACGTTGAAGAAACTCGCGCAGGTACTCGGTTTTGAACCGTCCGACAAAGACACGGAGGAACAAATCAAGCAGGCCAAGGCCGCTGCGCAGGAACGAGAAGCCGAGCGTGACAAGCTCCAGGCCGAACTCGACCGAATGCGCGAGGACAACACCCTACGCAAGCTGGCGAAGGAAAACGGGGCAGACCCCGACATGCTTGTGCCGTATCTCCGTGGTGTAGGTGATCTCCCGAAGTGGGGCAGCGACGAGTGGGACAGTAAGGCTGGCGAACTCGTCACCAACACGCTCAACTCATTCCCACAGTTCAAGGCGGGTGGGGTAGCACCCCGCACCAGCGGAACCCCAGCCCCACGAACAACAACGATGGCCGAATCCTCACCGCCGATGACCTCGACCGCCTGTACGCACAGGGCAAGTTTGAGGAAATCAACAAGGCAGTGGAGGAAGGCCGTATCAGCCGCTAAAAGTTTCCACTAGGAGGAACGCACTATGGCAACTCCACAGTCCCACAAGAACTGGGATCCGGTAATCGGCCCGATTGTCGCGTCTGCGCTCATGCAGCCGCTCCGTCAGACCTGGGCATTCGCGCAGGAGGGTGTGACGAACTGCGACTTTGAGGGCGAAATCCGCGGTAAGGGTGACGAGGTTGTTGTCACCAACCTTAGCCGTCCCACCATCCGTAAGTACGACGAGTCCGAAGACATGATTGTTGAAGATGTCGAGTTCGGAGAGCGTAAGTTCAAGACCGACCAGGGCGACTACTTCAACTTCAAGATTCCGCTGGTATCTTCCGTCCAGTCTGCTCTAGACGTGAAGCCGGAGGCAGTCAGCGAGGCAGAGGAAGGCATGTCCGAGCAGGTCGATACCTACATCGGCAAGCTCATGAAGGACGGAGTGAAGAACTCCAACAAGGTGGGCACCCTCCCGCTCGACATTGAGAAGAAGGACGCGTACAAGACGCTGGTGGTGCTGCGTAAGAAACTCAACGCCACTTCGGTTCCGAAGACTGACCGTTTCGTGATGGTTGGCCCGGAGATGGAATCGGCGTTGCTGTACGACGAGCGCCTGGACAAGGCAGTGAACAACAGCAATCTCTTGAACGGTGAGATTGGTCGCCTGCTCGGGTTCCGCATCATTTCCGCGCCGACGGTGCCGACGGTGGCGGGCCGTGAGGTGGTCATTGCGGGCCACCCGATGGCTACCCCGTTCGGCTACCAGATCACGGAGGTGGCGGAATCGTCCATGCTGCCGTTCCGTTTCACCCGTGCGATTACGGGCCTCCAGGTGTACGGCGGTTCCGTGTTCCGCCCGGAGGTGCTGGCGACGGCTGAACAGGATGTGGTGGAGCCGACCACGGCGGGTGCTACCGAGTAGACGCTAGCCCGTAGCAGGCAGCGAAGGGGGTCAGGGTGTGTGCCTTGACCCCCTTTACCCATACCTGGATGAAGGGCACACCATGAATAATCCGTATCAGGAAGAACTACTTAACCGTCTCCGTGACCATGATAACGCGAGGGGTGAACGTGAACTGACCCGGCTTATCAACTGGGCTACATCCGCTGTGTTGAAGTACACAGCTGTGCGGGCGCTCACTAAGACGATGATTGAGAAGTGGGTCAGAGTTAAGGCAGCAGGGTGTGTTCGATGCCGTCTAGGATCACATCGATGACGAGGTCGTAGTATTCCTCGGACATCGCTTCTTCTTCATCAGGGTGTGAGAGAGGCTCCAGGTAAGAGTTGACAATACTGGTCAGTCCAACAGATTGAGCCATCATAGGCTCAAGCCTGACAAGCATTTCGTGCAGGTTGTGGCGAGGCTGGATTTGATTGGATGCGCGCAGGTTTCTCGCTCCGATCGTGTGGATGATCGAGTTCGCGATAATTGTGTAGGCCACAGGCGAATTGTCACCAAACCCAGCTTCTTGTAGTTTGGCCCAGGCTCCATCGATCATCGGCAAAAACTGTTCGGTGAACTTGCCCCGCGCGAACCTGTCGGTAATCCCCGGATATGCTAACAATGCGGGGCGTAGATTGTGAGCCATAGCTCGAAACCAGGCTTTCCATTCAAGGTCCGGGTCGGGAACTTCAATCCCGACACATACCCGGTCTACAACAGCATCACAAATGGCTTCCTTGTTTGGAAAATAATGATAAATCACTGAGGGAACCACGCCCAGTTCACGGGCAATGTCCCGTACTGACCATCCCTCAACGCCACTGATCGCGCTTAACTGTACAGCTTGTTTGACAATCAGCTCGCGTGATAGCCCAGCCCTTCGCCCCGTTAGCACAGTGTTCATAAGGTGACCCTAACTTATTCCTTGACCCTTACTAGAACACCATTCTACAATATCCCTAAGTGAAACAGTGTTCTAGTAATGGAGTGTAGTGATGCCCGACCCTCGTAGTAATAAGCCGACACAGAGCTCTATTGATCCAGGAGCGCAAGCGAACCTGGTAGTGGGAATCGTTTTTCTCGCCTTTATGGGGCAAATGATTCTCAATCCGATCATCGCGCCACTGTCACGACAGATGGGATTGCGGGAATGGCATATTGGCGCCACTATCTCTTTGGCAGCGATTGTACTAGCGAGCTTGAGTGCTTATTGGGGGCGAGCTTCCCAACGTGTCGGCGCTAAACGTGTACTCGCTGCTGGGCTTGTGATCGCGATCATCGCTTTGAGCGCCTTCGGTATTGTCTCCTACCTGGGGATGAACCAGGTAGTTGGCGGTGTCGGACTAGTTTTTGGTGTTGTGATCACTCGTGGTTTGCTCTATGGTGGAGGGATTTCAGCGATCGCCCCGACCGCGCAAGCCCACCTGGTCACGCATGCTGCCAGCGAGAACGGGCGGGTAAAAGCACTGGGCATGATTGGAGCGGCTCAAGGGATGGCCTCCATTGTTGGAGGTGTTACTGGAGGTGTGTTAGCCGCTGCTGGTGGCCTGCTCTTGCCCTTGGTGGTCATGCCCGTTGTGATGGTGATTGGTCTGGTTGTTCTCTTGGTGAGTTTCGCACCTCAAAGCCGAGGGCAACTTTTTGCAAAGCCTCAACGGATTCGCTTCACTGATCCGCGTGTAGCTCCCTGGCTAGCAACTGGTCTGGTGATGTTTCTTGTGTTTTCTTCTGTTGCTACGATTTTTGGATTCACTGTCCAAGACCGCTTCGCCCTGTCGGCAACTGCGACCGCAGGTATTTCCGCGATTTACCTGACCATCATGGGCGTGACCATGATCATTGCCCAAGCGGTGATTGCTCCAAAGACAGGGTGGGGAGCAGCGAAGCTTTTACGTACTGGTCTGGCCATTACACTAGTTGCAACTGTGCTCATTTGGCCTACCTCCTCGCACGCTTTACTGGTTGTCGGGTGTATCGTGCTGGGGGTAGGTATGGGACTGGCGATGCCCGGGTACAACACTGGCCCAACCTTGAAGATGAGTGCAGATGAGCAAGGCGCAGTGGCTGGCATCATCAACGCTAATAATGGGTTGGCGTACGCGATTGCCCCGCTGGCTTCGACCGCCCTTTACGGGTGGAACCCGCTGGCACCCTTCGCCGTCTGTATCGCCTTGATTGCAGTGGTCGTCATCTACGCCCACACTGCACCCGCACTACGCCAATAACTATGAGCGTGCCTGAAGTAGCCGTTCCATCACGTTATCCGCAGGAGTCGGCCCCGAGTAGTCCACCAGCGAGTTGGCTTTGACGACATCGAAAATCTCGTACCAGAGCGTATTCGCCTGCTTGCTAAACGACTGAGACATGGCCACGAATGGGGACGCGATAGCTGTTAGGACCACGGATTTAGTAACGCTGTGGTGAGTATTCAGTAACGCCCGGGTGAGTATCGGGTAACACCCGGGCGTTGACTATGAGCCGCTACTGCGTATTGGCTTCGAGGCGCATGTTTGGTCCTTCGAGTGTGATGATCTCAGCGCCAACGACAAGCCGATTCAGGATCGACTCGGCGATGACAGCATCCGGGATGGACTTGTACCACTCATCGGGTGTGAACTGGGAGGTGACAATGGTTGATCTCCGGTGTTCGCGCTCAGCAAGAATGTTGAGCAGCTGGTGTGCTGTGGCAGCATCAATCGGCGTTGTTAAGAAGTCATCAAGCACGAGTACGTCTGCCAGGTGTAAGTCTTGAAGAAACTCCATGCGTGCTGTGTCATCATGGCGTAGCACCATCAGCTGATTGGCCAGGGTGTCTGTGCGGAAGAAACGGGCAGAATAGTCGTTTCTGCACGCAGCGGTAAGGAGTGCTTGGGCCAGGTATGTTTTGCCGACGGATGATTTGCCGAGGATGACAATGCTTTGTGCTTTTTGACACCATTGGCAGTGAGCGAGTCTGGTGATTTGCTCTTTGTTGAGGTTGCGGCCGGGTGTGTAGGGGACCTGCCCCCTGTTTGGTAGACACCTCCGATTCCGACCGTGTTGGGTCGGGGAAAGGTAATCTACCTCCATGCCTAGGAAGGTTTATTCGGATCAGTTCAAGCGCGACGCAGTCGCGATGTACGAGAACGATCCACATCTCTCGCTCAAGGCCGCAGCCGAAGATTTAGGGATCTACCGCACCACGCTTCGCACGTGGGTCGATACGTACGGCACCGGTGCAAAGACCCAGAGGCCACCGGTTGCACGTGCTGATCATGCCAAGCAACTCACGGATGCAGAAAAGATACGCCAACTGCAGCAAGAAAACGCCAGGCTGAAAGAAGAACGCGATATCTTGCGCAAGGCGGCCAAATATTTCATGGAAGAGACACACTGGTGATCCGCTTCCAGTTTGTCGAGGACCACCGCACCGAGTACTCGGTCAAGCGGATGTGCACCGTCCTTGGGCTCAATCGCAGCTCTTACTACAAATGGAAAGCCAGCAGCGCCCAACGGCACCGCCGGCTAATTGACGATGCCATGCTAGGGGCGAAGATCAAGGCGGTCTTTAACGAGAAAGACCAGCTCTACGGTGCCAAACGCATCGCGGCAGAGCTGACCTATAACGACGCCTACAACGACAATGGGCCGGTCAACCATAAGCGCATCGCCCGGATCATGAAGAAGCTTCGCCTGCGTGGCTACACCAAAAAACGCAAGGTCACCACCACCAGGCGTGGGCCTGGCCGCGTGGTGTTTGCCGACCTGGTCAAGCGAGATTTCACGGCTCCGGCTGCAAATAGGGTGCTAGTTGGCGATATCACCTATCTGCCGATCGCGGACGGGTCGAATATGTATCTCGCTTCAGTAATTGACTGCTATTCACGGATGCTCGTCGGCTTTGCCATCGCCGACCACATGCGCACCGAACTCGTCGAGGAAGCGCTCGAGCACGCGCACCACACCCGCGGGAGTCTTGCCGGGGCGATCTTTCATTCGGACCACGGAAGTGTCTATGCCTCATCGCAGTTTCAGGCCACCTGCCGCAGGCTCAACGTCACCCAATCCATGGGCGCAGTTGGCACCAGTGCCGACAACTCGCTGGCAGAGTCGTTTAACGCCACCCTGAAACGAGAGGTCCTCAAAGACAAGAAAGTCTTTGCCAACCAGCTCGTCTGCCGACGAGACGTCTTCGCATGGTGCGTGCGCTACAACACCAGCCGAAGACACTCCTGGTGCAAGTACCTCACCCCCACAGAGTACGAAGCCCACGCAGCGTAACAATGCGCTAAAGTAAGCCCCACAATTTCACCACCCCATGGTGTCTACTTTCCGGGGGCCGGGCCCTAGCTCCAGGTATCGATATACGCAACGTCTCGGGTGGTTCGTGCGCAATCAGAAATGGACCCTTAAATTGCAACACACAATGGTTGTAAAACGAATTGAAGGACCAAGACTGAATAAGTCTTGGTCCTTCGACCTTGTATTTAGTTGTTTGTTTTGTTTGGTGTCGGCGGTTTCTTACTCTCCCACAACCTCCCGGTTGCAGTACCATCAGCGTTAGCAGGCTTAGCTTCCGGGTTCGGAATGGGACCGGGCGTTTCCCTGCTGCTATAGGCCACCGACAAACACACAGGGCAACGGCTGGTTGACGTGTGTTGTGTCAGATACTGTGTAGTGGACGCAAGCGACAGTGATTAATTGTTTGTCATGTCTTGTTGTTTACACACTCTCGATATTTCGAGGGTGTGTGTGTTTGTTTTGGTCTATTAGTACCAGTAGCCTCCACACTTTACAGTGCTTCCAGGTCTGGCCTATCAACCCCATCGTCTTTGGGGGACCTCAAGTGAAACCTCATCTTAAAACAGGCTTCCCGCTTAGATGCTTTCAGCGGTTATCCCTTCCGTACGTAGCCAACCAGCGATGCTCCTGGCGGAACAACTGGCACACTAGAGGTACGTCCGTCCCGGTCCTCTCGTACTAGGGACAGCCTTCTTCAAGTTTCAACGCGCGCGGCGGATAGAGACCGAACTGTCTCACGACGTTCTGAACCCAGCTCGCGTGCCGCTTTAATGGGCGAACAGCCCAACCCTTGGGAC
Source organism: Corynebacterium sp. Marseille-Q2823 (assembly GCF_903645345.1). Taxonomy (NCBI): domain Bacteria; kingdom Bacillati; phylum Actinomycetota; class Actinomycetes; order Mycobacteriales; family Corynebacteriaceae; genus Corynebacterium; species Corynebacterium sp. Marseille-Q2823. Next base: position 98,991 of record NZ_CAHJXS010000003.1, on the reverse strand, counting down.
CTACTCCAGCCCCAGGATGCGACGAGCCGACATCGAGGTGCCAAACCATCCCGTCGATATGGACTCTTGGGGAAGATCAGCCTGTTATCCCCGGGGTACCTTTTATCCGTTGAGCGACACCACATCCACAAGTAGGTGCCGGATCACTAGTCCCGACTTTCGTCCCTGTTCGACATGTCTGTCTCACAGTCAAGCTCCCTTGTGCACTTACACTCACCACCTGATTGCCAACCAGGCTGAGGGAACCTTTGGGCGCCTCCGTTACATTTTGGGAGGCAACCGCCCCAGTTAAACTACCCACCAGGCACTGTCCCCAACCCAGATCATGGGCCAAGGTTAGACATCCAATCCGATCAGAGTGGTATTTCAACAACGACTCCACAACCACTAGCGTGGCCGCTTCATAGTCTCCCACCTATCCTACACAAACCGAACCGAACACCAATACCAAGCTATAGTGAAGGTCCCGGGGTCTTTTCGTCCTGCCGCGCGTAACGAGCATCTTTACTCGTAGTGCAATTTCACCGGGCCTGTGGTTGAGACAGCAGAGAAGTCGTTACGCCATTCGTGCAGGTCGGAACTTACCCGACAAGGAATTTCGCTACCTTAGGATGGTTATAGTTACCACCGCCGTTTACTGGGGCTTAAATTCTCAGCTTCGCCACCAAAGGTGACTAACCGGTCCTCTTAACCTTCCAGCACCGGGCAGGCGTCAGTCCATATACATCAACTTAACGTCTTCGCATGGACCTGTGTTTTTGATAAACAGTCGCTTCCCTCTATTCTCTGCGACCCCACAACCCACCACACTCGCAAGGAGTGTTTAAGTCGTGTGGTTCCCCTTCTCCCGAAGTTACGGGGGCATTTTGCCGAGTTCCTTAACCACAGTTCACCCGAACGCCTTAGTATTTTCAACCTGACCACCTGTGTCGGTTTAGGGTACGGGCCATACATCCACATCGCTAGAGGCTTTTCTCGACAGTACTAGATCACCAACTTCACCCCAACAAGGGCTACGCATCACGCCTCAGGCTTACACGGTGTGCGGATTTGCCTACACACCACCTCACACGCTTACACCAACAATCCACTAAGCGGCATGGCTACTACACTGTGTCACCCCATCACTTGAACCACACATCAGGCCCCACGACATCAACAAACCACACACTCAAAGAGTGCACAATTCGTATCCGCGGTGGTTAGTATCAGTGCTTTATCATGGGCGCGGATATACGGGTACCAGAATATCAACTGGTTGTCCATCGACTACGCCTGTCGGCCTCGCCTTAGGTCCCGACTCACCCTGGGAAGACGAACTTGACCCAGGAACCCTTAGTCATCCGGCGGGAAGGATTCTCACCTTCCAATTCGTTACTCATGCCTGCATTCTCACTCGCACACACTCCACGCCTCCTTACGGTAACGCTTCAACACATGCACGACGCTCCCCTACCCAAACAAAAAGTTTGCCGCGGCTTCGGCGGTGTGCTTGAGCCCCACTACATTGTCGGCGCAGGACCACTCGACCAGTGAGCTATTACGCACTCTTTCAAGGATGGCTGCTTCTAAGCCAACCTCCTGGCTGTCTTCGCGATCCCACATCCTTTTCCACTTAGCACACCCTTAGGGGCCTTAACCGGCGATCTGGGCTGTTTCCCTCTCGACTATGAAGCTTATCCCCCACAGTCTCACTGCCGCACAACACAATTGATGGCATTCGGAGTTTGGCTGACATTGCTAAGATTGTAGTCCCGCTCAACCAACCAGTAGCTCTACCTCCACCAAGCTAATGCGACGCTGCACCTAAATGCATTTCGGGGAGAACCAGCTATCACGGAGTTTGATTGGCCTTTCACCCCTACCCACAACTCATCCCCGCAGTTTTCAACCTACGTGGGTTCGCGCCTCCACAGCATCTTACTACTGCTTCACACTGGCCATGGGTAGATCACCCCGCTTCGGGTCCAGGACATGCCACTAAAACACCCCATTAGGATTCGGTTTCCCTACGGCTACCCCACACGGGTTAACCTCGCGACATGCCGCTGACTCGCAGGCTCATTCTTCAAAAGGCACGCCATCACACAATAAAAAGTGCTCTGACGGATTGTAAGCACATGGTTTCAGGAACTATTTCACTCCCCTCCCGGGGTACTTTTCACCATTCCCTCACGGTACTAATACACTATCGGTCACACTGAGTATTTAGGCTTACCGGGTGGTCCCGGCAGATTCACAGCAGATTCCACGAGCCCGCTGCTACTCGGGCAACCCAACAACTTGCACATTGAAGCCTTCAACTACGGGACTATCACCCTCTACGGTAGGCGTTTCCACACCACTTCACCTAACAACAACACACAAGCACGATGATGGTAGTCACCGCACGCTGGGGCCCACAACACCGCACACACAACCCCTACCAAGTATCACATGCACACGGTTTAGCCTCATCCACGTTCGTTCGCCACTACTAGCAGAATCATTATTTATTTTCTTCTCCTACGGGTACTGAGATGTTTCACTTCCCCGCGTAAACCCCCACAACAGCTATGAATTCACTGAAGGGTAACACCCCATAACAGGTGCCAGGTTTCCCCATTCGGACATCCTCGGATCAACGCTTTATTGACAACTCCCCGAGGCTTAACGCAGCCTTACACGTCCTTCATCGGCTCAGCATGCCAAGGCATCCACCATGCGCCCTAAATAACGAACACACAACCAACACAACAACCACCACCACAAACATGGCAGCAGCAAAATCATGCTGGTGTGAACACACAAAACACAAAAAGAACAAAGAAATCACACAAACCACACACATTGCCACCACACAAAAAGTGACAGTAACAAGCACATGGTTTAATGCTCGCGTCCACTATACAGTTCTCACACAACACCCCACACAACTTAAACAACCAAGAAGTCATCCAACCTGACTGCTGAAACTCGTGCGGGTTACAACCAGGGAACAATGCCCCAGACACCCAACAATGCACCAAGTACTCTTCAACGCGTTAGCTAATCCATCATCCCAGTTAAGATGTATCTCCACCCGATTATTATGCGGTGGCAGTAAAACGTTTGTTCACTCAACCACCAGCCACACAACAAAAGTGCGGCTAAAAGACACCAACTGGTGCCAAAAAATATGCTCCTTAGAAAGGAGGTGATCCACCCGCACCTTCCGGTACGGGTACCTTGTTACGACTTCGTCCCAATCGCCGATCCCACCTTCGACAGCTCCCTAACAAGTTTAGGCCACTGGCTTCGGGTGTTACCAACTTTCATGACGTGACGGGCGGTGTGTACAAGGCCCGGGAACGTATTCACCGCAGCGTTGCTGATCTGCGATTACTAGCGACTCCGACTTCATGGGGTCGAGTTGCAGACCCCAATCCGAACTAAGGCCGGCTTTCAGCGATTCGCTCCACCTCACAGTGTCGCTGCGCGTTGTACCGACCATTGTAGCATGTGTGAAGCCCTGGACATAAGGGGCATGATGATTTGACGTCATCCCCACCTTCCTCCGAGTTAACCCCGGCAGTCTCTCATGAGTCCCCAACCAAATGCTGGCAACATAAGACAAGGGTTGCGCTCGTTGCGGGACTTAACCCAACATCTCACGACACGAGCTGACGACAACCATGCACCACCTGTACACCAGCCACAAGGGACACTACATCTCTGCAGCAATCTAGTGTATGTCAAGCCCAGGTAAGGTTCTTCGCGTTGCATCGAATTAATCCACATGCTCCGCCGCTTGTGCGGGCCCCCGTCAATTCCTTTGAGTTTTAGCCTTGCGGCCGTACTCCCCAGGCGGGGCGCTTAATGCGTTAGCTACGGCACAGAAGACGTGGAAGCCCCCTACACCTAGCGCCCACCGTTTACGGCATGGACTACCAGGGTATCTAATCCTGTTTGCTACCCATGCTTTCGCTCCTCAGCGTCAGTAACTGCCCAGAGACCTGCCTTCGCCATCGGTGTTCCTCCTGATATCTGCGCATTTCACCGCTACACCAGGAATTCCAGTCTCCCCTACAGCACTCAAGTTATGCCCGTATCGCCTGCACGCCCGAAGTTAAGCCCCGGAATTTCACAGACGACGCGACAAACCACCTACGAGCTCTTTACGCCCAGTAATTCCGGACAACGCTCGCACCCTACGTATTACCGCGGCTGCTGGCACGTAGTTAGCCGGTGCTTCTTATACAGGTACCGTCACAAAAAGCTTCGTCCCTGTCGAAAGGAGTTTACAACCCGAAGGCCGTCATCCCCCACGCGGCGTCGCTGCATCAGGCTTCCGCCCATTGTGCAATATTCCCCACTGCTGCCTCCCGTAGGAGTCTGGGCCGTATCTCAGTCCCAATGTGGCCGTACACCCTCTCAGGCCGGCTACCCGTCGACGCCTTGGTAGGCCATTACCCCACCAACAAGCTGATAGGCCGCGAGCTCATCTTGCACCGAAAAACTTTCCAACCACCACACTAAAAGCGGCTCATATCCGGTATTAGACCCAGTTTCCCAAGCTTATCCCAGAGTGCAAGGCAGATCACCCACGTGTTACTCACCCGTTCGCCACTCGAGTACCAGTGCAAGCACTGGCCTTTCCGTTCGACTTGCATGTGTTAAGCACGCCGCCAGCGTTCGTCCTGAGCCAGGATCAAACTCTCCACAAAAAAGGCCGTGAAAAGCCCAAACCTAACAAACAGACAAACCAAACCGTGCACAGCACGGACTGGCTATCCAAAAATTACATAAAGAAAAAATCCAACCAACCCCCAACCCGACGGGGCAAAAAAGGGAGCTGGCCTAGTTAGAAGATTTAAATCAATATGCCCAAACAACTTAATATTATTTACAATGACGCCGCTTAAAGGAAAAGCGCCATCCGGCATACACCAACCGCGATACGCATACGGCGTATCGCAGCCAAAATGATAAAAATCAACCAACACAAAAAGTACATTGGCACACTATTGAGTTCTCAAACATCATCCGCACACCACAACAAAAATTAACCAAACGTTAACCCTCTTGCGGCGGCCCGAACAACCCTACCCAACAAGCTCAACCAAAGTCAAACCCGCCGAACAACCATTGCCCGAACATCTACCACCAGTTAACCAAACGGCTACCTCGCGGCGACCCCGATAAATATACGCACACCCCCAACAAACAACAAATCCCCAGGTAGTACACCGTTTCGTTGTACTACCTGGGGACGTCGCCAAGCACTGCTGCCTAGTAGAGCTCTTCCTCCTGAGTGCGCTCGATGGTCGCCCCCAGCGCTTGCAGGTTCTCTACAAAATTGGGATAGCCGCGATCGATGTGGAAGACATCGTGGACGGTAGTCGTCTCATCGGCACAGAGTGCAGAGAGCACCAACCCGGCGCCCGCGCGAATGTCGGAGCTCCAGACATGCGTTGAAGACAACCGCTCTTGGCCGCGAATGACAACATGGTGGCCATCCACCTGAGCGTCAGCGCCGAGGCGCAACATCTCATCGACGAATCGGAAACGGGACTCGAACACGTTCTCCGTAATGATGGAAGTACCTTCCGCAACCGCGGACAATCCAATAGCGATGGGCTGGAGATCCGTTGGAAAGCCCGGGTAAGGCAGCGTTTGGTAGTCCACGGCGGTGGGGCGCCCATCCATACGCACGCGGAAGCCGTTGACATAGTCCTCAATATCGGCACCGGCCGACTTGAGCTTTTCCAAAGGCAGGTGCAGGTGCTTGGGAGCGATGCCGCCCACCGTAATATCTCCGCGGGTCATGACTGCGGCATAGGCCCACGTCCCAGCCACGATTCGGTCACCGATGACCTCGTGTTCTGTCGGCTGGAGCTTGTCCACACCGCGAATCGTGATGGTGGACGTTCCTTCACCAGTGATGTCAGCACCCATCTCCTTAAGCATCAGGCACAGGTCGACGATTTCCGGTTCACGGGCGGCGTTGTGGAGTTGAGTTTCGCCGTCGGCAAGCACGGCAGCGGTAAGAATATTTTCTGTCGCGCCAACAGAGGGGAAGTCGAGCTTGATGTTTGCACCGCGGAGGTGATCAACCTCCGCTACCACGGCACCGTGCTCGATACGCGTGCTCGCCCCCATTTTTTCGAGTCCGGACTGGTGCATGTCCAAGGGGCGGGAGCCAATGGCATCGCCACCCGGCAAAGCCACCTTGGCATGACCGCACCGCGCCGTCAGCGGACCTAGCACGCACACGGACGCGCGGAACTGCCGCACGGCGTCGAAGTCCGCGTTGGAGTGCAGCTCGGCCGGAGTGGTGATGCGCACTGTGTGGCCATCGATCTCCACTGAGCAGCCAAGGCCCTCGAGGACCTTGCGCATCAGGGGAACGTCAAGAATTTCAGGACAGTTGGTCAGCGTGGTCGTGCCCTCCGCCAACAGTGCCGCAGCCATCAGCTTCAGCACACTGTTTTTGGCACCGTCCACCTTGACGGTGCCCTGCAGGCGCGCCCCACCGGAGACAATAAATTGGTCTTTCACGCCCACCCAACTTACCTACAATCAGGGCAGCGCGCCGATACGACGGGCTGCATTGACCGCTTCATAGCGGGTGTGGGCACCCAGTTTGCGCATGACAGAACGCAGATAAGACTTCACCGTTTCGGCTCCGATGCCCATTTCCTCTGCCGCCTCAACGTTGGTGTGCCCCAACGCCACGCAAGACAAAACATCGAGCTCGCGCGCAGACAACTTGGTGGTCTGCTTCACGCGCACCGGGGAGACCATCTGGTCGCAGAGGGCTTCCAATTCCTTGCGGAGGTCCTCATCGTTGACGCGGTTAGCCAGCATTCGCAGCTTGGAGTGCGTCGAGCGCACCTGCTCCCATTCGGCGCCGTTCATCACGTGCCCGCGAGCGGCGCCACCCTTGCCCCCATCGGCGCGGCGCAGTGCGGAATTAACCGCTAAATCCTGCTCGAGGCAGCGGGCGGTCATGGTGACCTCCTCGATGACCTTGTCACCCAAGCGGACCGGCGAATGAACACCAACATAAAGAACGCCGCGGATCTCACGCTGCACAGTCACCGGCACCGCCACGATGGAGTGCAGTCCCTCATCCTGGATGTAGCGGTCGTTCTCGTGGCTAATCGTCGTGGCGCGGGTGTAATCGGATACGCCTACAGCGCGGCGAGTGCTGACAACGCGCCCGCCGACGCCCACATTCGCGTCAATCACCAAGTTCTGCAAGGCCGGGGTGCGCAGACCTACCCAGTGGGTAATCTGCAAACGATTATCCGGCAGCAAGGTTCCGTACATCGTAACGGGAATTCCCGTTGCGGTCTTCAGCGACGATAGCGCTGCGCGTACGGCTTCGTCATCATCCTTGAGTCGGTGCGGCTCCATGAGGCTCTCTCTTACTCGGGGGTAACCAGCAGGTGCACCCACATTCCCCGCCTGAAACGGGGGTAGGTGGACACTATTTGCGAAGTATAACCGTCCGACGGGGGTAATTCTAAATCGCACCGCGCCCTACTCCGTCACCCCAAATCCCACATATCATGCCCGAATGCTCTGTTCAGAATTTATATACCACTTTGTCTAGTGGCGGGGTGTAAGGTGTCTGCTGTACATCGGAAGTTATTTACAAGGAGTCCACATCGTGGCTGTATACGACAACATTCTAGAAACCATCGGCGGAACCCCGCTGGTCCGCCTCAACCGTTTGACCGAGGGTCTCGGCGCCGAGGTGCTCGTGAAGGTTGAGTCCTTCAACCCCGCAAATTCCGTCAAGGACCGCATCGCCAAGGCGATTGTCGACACCGCCGTAGAAGCCGGCGAGCTGAAGCCGGGCGGCACCATCGTTGAAGCCACCTCCGGCAACACCGGTATTGGCTTGGCGCTTGTCGGCGCAGCCCAGGGTTACAAGGTCATCCTGACCATGCCGGAGACCATGTCTAACGAGCGCAAGGTGCTGCTGCGCGCTTATGGCGCTGAGATCGTGTTGACCCCGGGCGCTGCCGGAATGAAGGGTGCCGTAGAGAAGGCCAACGAAATTATTGCCGAAACCCCCAACGCGATCCTGGCTTCCCAGTTCGCTAATGAAGCAAACCCGAAGATCCACGAGGCAACCACCGGCCCCGAGATCTGGGAGGACGCCGAGGGCAAGGTTGATGCTTTCGTAGCCGGCGTCGGCACCGGCGGCACCGTCACCGGCGTTGGTCGCTACCTGCGCTCCCAGAACCCGGATACCTACTTGGTAGCTGTAGAGCCCTCCGACTCCCCCGTCCTGTCCGAGGGCAAGGCAGGCCCGCACAAGATCCAGGGCATCGGCGCTAACTTCGTCCCGGAGGTTCTGGACCGCGAGATCCTCAACGAGGTTCTCACCGCCACCACCGAGGAATCTGTCTCCACTGCCCGCAAGCTGGCCACCGAGGAGGGCCTGCTCGTCGGCATTTCCTCCGGCGCCAACGTCTCCGCTGCTCTCAAGCTGGCTGCACGCGAGGAGTTCAAGGGCAAGACCATCGTGGTCGTCGCCCCGGACTTTGGTGAGCGTTATGTCTCCACCATCCTCTTCGAGGACATCCGCGAGGCTTAGAGTTCCCAGCGTGGCTTTCCACGGGGCGTCGCAAAGCGCACTGCGGTGAGCACCCCGAATAAAAGCGCCCTCTGTGCTAGGGGGCGCTTTTTCTTTCTAGATAGGATGGTTTGCATGCACATCTTGAAGATGATTCGTGAAGACCTCGCCAACGCGCGCGAGCATGATCCGGCCGCGCGCGGCGACGTTGAGAACGCCGTGGTCTATTCCGGCCTCCACGCCATTTGGGCGCACCGCATTGCCCACCGCATGTGGAAGCGTGGCTGGCGCGGGCCGGCACGCATCTTGGCCCAGGTGAACCGTTTCTTCACCGGAATTGAGATCCACCCCGGCGCCACAATTGGTCGGCGCTTCTTCATTGACCACGGAATGGGAATCGTCATTGGTGAGACCGCCGAAATCGGTGATGGCGTTATGCTCTACCACGGTGTCACGCTCGGCGGCCAGGTTCTCACGCAGACAAAGCGCCACCCAACGATCGGGGACAACGTGACCATCGGCGCCGGCGCAAAGGTACTAGGCCCCATCACCATCGGTGAGGGCTCCGCGGTAGGCGCTAACGCCGTGGTGACGAAGGATGTACCCCCTCATCACACCGCCACGGGTATTCCCGCTAAGAACCGTCCCCGCAAGAAGGATGAGCGCATCAAACTGGTGGACCCAGACTTCTACATCTAAGGGCGGCCGACTCCGTATTTAGAGGTTGCCCTCACGGTTAGTCAGACGCTGGTATTCAGGGTTCTTCTCAATAAACCGCGCCACGGCGCTGCACGTTGGGATGACTTGGCGGCCTGCCGTCGAGTCATCATCCAACGCCGCCTTAATCAGAGGTTTGGACAGGCCTTGGCCTTGAAAAGACTCAAAAATTTCCGTGTGCGTAAATTCGCGCGTGGTGGCGGAGTCACTGTATTCAGCGAAGCCTGCTTCCTCGCCATCGACGGTGATGACGAAGCGGGATCGATCGGTTTGGTGCGCAACTGAAGTAGTCATGGTGCCCATTAAACCAAAAAGCAGCAGACCACTAGAGCAACTCCGGGGAACAAGGAAACAAAAGAGCCCCCTCCACTACTGGAGGGGGCTTTCTTGTGGCCAGAGCCAGGATCGAACTGGCGACCCCACACTTTTCAGGCGTGTGCTCTACCGACTGAGCTATCTGGCCAGAAGCCACAAGGACTTCGGCGACCCTGACGGGACTTGAACCCGCGACCTCCGCCGTGACAGGGCGGCGCGCTAACCAACTGCGCCACAGGGCCATTTTCAATTATCTCTTGTGCGCTGGGCACGAATAAGTACTCTACACAAAGCTTGAGAAACACACCAAATCAGCATGTCATCTACGGTTTTTAGGAGTAAAGAAGTACCGTCCACGCGACTGCCGCACAGCACCTAGACCTATCGGCCCCCACCCCGCGGCTTAAGGGACATTTCGTGTGGATAAACCGATACGGATTCCCGGGGCAGCCTGGGATAATACGGTGATCTTGATTTTGAATCGGTTCCAACGGCCCGATCTGTGAAATCAACACTGGATAGTCCTAGGTCTGTGATAGGAGGACTGCTGCTGGTGCGGTAAGGCCAATTCCTATGGCTAATAGGAATCGGCCGTCGTGTGACATGTGCGGCCACGGACTGGTTAAGAACGGCAAAACCGCGGCAGGAACCCAGCGCTGGTTGTGTCCTAAATGCAACGTTTCATCGATTAATACCCGCGCACACACCAGCGAGATTCGGCACTTCAAAATCTTTATTGACTGGATTCTTTCCGGCGAATCCGCAGACCATTTAGCCAAACGCCTTGGGGTAACAAGGCGGACTTTGACCCGGTGGTTCAAGCTGCTGTGGTTTATCACCGTGCCCACGTCTACTGACCCCTATCGTGTTTATGACCAGGTCTTTATCGACGGCACCTACTTCCACAAGAAATGCCTGCTGGTAGCCTGCACCGAAACACACGTCATCGCCTGGCACTGGTGCCTGCGTGAAAGCTCATACGAGTACCTGAAACTGCTCGACAAAATCGCGCAACCACTCATCGTCACCACCGACGGGGCAGGCGGAGCACTCAAGGCACTGCGTATTAAATGGCCCGATGTGACCATCCAGCGTTGCTTAGTTCACGTCCAACGCAACACTTTTGCTGATATCAGCCGCAACCCGATTCACCCAGCGCATAAAGCAATCCGGAAACTGGGCTACATGCTTGTCCAAGTACGCAATCCCGACGATGCTGCGCGGTTTACAGCTGCAGTCCACCACACCCGCATTACCTTTGCTGATTGGCTTAAAGAGCGAACCTACCGCAGTGCTATACCAGCAGGCCAAGTACCGAAATGGGTCAGCCCCAACCAGAAATGGTGGTACACCCACCGCAACGCCCGCAGGGCTCTAAAACGGCTAGAAAAGCTCATCCACGCCGGACAATTATTTACCTTCCTTGACCCGCCTGAAGGTGTCACACAGGATTTAAAAGCCACCACGAACCTGCTGGAAGGTGGCATCAACAAACAGCTCAAAGACCTAGCAGGAAACCATCGTGGCATGTTCGATGAGCATCAGCGCATCACCATGGACTGGTGGCTCTACACCCACACCGAAGACCCGGTAGCGCCACTGGAGTTAGCCAAGCAACAAGACTTCGGACGCCAAGGAGAAAAAGCAGCACGCGCAGCCTGGGCAAAAGAAGAACTCAAACGACGCGGCCACCCAGACGGGCGACCTGCCACATTCGACACCGGCATCGACAACGAATGGAACCCCAGCTTAGGCATAAGAAAAGGCTGGGCCGGACGCTCCTAAATCCACACGAAATGTCCCTTAATGCGACACGCCGCAAATCCACACGAAATGTCCCTTAAGCCCACCCCGCCTTGAGTGGGCTACGCCAAGCAAAACGATTCAAGCCCCGAAGCGCGTTTCTACAAACACCGCTCCGAGGCTTGGTATGGCGACCCTGACGGGACTTGAACCCGCGACCTCCGCCGTGACAGGGCGGCGCGCTAACCAACTGCGCCACAGGGCCATACATATTGACTTATGTACCAACACGTTAGTGTTGGTACCCCCAACGGGATTCGAACCCGTGCCGCCGCCGTGAAAGGGCGGTGTCCTAGGCCGCTAGACGATGGGGGCCCGTTGCCTTGAGGCAACCTTGTAAAAATATACTGGAGACATCCCTACTTAACCAAATCGCCCCGGCAGAAAGGCGGAAAACCATGGCTGACCAGCGCGATACTTGCTCCTGCCACGAGCCCGGCGTTCACGGCTACAACTCCGATAGCGAGCAGAAGGCAAAATACTTAGCGCGTCTCAAGCGCATCGAGGGCCAAACCAGAGGCATCCACCGCATGATTGCGGAAGACCAATATTGCATCGACATCATCACGCAAATCTCCGCGGTCACCTCAGCGCTCGAGAACGTCTCCCTAGCGCTGCTAGAAGACCACATAGAGCACTGCGTGGCAGGAGCCACCGCCGAGGACGGGCAAGTAGCCACAGAGAAGCTAGAGGAGGCCATGCGGGCCATCCGGAAGCTCGTGAAGAGCTAGAGGAGCAAGGCCTGCTGAGTGGGCCACCCTACAACGCAAAAGAGCCGCCCGAAGGCGGCTCTTTCTGTGGGCCCTGCGGGGCTCGAACCCGCGACCTGCGGATTAAAAGTCCGTAGCTCTACCAACTGAGCTAAAGGCCCAACGCCCATCCATCTTAGTAGGTGACACTAAGGAAAAGGAAATGGCCCTCACCTCCAGCGGTAAGGGCCACGACCGAGCGGCATGAGCGATTAACCGCGCATGTCACCCTTCTCCATGAAGTTCACCTGGAAGTCAAAGGCGGTCTTCAGATCGTGCGGGGTGTGCTGGAACTTATTAGCCTTGGCACGCTCGTAGTATTCCTCAAGCAGCGGGCGGTAGTCTGGGTGCGCCACGGCGATAACCTTCTCCACGCGCTCCTTCGGAGCGAGACCACGCAGGTCCGCCACACCGTACTCGGTGATGATGACCATGGTGTCGTGCTCGGTGTGGTCGGTGTGGGACACAAACGGCACGATGGCGGAGATTGCGCCATCCTTGGCCACCGACGGGGAGACGAAGGTGGAGATGTAAGCGTTACGGGTGAAGTCACCGGAGCCGCCGGTACCGTTCATGATGCGGGAACCGGAAACGTTGGTGGAGTTGATGTTGCCGTAAATGTCGCCCTCAATCATGCCGTTGGAGGAAATCAGGCCAACGCGGCGAATAACCTCCGGGTGGTTGGACACCTGCTGCGGGCGCAGGATGATGTGCTTGGCGTAGCGCTCAGCCTCAGCGTTCATCTTGTCCGCGTACTCCGGGGACAGAGCGAAGGAGGTAGCAGAGGCGACGGTCATCTTGCCGGCGTCGATCAGATCGAGCATGCCGTCCTGGATAACCTCGGTGTACGCCTGAATGTTTTCAAACTTGGAGTCCAGCAGGCCGGCCATCACAGCGTTCGGGACGTTGCCCACACCGGACTGCATGATGAACTTGTCATACTCAAGGCGGCCGGCAGCGACCTCGCCCTCGAGGAACTCGATGAAGTTCGCAGCAATCTTCTCGGAGACCTCATCCGGAGCCTTGAACGGTGCGTTGCGGTCCGGAGCGTCGGTCTTGACCACTGCCACGACCTTTTCTTCCGGGATCTCAATGTAGGTGGTTCCAACGCGGTCGGCCGGCTTGGTGATCGGAATGGGCTGACGGTTCGGCAGCTTCTCAATCCGGTAGATATCGTGCATGCCCTCAAGGTTGAGGGACTGCCACTCGTTCACCTCGATGATGATCTTGTCGGCGGCCTCAATGTACTCGAGGTTGTTGCCTACGGCCGAGGACGGAACGATGTTTCCGTTCTCGTCGATACGCACGGCCTCAATAATGGCTACCTGGAAGTCACCGTAGAAGCCCTCCTCTACCTGCTGACCGGAATGCGAAAGGTGGATGTCCTGGTACAGCGCGGAGCCGTCGTTGAAGCGGCCACGCAGAACTGGGTCGGAGTTGTACGGGGAGCGGAAGCGGATGGCGTTAGCCTCCGCGAGCACGCCGTCGCAGTCCGGGGCAGTCGAAGCGCCGGAGAAGACGTCAATCTTGAACTCTTCACCCGCCTCGTGCGCTGCCTTTGCCTTTTCTGCGATGGCGGTAGGCAGGGCCTTGGGGTAGCCAGCACCAGTAAAGCCGGAGATTCCCACACGGTCACCGTGATTGACGAACTTAGCTGCCTCGTCAGCGCTCATAACGAGCTTCTCAAACGGCGCGTATGCAATTCTCTCAGACATGAGTCCTCCTTTTATGTGCAGAAAAGACCTAGGTTACGGTCCTTTCCTATTAGTTACATGCACCACACTAGCGAATCGGTGGCGAATTTACCGCACTCTGCCCCAAACCGTGTGCACCCCTCACTTTTTTCATCAGAATTTGCCACCCTAGGCTTGTTCCGCGCACAATTGGCGGCGTGACTCTTGCTATCGGAAACATCCAGCTCAACTCCCCCGTTGTCCTCGCCCCTATGGCGGGCGTGACCAACGTGGCCTTTCGCGTGCTGTGCCGCGAGCAAGAGATAGCGAAGACCGGAACCGTCTCCGGCCTCTACGTGTGTGAAATGGTCACCGCACGCGCCCTCGTTGAGCGCAACCCAAAGACATTGCACATGACCACGTTTGACCCCCAAGAACAGCCGCGCTCACTGCAGCTGTACACCGTCGATCCGGAGTACACGTACAAGGCGGCCAAAATGATCGTGGACGAGAACCTCGCAGACCACATCGACATGAACTTCGGCTGTCCGGTTCCCAAGGTCACGCGCCGCGGCGGTGGTTCTGCCCTGCCCTATAAGCGCCGTTTGTTTGGCAACATTGTCGCTGCGGCCGTCAAAGCCACGGAGGGCACGGACATTCCAGTCACCGTCAAGATGCGCGTCGGCATCGATGACGAGCACAAAACGCACCTCGACGCCGGCCGGATCGCCGTTGCTGAGGGTGCCGCGGCCGTCGCTCTCCACGGTCGCACGGCGGCCCAACGCTACTCCGGCCACGCCGACTGGGGAGAGATTGCCCGCCTCAAGGAACACCTAGCGGATACTGGCATTCCCGTCTTGGGTAACGGCGATATCTTCAAGGCAACCGATGCGCACGACATGATGGAGCAAACGGGATGCGACGGCGTCGTCGTAGGCCGCGGCTGTTTGGGCCGCCCCTGGCTCTTCGCGGAGCTCTCCGCCCACCTGCGGGGTGAGCCGGTGCCGCCGGAGCCCACTTTGGGGGAAGTCACGCAGATTATGATTCGCCACGCCGAACTGCTGACACAGCACGAAGGCGAGCGCCAGGCCAGCCGCGATATTCGCAAGCATATTGGGTGGTACCTCCGAGGCTTTCCGGTGGGCGGCCAGGTACGCGCGGGGCTTTCTCGCGTCAATTCCTTGGAGGATCTGCGCGAGCTATTGGCGCCGTGGGCGGACTCGCCCGCGCTTGCCGACGACGCCGATGGCGCCCGCGGCCGCCAGGGTTCACCCGCCAAGGTGGTCCTGCCCGAAGGGTGGCTCGATGATCCGGAAGATGCCACGGTTCCGGAAGGCGCGGAGATCATGCACTCCGGAGGCTAGGAGCAGAACCTGCCTTGATCGTGTTGCCCGACAGGCACTAGACCAATAGTTGGGCTAAAGTACGTGGCATGCGCGCAGCTTACCGTGAACAGTTGGATAACTTTGCCCATGATCTGATCATCATGAGCACGACCGTCCATAGGTTGATGACTCTTGCCTCCCAGGCATTAATCGAGGCTTCCCTGCAACCAGCTGAGGAGGCCGTGTCGCTGCGCGATGAACTGGATGAGGTCCGCACGCGCTGTGAAGACCGTGCGGTGTCCCTTCTGGCCTTGGAGAACCCTATGGCCAAGGACCTACGCCAAGTGATCTCCTCCATCTATATTGTGGAAGATTTCTACCGCATGGGCCGCCTATCCCAGCACATTGCAACGAGCGCGCGTCGCCGCCACCCAGAGCCGGTTGTACCGGCAGAAATCATGGGCTATTTCGAGGAGTACACCCGCCTCGTCCTCGACATGTCTGCAGGGCTCAAAGACATCCTCATCACCCGCGATCCGGAGCTCGCGCTGCGCCTGACCGAAGATGACGATGCCGTGGATGACATCAACCATCACCTGCTGCGCATGCTGACCCAGCGGGAGTGGAAGGGAACGGTGCGCCAAGCCGTGGAGACTTCGCAGCTGTCACGCTACTACGAGCGATTCGCAGATCATTGTGCCGCCGCTGCCGGGCGCATCATCTACCTGGCCACGGGCTTGGACCCGGATCGCTATATGCGCAAGCGCGACCAGGAGCAGCGCGACGCCGAGATGGAAGCCCGCATGGCGGAGCTCGAGCGCCAATTCCGCAACTAGGCAGGCGTGTGGGCGTGGGTGATCCACCCGGCTCGATCCAAAGCACAAGAAAGCCGGCGCCTCTCCTAGACCTTAAACAGGTGAGAGAGGGCGCCGGCTTTGGGCACTAGTGGCATTTAGCCGAAGCGGCCAGAGATGTAATCCTCGGTGTCCTTCTTGGACGGGTTTTCGAAGATCTTGGTGGTGTCATCGAACTCGACGAGGTGGCCCGGCTTGCCGGTGGCCTCTAGAGAGAAGAAACCAGTCTTATCGGACACGCGGGCTGCCTGCTGCATGTTGTGGGTCACGATAACGATGGTGAAGTTTTCCTTCAGCTCGTGGATGAGGTCCTCAACAGCCAGGGTGGAAATCGGGTCCAGCGCCGAGCACGGCTCATCCATGAGGAGAACCTCCGGCTCCACGGCAATCGCACGGGCGATGCACAGGCGCTGCTGCTGACCACCAGACAGGCCGCCGCCCGGCTTATCCAGGCGGTCCTTCACCTCGTCCCAGAGGTTAGCGCCGCGCAGGGACTTCTCGGCGACTTCCTTGAGCTTCTTCTTGTTCTTCTCACCGGACAGCTTCAGGCCGGCGACAACGTTGTCCTCGATGGACATGGTCGGGAACGGGTTGGCCTTCTGGAATACCATGCCGATGGTGTTGCGGACAGACACCGGGTCAACCTTGGAGCCGTAGATGTTCTGTCCATCCAAGAGGATCTCACCCTTGACGTAGGCACCGGGGATGACCTCGTGCATACGGTTCAGGGTGCGCAGAACGGTGGACTTACCGCAGCCGGAGGGGCCGATGAAGGCGGTGACGGCCTTCGCCGGAATTTGCATGTTGACATTCTGTACGGCGTGGAAGTCACCGTAGTAGATGTTCACGTCGTTGAGCTCAAGCTTGGACATGAGTAGTGCTCCTATTGGGGGTAGGTGGAAAGTGAATACGGTTACTTCTTGACGGAGAATTTCGCCGAAACGACGCGCGCGCCGATATTGAGAATCGCGATGAGGACAACCAACGTGAGGGCGGCGCCCCACAGCTTGTCCAAGACAGCCGGATCAGCACCGGACTTGTACATATCCAGCATCATCAGCGGCAGCGAGGACTGCGCGCCCTTGAGCGCATCCCAGTTGATGGAGGACGTAGAGCCCACCAACACCAGCACCGGCGCGGACTCACCCATGATGCGGGCCACGGCGAGCATGATGCCGGTGACGATGCCGGAAAGAGCGGTCGGCAGAACAATGCGGGCGATGGTCTTCCACTTCGGTACACCTAGGGCATAGGAAGCCTCACGCAGGTCCATGGGGACCACACGGAGCATCTCCTCCGTATTGCGGACCACAATCGGAATCATCAGGAGTACCAAGGACAGTGCCACAGCCATACCGGAGCGCTTGAAGCCGAACAGCGTAATCCACATGGCGAAGATGAACAGTGCGGCCACGATGGAGGGCACACCGGACAGAATGTCCACCATGAAGGTGGTGAGGCGGCTCAGGGGGCCACCGCGGGAGTACTCCACAAGGTAAATCGCGGTAAAGATACCAATCGGAACCGAAATAACGGTCGCGATGATGGTCTGAACGAACGTACCGATGATGGCGTGCAGTGCACCACCGCCGGCTTCAGTATCCAGGATGCCGCGCTGGGATTCGGTCCACCACTCGGGGCTCAGGACAGCCCCGGAACCGCGAACAATGAGCTCGAAGAGGACCCACAGCAGCGGAATCATGGCGATGATCATCGTCGCCCACACGAGAGCGGTGGCGATGTTGTTGGTGGTCTTACGGCTCGAGGAAATATCCAGGAAGGTCGGGCCGGAAGAAGCCGGGACAGAGTTAGAGGTTGTAGTCGTAGTCATCTCTGTTCCCTCCTTACTTGCTCTTCACGATGGAACGGGCAATTGCGTTGACCACGAAGGTCAGAAGGAACAGCATGAGGCCTGCAGCGATGTAGGCGCCGGCACGCATCTCATTACCGAACTCCGCGGCCGCCAAGGCGATGGCGGTGGCGAAGGTGGTACCGCCATCGAACAGCGAGAAGCGGAAGTCGACCAACGGGGAGACAACCATGTAAAGCGCCATGGTCTCACCCAGCGCGCGGCCCAGGCCCAGCATCGAGCCGGCAATATAGCCGGACATACCGAAGGGAAGGACCGTCATACGAATGACTTCCCAGCGGGTGGCGCCGAGCGCCAAGGCAGACTCGATCTGGCCCGGAGGGGTCTGCACGAAGACCTCGCGGGCGGTAGCGGCGATGATCGGCAGGATCATTACTGCCAGAACGATGCCACCGGTGAGGACGTTGCGGCCCGTCGCAAAGTGCGGGGAGTTGTCGTAGACCTTGAACAGGAAGAAGCCACCTGCCCAGGAGTGCAGCCACGTGTAGAAGCCGGACAATGCGGGGCCGAGAACCTGCCAGCCCCACAGGCCGTACACGATGGACGGCACGGCAGCGAGCATGTCGACGAGGAAGCCCAGCGGCTTCACCAGCTTGGCCGGTGCGTAGTTGGACAAGAAGATAGCAATACCGAGTGCCACCGGCATCGCGATGATGAGAGCCACGATGGAAATCAGCACGGTGTGGCCGAACATGGTGGGAATACCGAACTTCATTGCGTCGGTATCGGTGGTTTCCCAACGCTCGCCGTAGGTGAAGAAACCTACGATGCCGCCCTCATTGACGGCAAGGGAGGGAACCGCTTGCCACACAAGGAAGACTGCGATGGCAGCGATCATCACCGTGATCAGCGTGGCGGACGCAGTGGACAGGAATTCAAAGACACGATCGCCCGGGCGCTTGACGCCCGTCTTAACGGCTGGGGTAGGGGCAGCGCCTGCGTCGGATGCATGCACGCTAGGACGAATCGCCGAAACGGCATCCTCCCTCGCGGATGACGCTGTGGTGAGATTATTGTCTGCCATGAGACTAGGGAATCCTTTTCAACGGGATCAATGAAAATGCGGGACACGCTACCGCCCCCAAAGCGCTCGTTAACGGCGGATTGGGGGCGGAAGTGTGTATTTAAACGGCAACTACGGCACTAAGGCCCGCAGTTAACGCGCTTACTGGATAGCGTCGACAGCTGCCTTCAGGCGCTCGAGGTGGTCACCAGCAACCGGGATGAAGCCTGCGTTCTCCAGCTCATCGGTCTGGTTGTCCAGAACGGTGTTGAAGAATGCCTTCACCAGAGCGGAGGTCTCCTCATCGTAGCCAGCGGAGCAGACGATGTTGTAGGTGGTCAGGATGAGCGGGTAGGCGCCCTCGTCGTTGGAAGCAAAGAGCTTGTCGGAGTCAACGACCATGTCGTGCTCGGAGCCGGTGTCCTTGAAAGCAAGGTGGTCCAGAGCAACACCGACGGACTCAGCGTTGAGCTCAACCGGGCCGTTGCCGAAGTCAATCTTGGCAATCTTGACGCCATCGGCTTCCTTCTGGTGAGCGTAGCCAGCCTCAACGTAGGTGATAGCACCCTCAATGGAAGCGACCTGGTCAGCCACACCGGAGGAACCGTTAGCGCCCTCACCAACAGCATCCGGGAACTGCTTGCCCTCGCTGTCCCAGTTGCCAGTAGCGGCGGTCAGGAACTTCTGGAAGTTGTCGGAGGTACCGGACTCATCAGAGCGGAAGATAACGGTGATGTTCTTGTCCGGCAGGTCGGTGCCCTCGTTCTCAGCCTTGATGGCGTCATCATTCCACTTGGTGATCTCGCCCTTGAAAATCTTAGCCAGGGTGTCGGTGGAGAGGTTGACCTCGGTGTCACCCAGGTTGTAGGCGATAGCAACCGGGCCGATGGTGGTCGGCAGGTGCCATGCATCGTTGCCGTCGCAACGCTCCTTAGCAGCCTCAACCTCACCCTTGTCCTCCTTCAGGGCGGAGTCGGAACCAGCGAAGTCAACGGTGCCACCGTTGAAGGCCTTCACACCAGCGCCGGAACCGGAGGAGGTGTAGGAGAAGTTAGCATCCGGGTACTCGTTCAGGAAGGCCTTCTCGAAGACAGACATTGCGGACTTCTGGGAGGAAGCGCCCTCACCAGAGAGGTCACCGGAGACCTCTACGGAGTCGGAGCCGCCATCGGCGGAATCAGACTCGTTGGACTCGGAGCAGGCAACGAGAGCGGTGGAGGTGGCGGCGACGATGCCGAAGATAGCGGCAGTGCGCTTGAAGTTGCGAATCACGGGGAACCTTTCCGGTACGGATACAAGAGAATGATTTTTCGAGGAAATCGCCCCAAACCCTCTCCAAAGGCAAGCGCGATTAACTCACGGGAAGTAAAGCTATATGCGGAGGGTTAACCCCACAGGGATCAAGAGGTGAACAATCGGTTAACTTGTACCAAAAGGCGGTGAGACTAGTCACTTTTCGCCCAGACGCAGTGCTCCTC
Source organism: Corynebacterium sp. Marseille-Q2823 (assembly GCF_903645345.1). NCBI lineage: Bacteria > Bacillati > Actinomycetota > Actinomycetes > Mycobacteriales > Corynebacteriaceae > Corynebacterium > Corynebacterium sp. Marseille-Q2823. The sequence continues at coordinate 78,653 of NZ_CAHJXS010000003.1, read as the reverse complement.
CGCAGTACCAAAGCCGAGCTTCTCATAGGCCTTTACTGCCGGCTCATTGTCCGCCTCGACGTACAAGATGACCTTGTCCGCACCTTTAGTCACCATGCGCTGTAAGCCAGCGGTGAGCAACGGGCCACCGAGCCCGCGCCCGCGATAGTCCTCGCTCAGCCCCACAACATAGACCTCACCGAAGGCTGGTATGTCCTCCTCATGCCATTTCAGCCAGTGAAAGCCGGCCATTGTTGGGGTACTGTGTGCACCACCGTGCGAATCCCACAGGAAGAGCACGTCGGCCGGGTCGAACCATTCGGCTTCCATCCCACGGTGTAGGCGCTCTAGGTCCCACCCACCTTGCTCTGGGTGCCAGGAAAAAGCCTCGTTGTTGGCTCGTAACCACTCCGCCTCGACGTGCTCGCGCCCGAAACGCTCGACCGACTCCGTGTACGTGCAGATCTCTAAGCCTTTAACCTTTGCGGACGCTTCCTCCGACGCGCGTAGGTCCCGGCCCTCAATAGCCATCACGAGCAAGCGCCTGACGACGTCCATCCCATTGCGCTTCGCCAACGCTTGCGCTGCTGGGAGGTTGCCGTGTGCCCAGATCTGGGGGGAGGTCGGGAGGGCGTCGACAAGCGCCTGCCCCACCCCGCGCCTGCGGTGTTCGACGTCGACGACGAGCTCTACCGTCTGCCCTTCGACGGCAGCCACGCCTGCTATCTCACCGTCTTCGATTGCAAGCAGGTGGCGGTGCCCAAGGCGACCATCTCGCAGGCCGACCATAAACTGCTCGGAGAACGGCGCATAACCATCGTGCGTTTCGGCGCGTGTGGCCAGCTCCTCCACGCGCTGTGCCAAATCCGGATTCTGCGGCAGGGTAAGGGTCTCAATATTCATGTTTCCCAGCTTACGTGCGGTAGTAATAGAAGGGTGACCGTCATCTATCTCAGCCGCACCGTCGTCCGACTCGCCGCCGTCGCGGGAGTGGTCCTGACCGCATGGTTGGCGGATTCCGCGGTGGCGATGCATGCCGAGCACACCGTGGCGCAGAAGGCGAAAGCCAGTTCCCAGCTGGAAAACAGCCCCAATGTGTACATCGGCGGTGTTCCTTTTACCCTCGGCGCTCTGACCAAAGAGGTTCCTTACCTCGAGGTCAACTCCTCCGACGTGGAGGTGCCCAAGCTCGGGATGGTCAACGCCTCCACGACGCTGCGCGATATCACCATTCGTCCCGAACAGCTCTTCAGCGGGGACCTAGAAGGTGCACCGGTCTCCACTTACACGCGCAGCATTAGCATCGACGGAGTAGCCCTCGGCCGCCTGCTGCGCATTACGGACCTATCCATCGCCAACCCAGATGACATGTCCCCCACCGGCGGCCCGTCTGCCGAAGCGGAGCTCACCGGCACGCTGCCGGGAGACACCACCAAGTCCACGGCGACGGTAACGTTGCGCCTCGTTGGGCCGGAATTTCGCATGAGCGTCTACGGGACCGATGATGAGCGCCTCAAGAAAGCATTCGGGTTGGTCTTGGATACCCGTCAACTACCGTTGCCTGCCCAGGCCACCTCCGTGAAGCTGCACGGCGGTTCCATTACGTTCGAGGTGCAGCGCCGCAACATCACTTTGAAGACGGCGCAGCTCTCCCCGCTCGAAAGCCGTGCGACGGCGGAAAAGGCCGTCGAGGATGCAGCGCAAAAGGCACAGGACACCGCCAACGAAGTAGGCAGCGCACCGACGACGCCGCCGAGTTGGCGCCAAAACTAGTTGATGCGAACGAGGTCGCGCAGGATCCTGCGGACGTTGCGGTGTATGGGCGGGGCCGGATCGGTAGGAGCGAAGACTTCCAACGCGTCCGCCTCCGATTCCAGATGCACCTCCGTGAAGGTTCCCTCCGACTCTCCGTCTGCCTGGAAGCGGTGCGGCTTCGGGCACACCAAATCCACCTCGACGGCATCCTCAAAGTGCAGCGTTCGGGCATCCGTGACCTTATTCAGCCAGTGGCGGTGATCCACGCCCAAGAGGTGGAGCACGCCCACAAGACCATCAATGCCACCGAGGTCTGACACCCCGAAGAGGCCAAGGCCTTGGTCGAAAGAGTTGCGCGGATTCGTCACCACCGGCAGCGGTCCGAGGAAGGTCCACGGGTTGGTATTCGAGGTGAACATGACGGGCACGTCATCAGCCGAGAAGGTGTCTCCCGAGCCGGAGCGCGCACGCACGCTAATGCGCGGTGGGCGAATGCGGGCGCGCTGATAGGCCTGAAAGGCCACGGCCAAATAGCGCAACGGGGTAGCTGCAAAGCCCATTTCCCGAGCACGGTCCACGCGAGCGAGCACGTCGGCATCCAATCCGAAACCAGCATTAACCGCGAACCATCGGTCATTCCACACTCCCAAGGACACGGTGCGGCGCGTATTGCGTTCCAGCATCCGAGCCAGCACGTGTGCTGCCTCGACTGGAGTATTGGGGAAGCCGAGGGCGCGGACGAAGACGTTGGCGGAGCCCGTGGGAATCACCGCGAGAGCCGGAATGTCCTGGGGGCTGGGACGTTCCGCGGAATCTGCGGGGCCCAACAGCCCGTTCACAATTTCGTTCACCGTGCCATCTCCCCCGAAAACCAAGATGACATCGAAGTCTTCCCTGGTCATGCCCCGCACTATATCCTCCGCGTGCCCCGGATAATGCGTAAAGCGAGCAAGCAGCTGCAGCCCCTCCACGTCCCGAATGACGGGCAGAACCTCACGGAAAAGGGCCGAATTCTGGCTCGTGGAGTTCGGGTTTGAGATCAGCAATGCGCGCATGACCCCCTAGACTACTGGAGCCTAGTGGTTTCCGCGGCGCCCCCACGACTACGCTGGGGCAGCATGAGCGAACAGACGAATAATGAGAATCACCCGGAAAACACCCAGCCGGAGAACGGCAAGATTGATGGCAACGCAGCCGTCAACCAAGCCGCGGAAGCATGGAAGGATGCTGCCTCCCGCAACATCCCCACCGTTGATGTAGCAGAGAATCCTTTGCCCGATGAGACGGCAAACCTGCGTCAGGGTCCGTCGCTGCACGATGGACTCTTGGGGCTTCTCCCCCTCGTCGGCGTGTGGCAGGGCGAAGGCCAGGCCCACAGCGCCGACGGCGAGCAGTACGCCTTTGGCCAGCAGCTCATCATCGCCCACGACGGTGAGAACTACCTGACCTACACCTCCCGCACCTGGAAGATCGATTCCGAGGGCAACCCGGCGGGCCCGGACGTGCGCGAATCCGGATTCTGGCGCATCTCTCTCAAGGACGAGATTGAGATGACCTACACCTCCTCCAATGGTGTCAACGAGATCTTCTACGGCTCCCTGTTCAACGAGCGCGCTTGGCAGCTGGAGTCCGCCTCCACCATGGTGACGGAGACAGGCCCCGCCAACCTCGGCCCCGGCAAGCGCATGTACGGCCTGATGCCGAACAACAACTTGGGCTGGGTCGATGAGCGGCTTGTCGACGGCGAGATGCGCCCCTTCATGTCCGCCGAGCTCACCCGCGTAGCAGGCTAGCTAGCAGGCGAGCTAGCCGCATAAGGGAATCTAGCGGGCCAGGGCGGCGTCGATCAGCGCGCGTATTTCTTCTGCGTTCGCCGGCGCCTTGAGCTTCGTGTCATCGAGGCGCGTCACCCGCACCGCTGTGCGCACCGAGGAGACCAGCCACACCGAGTCAGCCTCCTCGAGGTAGCTCAGGTTGAGCTCCTTCGCCTTGCAGCGATATCCCTGTTCTGAGGCGTATTCAAACAGCGCGGCCTGCGTGGTTCCGGGGAGTATCCCCTTACCCGCGGGGGTGCGCAGCTTGGTTCCCTTAACCGCCACCACGGTTGAGGTAGCCCCCTCCAAGACCTGCCCCGTGTCGGGGTCGGTAAAGATCACATCATCAAATCCGCGCTCGCGGGCCAGCCGCAGCGTGGCCATGGTTGCCGCATAGTTCAACGTCTTGGCCGGCAGCTCCTCCGCCACCTGCCACAATCGCGGCGTACTCATGACCTTGACGCCCTTCGCGCGCTGCGCCACCACATCCTCCGGGATTTCCTGAACCGCAACCCAGGCCGTGGGCACCCCGGTGGAGGCCCGGCCGCGGGTATAGGTCCACGTGCACTTGGCTTCGAGCGGCGAGCCACCCGTGTCCCCCGCGCCGGCGGGACCATAAAAGTCGGCGATAGCCAACGCGGTGGCTTCCTCCCACTTGTGCATCGGCGGCTCCGGCAAATTCAGAGCCTGGGCGGAGTGTCGGAAGCGCTCCGCGTGGCGGGGAAGGTTCGCCGCCTTGCCATCACGCACTAGAAGGGATTCAAAAATCCCGTCTCCGCGCGTGACCGCGGCATCATCCCAGTAGACCAACGGTAGGTTCGGCATGTGGCGCCGCACCGATCCCCCAAACGGCTCCACGACGTAGATGACCGGCTCTTTTCTGCGCTGAAGGCTCATAGCCCCGATTATGCCCTACCATCGGAGGGCGTGAGTTACTCTTCGCCACTTCTTTCCCGGCCCGGAGCCGCTGAGTTCCAGGGCACCACGCTCGTCGATGTCTCCGGGGTCCCCTGGCACTACGGCAACCCCCTCGTCGAACAGCGCGCGGTGGAAACAGGTTCAGCCGTCATCGACCGCTCCCATCGCCGCGTCATCGCGGTTTCTGGGCCCGATGCCCAGGCCTTCCTGCATAACCTCCTGAGCCAAAAGCTCGATGACGTGGACGCCGGCTTTTCCGCAGGTGCCCTTGACCTCAATATTCAGGGCCACGTCCTGCACCACATGGATCTATCTTTCGACGGGGAAACCTTCTACCTCGATGTGCCGGCGGCGCAGTTCGAGTCTTTGCGGGATTTCCTCACCGCCATGGTGTTCTGGTCCCAGGTCACCGTAGAGGAAGTAGACGTGGCGGTCATCAGCGTCCTCGGTCAAGCGCTGGACAAACCTTCCACAGCTCTGGTGGAAAGGCCCGTGCACTGGCCGGGCTGCCCGCGCCAGGATTTCCTCGTGCCGCGGGACAAACTAGACGCAGCGGTGCAAGAGTTGGAGGCCCAGGGCGGAAGCTTAGCGGGGCTCATGGCTTTTACCGCCGAGCGCGTGCGGGCACGCGAGCCCGAACTAGCTGCAGATCTCGATGCAAAGACTATTGCCCACGAGGTTCCGCATTGGATCCGGCGCAGCGAGGAGCAGCCCGCGTTCGTTCACTTGGACAAGGGCTGCTACCGCGGGCAGGAGACCGTCGCGCGCGTAGAAAACCTTGGGCGCTCTCCCCGTTTATTGGTGCTGCTCTACCTCGACGGCTCCGCCCCGGAGCAACCGAAGAGCGGAGCGGATATCACGTCGGGCGGGCGTCGCGTGGGCAGGCTCGGCACCGTGGTGGAGGACTGTGAGTATGGCCCCATCGCACTTGGTCTAGTAAAGCGCAGCGCCCTCGACCATGGAGAGCTGGCCATTGGTCCGGTAGCAGCATCGATCGAGCCGGATTCCATCCCTGTCGATGAGGGCCCGAAGGCCGGCCGTGCCGCTGTGGATCGCCTGCGCGGAAAATAGTGGCGTATTACACAATGGACTGTTTGCCGCAGGGTGGAGCACTTTTCAGCACACCGCTAGGGGGTAGTTCGGAATTTTTTCGTCACACAGGCTATGGTGTCTTACAGGAACATACACATATCTGACTAAGACGATGGGGCGGCCAAGAATCCCTGGACCGCCCTACACACCTCAAGGGGGTCATGCACATGGGACGCGGACGCGCCAAGGCAAAGCAGACCAAAGTTGCACGCCAGCTGAAGTACAATTCGCCCGAGATGGATCTGGATTCGCTCCAGCGTGAACTCGCCTCACAGAACTCCAAGCGCTCCAGCGATGAGGACGAGGATCAATACTCGGAGTACGCGGATTACGAGGACTATGCGGATCGCTGGGACTCGGACGAGTGGGATGAGGATGATTCCGAGGAGCGCTAAGCGCGCGAATCACTTCCCCATTCTGTACATGCACAGCACGTAAGCGAAGGGCCGGAGATGCCTCCCCTCTTAGTGAGGGGCGCCTCCGGCCCTGTTCCTTTCTTCAGAACCTAGAACCCAGGGTGCTCACCGGTCATGAGGACGCGCGGCTCGCCTTCTTCGGCGACGCGGACGGTGCCCAGCTCCCATGCCTCAACGTGGCGGGCGGTCATCATGGCCAACGCACGCTCACGGTCCTCCGGCGCAACGACGGCGATCATGCCAACGCCCATGTTGAACGTCTTCTCCATTTCCTCGAGGGCAACCTTGCCCACGGAGGAGATGGTCTTGAAGATCTGGCCCGGAGTCCACGTCGAGCGATTAACCTCAGCGGTCAGGCCCTCCGGGATCACGCGCTCGAGGTTGCCCGCGAGGCCACCGCCGGTGACGTGGCAGAAGGTCGACACCGCGCACTCAGATACCAGCGCCAGGCAGTCCTTGGCGTAGATGCGGGTAGGCTCCAAAAGCTCCTCACCGAGGGTGCGGCCCAGGTCTTCCATGTAGCCGTCCAGCGGCAGGCCGGCCTGCTCCAGCAGCACGTAGCGTGCCAAGGAGTAGCCATTGGAGTGCAGGCCAGAGGACTTCATAGCGATAAGGACGTCGCCGTCACGTACCTTGTCGGGGCCGAGGAGCTCATCGGCCTCCACCACACCGACCGCGGTGGCGGAAACATCGTACTCATCCTTGCCCATAACGCCTGGGTGCTCAGCGGTCTCGCCACCCAGCAGCGCTGCACCTGCCTGCACGCAGCCCTCAGCAATGCCCTTGACAATGTCCGCGACCTTTTCCGGAACAACCTCGCCCACGGCGATGTAGTCCTGAAGGAAGAGCGGCTCGGCGCCGCATACGACGAGGTCATCAACACACATGGCAACCAGGTCGATGCCGATAGTGTCGTGCTTATCCATGGCTTGAGCCACGGCCAGCTTGGTACCCACGCCGTCTGACCCGGCCGCGAGGACCGGCTCCTTGTACTCGCCCAACTTAAACAGGCCGGCGAAACCGCCCAGCCCGCCCATGACCTCCGGGCGGGAGGCACGCTTGGCGTGCGGGGTGATTAGCTCAACTGCGCGGTCGCCTTCCTCAATGTTGACGCCGGCGGCAGCATACGTGTTCTCGCTCATGAGTGACTTAGTCCTTAATCGTTAGTTGTCGTCGAGCCCTGCAGGGTACGCACGGCCTCAGCATTGGGGTTTCCGGCGGGCAGTCCAAGCGGGTACTCGCCATCGAAGCAGGCACAGCACAATTCGCTGCGGGGCTGCTCGGTGGCCGCCACCATCTCATCGGTGGAGACGAAGCCCAGCGAATCTGCACCGATTGCCGTGCAGATGGTCTGCGCCACTTCCTCCGGGTCATCGGAGGGGTTGGCATTAGCAATCAGTTCACCCGGGGAGGCGAAGTCGATGCCGTAGAAGCACGGCCACTTTACCGGCGGGGAGGCGATGCGCACGTGGACCTCGGCAGCGCCGGCTTCCCGCAACATCCGGATCAGGGCGCGCTGCGTGTTGCCGCGGACGATCGAATCATCCACCACCACGATGGACTTGCCGTCAATGACCTCGCGCAACGGGTTGAGCTTGAGGCGGATGCCCATCTGGCGTTGAGACTGCGTGGGCTGGATAAAGGTGCGGCCCACGTAGGAATTCTTGACCAAGCCATGCGCGAAGGTCAGCCCAGATTCGCGGGCATAACCCACCGCGGCCGGGTTGCCGGACTCGGGAACGGGGATCACCATGTCCGCGTCGGGCGCTGGGTACTGGCGCGCTAGACGACGCCCAATTTCCACACGCGTCGCATTGACGGAGCGGCCTTTGATGTTCGTATCCGGCCGCGCCAGGTAGACGTATTCGAAGACGCAGCCGTGGCGCTTGGTCTCCGCGAAGCGCTCGGAGCGAATACCGGTCTCATCAATAGCGACGAGTTCGCCCGGTTCGATTTCCCGGATGAACTGCGCGCCCACGATATCGAGGGCGCAGGTCTCGCTCGCCACCACCCAGCCGGTGCTAAGGCGGCCGAGGGCGAGCGGACGCACGCCGTGCGGATCGCGGGCGGCATACAGCGTGTGACCGTCGGTAAAGGTCAGGCAGTATGCCCCCTTGACCCTGGGCAACAGCTGCAGTGCCGAGTCGAAGACTGAATTATTCTCGTTGACACCATCCGCCAACAAGATGGACAGGCACATGGAGTCAGAGACGGATTCTTCGTGCGGCTTGATGAGCCCGCGTTCCACGGCCTCGGCGCGCAGCTCCACGTAGTTCACCAAGTTGCCATTGTGGCCGAGTGCAATGTCGACGCCGCTGGGCGACGTCCCAAACATCGGCTGCACATTCGACCATTCCTTGCCGCCCGCGGTGGAATACCGCGTGTGGCCAACAGCCACGTTTCCGTGCAGAGAGGTCAGGATGGATTCATCGAAGACATTGGACACTAGGCCCATGTCTTTGAAGACCACGATGCGGTCATCATCCCCCACCGCGATGCCCGCGGCCTCCTGGCCACGGTGCTGGAGGGCAAAGAGGCCAAAGTAGGTTAGCTTGGAAACCTCTTCGCCTGGTGCCCAGACACCGAAAACTCCGCATTCTTCGCGGGGCTCCGGATCCAGGCTGGGATCCGTCGACAGGGGCTTAGTCATGCTCTGGACGTGTTCAGCTACCACGGCGCTAATCCTAGCCGTTCCGGCCAGTGAAAACTAACGGAATCACGGGCAAGTAGGCAGCAATCTCGTGGGCACGGGAGCCGGAGGCTTCCACACGGCCGTCGCCAAGCGCCTGCTCCCACCCCATGGCACCCGTAGCCAGCTGCAGCCACGTCAGGGGATCCATCTCCACCACGTTCGGAGGGGTGCCCCGGGTATGGCGAGGCCCGGCGATACACTGCACTGCCACGAATGGGGGGACCCGCAGCTCCACGGAGTGGCCCGGCGCGTCTGCCTCCACCAGGCGGGCCGTGGTGCGTGTAGCGGCCGCAAGCGCAGCGCGACCTGGTTTTTCCACCCCTTGAGGATCGTGGATCCACTCCGCCACTGCTTCGACGGCGGCGCGGGCCGTGGCGGCATCAACGGCCTTCTTCATCTGGTCACCACGCTCCCTGATACTTTGTTATCCATGTCACCAACCATGCCATCAAGCTCGTCGGAAGAAAAGATGTCCGTTCCCCACGAGAAGTCCCCTTCCCTCACCCTGCGGTTTATGGCCGCCCCCACCGATCTCACCATCGCCGGCGCCCAGGGCATCGGCGGCGGCCGCGTCCTGGAATGGATCGATAAGGCCGCCTATGCGTGCGCGGTTCAATGGTCCGGTACCTACTGCGTGACTGCCTACGTGGGCCATATTCACTTCACGCGCCCCATCCCCTCAGGCCACCTCGTGGAGGTGCGGTCGCGCATCGCGATGACGGGGCGCTCCTCCATGCACATCGTCAACGAGGTGCTTTCCGCCGACCCGCGCGATGGCATTTTTACTCGCGCGTGCGACTGCCTCGTCATCTTCGTGGCCAAGGACACGGAAACCGGTAAGTCGGTCGCCGTGCCGCCGCTGGTTCCGGACACCGTGGAGCACCAACGCGTGTGGGAAGCCGCGGAATCCCGCATCGAGCTGCGCCAAGCCATCGAAGCGGAGATGGAAAAGCAGACTTATGATGGCCCTTCCGATGCCCCTCGAATGGTCACCCGCTTCTTGGCAAAGCCGACCGACGTCAACTGGGGCGGCAATGTCCACGGCGGTACGGCCATGGAATGGATTGATGAGGCCGGCGCTGCCTGCACCATGGAGTGGTCAGGCGAGCACACGGTGGCGGTCTATGCCGGTGGTATTCGCTTCTACCGGCCTATCCATATTGGAGACCTCATCGAGGTGGATGCCCGTATGATGCGCACGGATACCCGCTCGATGCAGATGTCGATCCACGTCCGCTCGGGTAACCCGCGCGGTGGCCGCGAGAAACTAGAAACCGCCATCCACGCCACTGTGGCCTACATGGGCATGGACGCTGACTGGCAGCCGCTCGCCGCCCGCCAGTTTGTCCCCCGCACCGAAGAAGACAAGCGCCTGTGGGAGCACGCCGGCATCCTTCGTGGCTTGCGCGGCAAGTACTCCCCGAAGCCGCTGGTGGTGGCGCCACAGCATCAGCACGTGGATTAGCCGCTGGATTAGCCTATGGCTAATCCAGCACCACGCAGCTAGTTCAGAGGCTCAACCCGGCACGCCACGTGGAGGGTGCTCGGATCCTTGGCTTTGCGCAACGTGACGTCGCGCGCTCCGACCTCAGTGTTTGTGGCGACGCTCGCTCCGGCCCCAGTGTTTGTGGCGACACTCGGAGCCACAAACACGCCCGTCGTTGCCGGAAGAATAACCGGCTTATAGAAGTCCGCGCTGATGCGAACAGCTCCTGGAAGGGTGCCGTCGAGCACCGACAACATCCGGGCGTGCGTATACATGCCGTGCGCGATGGGCGCGGGGAAACCGAAGAGCTTGGCGCCCACGGTGGAGACGTGGATGGGGTTCTTATCGCCGGATGCCGCGGCATAAACGCGGGTGCTCTCGGGGCTAAAGCGCAGCGTTGCCGTGGGGGTTCCTACCTCATCACCCGGAAACTCGAGGAAGCGCTCGGCTTCCGGGCGCGTTCGCACCTGCCGCGGGGTGTCCTTGGTGAATTTCGCGCCCTGGCCTAGGAAAACCGAAGTCTGGCGCCAGATCTCCTCACCACCCACGCTGTACGTGGTCACCATATCGATAACCAGCCCCTTGCGGTGCGGGCGGAGGTTTTCCGCGTGCACGGAGATGTCGCAACTTTCGTCGACGCGTAGCGGGCGGGTCTGCTCGATGCGGTTCGACAAGTGCACCACGCCGACTGCGGGAAAAGGAAAGTCCTGTGCCGCCATCACCTTGATTGCGAGTGGGAAGGCCAGCGCATACAGGTAGGTGGCGGGCAGCTCATTGCCCAGACGCAGGCCCGTGGCTTGGCAGTAGCGGGCCAGGTGCGCGGTATTTACGCGCACCCCCTCGACACGGTAGGCGGTCTGCGGGTCGTCGACCTTGCGCTTGCCGGCCCCCAGCCCGGGGATGGGCACCGCGCCCACCATGAGTGAGCGGTAAAGGGCGGGAAGGTCAGGAATCTCGTTGAGTGTGGTGACGTTCATTTATGCTCCCATGAGGTTTTGGCCGCACACGCGGACGGTGTTGCCGCTCACCGCGGCGGAGGCCGAAGCGGCAAAGAAGGCGACGGTCTCCGCGACGTCGACAGGCAAACCACCTTGCTGCAGTGAGTTCAGGCGGCGGCCGATTTCGCGCGGCCCAGTGGGCATCGCCGCAGTCATGGCGGTTTCGATGAATCCGGGGGCAACAGCGTTGATGGTGGAGCCATTCTCCGCCAAGACGGAGCGCAAGGAATCAACGAGCCCGATGATGCCTGCCTTCGTCGTGGCGTAGTTGGTCTGGCCGCGGTTGCCGGAAATACCGGCCATGGAGGACACACCAACCACGGCCGCCCCCGGCGCGAGGGCTCCGGATTCGAGGAGGTTTTCGGTAATGCGTACCGGTGCCAGCAGGTTAACAGCAAGGACAGCGTCCCACTGCCCCTCGTTCATGTTGGCCAGCAGCTTGTCGCGGGTGATTCCAGCGTTGTGGACGATGACGTCGAGGGCCCGTCCGTGGCGTTCCTGCGCGTGCTGGGCAATCTTGTCCGCGGCGTGAGGGTCAGTGACGTCGAGAGGCAGCGCGGTGCCTTTGACCTTGTTCGCGGTCTTCGCCAGGTGTTCGCTAGCTTGCGGGACGTCGATGCAGATGACGCTGGCACCGTCGCGGGCCAGCACCTCGGCGATGGTAGCGCCAATGCCGCGAGCAGCACCGGTGACCACCGCGAGGCGCCCGTCGAGCGGCTTCTCCCACTTCGCTGACTCACCGCCGCGTGCGGGGGAACCCTCACTCACCGCGCCCACGCGGACCACCTGGCCATCCACGAAGGCCGACTTCCCGGAGAGGAAGAAGCGGAGGGTGGACTCCACCTCCGCGGTGGCCGCAGGATCTACCCACACCAGGTTCACGGTGCCGCCCTTGCGCATCTCCTTGGCCAAGGAGCGCGTAAAGCCTTCGAGTGCGCGCGCGGTAATCCGGCCGTCGATAGTATCTGCAGCCTCTGGGGTGGTGCCGACAACCACGAGGCGTGCGCACGGCAGGAGGTTTCGCATCTGTGGGTTGAAGAAGTCATACAGCTCGCGCAACTGCTCGGGGGTCTCTAGGCCGGTGGCATCGAAGACGAGGGCGGCGCGCGGGGCCTCCGCAGTGGCGTTGATGATCTGGTAATCCACGGCTAGCTGGGAGCGCAGAAAGTCGGCGATGCGTCCCTGGCCGCCAATGACGATGGGGCCATCGAGCGCCGGTTCGCCTACTTTATGGCGGCGCAGGGGGTGGCCCTGGGGTACACCCGCTTTGGCGGCAAGCGGAGAGTTGATGAGCTTCTCGGCAATGGTGACGTGCGGCATAAGGTGACGCATTCCTTTCTGGGATCTTCACAACCTTGCGAGCATTATTTTGCTAGTTGCAAGGCCCGTTAATTGAGTGATAGAACTAACAATATCACCTTAGTTGTGATGCGAAACGCGCGGTGGGATTGCTACCCCCTCCCACTGGGGCGATTCGCACCAGACCACTCGCGAAGGAGTTTTTGATGACCAACCCCCCGCACCGCGTAGCCATCCTCGGTGGCAACCGCATTCCCTTTGCTCGCTCCAATAAGCAGTACGCTCACGCGTCCAACCAAGACATGCTCACCAGTGCGCTCGACGGCCTCGTGGCGCGCTACGGGCTGCACGACGAACGCCTCGGCCTCGTCGCCGCGGGTGCCGTGCTCAAGCACTCCCGCGATTTCAACCTCACCCGCGAAGTCGTCCTAGGCTCCGCCCTGGACTCCACGACCCCCGCCATCGATGTACAACAGGCCTGCTGCACTTCTCTTGCGGCAGCTATCCACGTCGGCGATGCCATTGCCCAGGGCCGAATCTCCGCCGGCATCGCGGGCGGAACGGACACCACCTCGGATGCCCCGCTGGCCGTCAATGACACGCTGCGCCACACGCTGCTCAACCTCACCCGCGCCAAGACCGCTGCGCAGCGCGCCCAGCTCATCGGCTCTATCCGTCCCTCGCAGCTGGCCCCGGAACAGCCACAGAACGGTGAGCCGCGCACCGGACTCTCCATGGGTGATCACGCCGCCATCACCGCCCGCGAATTGAACATCAGCCGCGAAGCCCAGGACGAACTGGCGCTCGCCTCCCACCAGAACCTCCACAAGGCTTGGGAGGAGGGCTTCTTCGATGACCTCACCACGGGCTTCCTCGGCGTCAACCGCGATACCAACCTGCGCCCGGATTCCTCCCTGGAGGCCCTAGCCAAGCTCAAGCCGGTCTTCGGCAAGCGGGATGCCGAACAGCACGGCACGCAGGCCACCATGACCGCGGGCAATTCCACACCGCTGACCGACGGCGCCTCCGTCGCCTTGCTGAGCTCCGAGGAGTGGGCAGCCGAGCACAATATCGAGCCCCGCGCCTTCCTCGTTGATTCCGAGACCGCGGCGGTCGATTTTGTCCACGGCCCCGATGGCCTTCTCATGGCCCCGACCTACGCGGTCCCGCGCCTGCTGGAGCGCAACAACCTGACCCTCCAGGATTTCGATTTCTACGAAGTCCACGAGGCCTTCGCATCCCAGGTACTCGCCACCCTGTCTGCATGGGAGGACGAGCCCTCCTGCCGCGAGCGCCTCGGCCTGCAGTCTGCGCTGGGCCCCATCGACCGCGCCAAGCTCAACGTCAAGGGCTCCTCCCTTGCCGCTGGGCACCCCTTCGCCGCTACCGGCACCCGCATCCTCGCCACTACCGCCAAGATTCTCGAAGAAAACGGTGGTGGGCGCGCCCTCGTCTCTATCTGTGCGGCCGGCGGACAGGGTGTTGCAGCCATCGTCGAGCGTTAAGAAACTTCCCTCCCCAGAAAGGACCCCACCATGGCACTCACCAAGTCCTCCTCGGACACGAAATCCGTCTCCCCGGAGCTCAGCAACCAGGCCACGACCGACGCCCCCAAGGCCGAGGCCCGCAGCCCACACCGCCTGCCCACCACCCCGAAGCCCTCAGTGGCCACAGAACTGGCTGCGCTTCTCGACGGCCCCCACGCCGCCTTCCGCCAGGAGCTGCGCACCTTCCTCAACGACCCTTCGCTCTTCCCGAAGCCGGACCTGCCGATGGCGGAGCAGCGCCAGCACACCTTCGACAACCTCTCCAAGGTCCGCGACTTCGGCGGTTTCAACCACGGCCTGCGCCGCGCCAACGGCGGTTCCGGTAAGCCGAACCTGTCCACCGTCACCCGGGAAGGCCTGGCCTGGGTTGATGGTTCACTAGCCATCAAGTCCGGCGTGCAGTGGGGCCTGTGGGGCGGCGCCCTGGATCAGCTCGGCACTGAACGCCACCTCGAGTGGGTCAAGAAAGCCGCCAGCCTGGAGCTGCCAGGCTGCTTCGCCATGACCGAGCGCGGCCACGGCTCCGACGTGCAGTCCCTGGAAACCACCGCCACCTTCGACCCGGAGACCAACGAGTTCGTCATCAACACCCCCTCCGACTCCGCGGTGAAGAACTACATCGGCAACGCCGCCAAGGATGGCCGCGCCGCAGTCGTCTTCACCCAGCTCATCACCCCTGACAGCGATGGCCGCTCCCACGGCGTGCACGCCATCATCGTCCCCATCCGCGATGAAGAAGGCAACGAGCTGCCGGGCGTGACCTTGGGCGATCATGGCCACAAGGGTGGTTTGGTGGGCGTCGATAATGGCACCCTGCGCTTCGATAACGTCCGCGTGCCGCGCGAGAACCTGCTCAACCGCTTCGCCGATGTGGACGAGAAGGGCAAGTACTCCTCCCCCATCGAGTCCAAGAATGCCCGCTTCTTCACCATGCTGGGCACTCTCATCCGCGGCCGCATCGGCGTCTCCGGTGCGGCGGGCGCGGCCACCGAGGCCTCCCTGGACATCGCCATCCGCTACGCCAACCGCCGCCGCCAGTTTGAGGGCGCGACCGGCGCTGAGAAGCGCCTCATCGAGCACCGCCAGCACCGCCGCCGTCTGCTCATTCCGTTGGCCCGCACTTATGCGCTGCACCTGCTCTACAACCAGATTCTGGAGCGCTACCAGGAGCAAAACGATCAGCACGAGGCTGGCACCTGGTCAGTGACGGAGCCGACCGAGGAGCAGAAGTTCGCCTCCCGCGAGATGGAATCCCTGGCCGCGGCCATCAAAACTGCGCAGACCCAGCACGCCACCCGCACCATCCAGGAATGCCGCGAGGCTTGCGGCGGCGCTGGCTACATGTCGGAGAACCGCCTGACTACCTACCGCGCTGACTCCGATGTCTTCGCCACCTTCGAGGGCGATAACACCGTGCTCATCCAGATGGTGGGCAAGAACCTGCTCACCGCCTACGGCCGCGCGATGAATGACATGAGCCCGTGGGACACCGTGAAATACGCGGCCTCCACCGCCACCGATGTGGTTCGTCGCCGCTACGGGTTCACCACCCGTCTGCAAGGCCTGGTGGACCGCGTGAACCCCTCCGAAGCTTCGCTTTTCGACGCCACCTACCAGGCCAAGCTGATCGACGACCGTGCCCAGTCCATCCTCTTCTCCCTCGTGCGCCGCATCCAGCCGGCCCGCAAGGCCGATAAGGTGCAGGCCGCCGCCATCGTGGATCAGTGCCAGGATCACCTCATCGCCGCCGGCTGGGCCCGCGTGGATACCTTGTTGGTCCAGGCCATGATTGAGGCAGAGGAGCGTCTTGAGGAAGGTTCGCTGGCACGCCAGGTCTTTGAGCAGCTGCGCCACCTCTTCGTCTTCGACACCTTGGTCCAGCACGCGGGCTGGTACCAGGAACACAACCTGATCCCGGCAGGCCGGATCAAGGCCGCCCGCGCCGCCATCAACGACCTCGTGGATTCGCTGGCACCGTGGTCCGTCGTGCTCGTCGATGCCTTCGGCGTTCCGCCTGAGGTACACAACATCCCGATGCTGACCGAGGCCGGAGTGGATCCGCTCCACGTCTAGTCACTCCACGCATAGTGAGGGCACTTTCGCCATCTGGCGGGGTGCCCTCCCTAGTTTTCTGAAAGTAGCGATAGGGGCTGGTTACTCTCTGAGCTATGACCACACAGCATCCGATGTTCTCCAGTTCCTTCCCACCCGCCGATGATCTCCTTGAGCCAAGTCCGCTTCGCAATGACATCGCATTGCGCCTCTGCCACGGCGAATCTCGCCAGGACATCCACAACGACTACATTGAAGTCCTCGATGACCCCTCCGAATGGGAGGCCAGCTACGAGGAACCTTATCCAGAGGATTTTGACACCATCATCGACGAAGTCGCCGCAGAATACGGCCGGCTGGTCACAGAAAAGTCGGAGGATGTTAAGCGCCTCGAAGCCCTGCGCGAGGAGCTTGCTCAGCGCGATATCTCCTTCACGTTCAACGAGGCCTGGGATCTCTCAGACGGCGTCTGGGTAGGCTCCAAGCTCGCTGAGAAAGAAGGCCGCAGCGGCTATGCCTACTGCCACCGACAGGACATCAGCCGAGTTATTTACGACGGCGAGCTGTACTTCGGTTTCTCCGCGATGGAGGAAAACGAAGAAGCAACCATCAAGGTCGGCGAGCAACTCGTCGAGGCCCTACGCGCCGTGGGCTTTGATCCCGAGTGGAATGGCTCGACGACAGCACGCGTTCTGTGCCAAGACGTCGCTCTCGAATTCCCCCTCGCCGAAGATCTCACCGATGCCGAGTAAATAGCCCCACAACGCTAGCCCTGTATAGGGCTAGCCCGCCACAACCATCCAGATGGCTACCATGTGCACCACCGCCGCGGCGATCGTCGCGGTGTGGAAGTGTTCGTGGTAGCCATACCAGCGCGCGTTGCGCCCCGGCCACTTGAAGCCGTACATCAACGCACCCAGCGAGTACACCACCCCACCTGCGAACAGCAGCCACACTACAGCCGGCCCCGCGGACTGCCACAGGTTTGGCAGCAGCGGCAGAATGAGCCAGCCCAGGACGAGGTAGACCACCACATCCAACCACCGCGGATGATTGATCCACCCCAAATTCAAGACCACGCCCATGATGGCGCCCACCCACGCCGCAGTTAGCATCCATAGCGCCTGCGTCGGCTCCAGCACGATGGCGCACAGCGGCGTGTACGTCGCCGCGATAAACACAGAAATCGTCGCGTGGTCAGCACGCCGCCACCATTGCACCGCGCGCATCGATACCCACGGCCAGCGGTGGTACAGGGCCGAGACCGTAAAGAGCCCCACCACTCCCACGCCATAGACCGTCACCGCGAGACCCTGCCACCACGGCAACGTCATCCACCCAAAGGTAATGAGGACGGTCGATGCGATGAGGGAAGCAATCGCGGCAAAGAAATGGCCCCAGCCGCGCGTCAGCGGACGCGGACCACGGTCCGCCATCCAATAGGTGCGCTGGATGAGCTGCTCCATCGTGCTGTGTTCGCGCATAGAGCTGTCTTCAACTGGAAACTCTTGCGGGGAGGATATGTGAGCACTGGGTGCGTTCATAGTGAGGGCCCTTGCCTTGTCTGAAATGCGGGTCATGCGAATAACGCATTCACCCTCAAAACTTACGTACCCGTAACTATACGGCGGGGCGCTGCAGCGGACAAGGGCTAAGCGAAAGTTACCGCAAGGTTTTCTGCCGCTATGTGCAGTTCGAAGGCGCCGACAAAGTAAACTTCACTATTTGTGTTTTCCTATGTCTCAGTTCCTCGCCGCACCACGGCGTGGCTCGCAGCCGCCATGGTGGCGCTGGGGGCGGCGCCGGCAGGCGTCGGCTCCGCCTCCGCTCAGTCCAGCACGATCGGCGAGGTTTCCTCGCGCGTGACCAACCCGCAGCCCTGGCTGGGCGACGAGCCTTTCATCACCTCACAGCGCCACATGGGCGGCAACCACTGGGTGGTGGACGTGTGGTCCCCGGCCAACCGTGCGGTGATTTCCAATAACGTCCTGCTCCCCGAGAGTGATAAGCCGCGCCCCTCCTTCTACCTGCTGCCCGGCGTGGAGGGCGGCCAAGCGGGCATGAACTGGATGACGCACACCGATATTCGCCAATGGGCCGTGGGCAAGAACGTCAACGTGGTGATGCCACTCGGCGGTGCCTATTCTCTCTACACCGATTGGAATACCGAGGATCCCATCTTGGGCGTCAACAAGTGGAACACCTACATGACCACTGAGTTGCCCCCGCTGATCGACGCAGAATTCCACGGCACCGGCCGCGATGCCATTGGTGGCGTTTCCTCCACCGGCGGTGCTGCACTCGACATCGCCGGCCACGCCCCACAGCGCTACAAGGCCGCGGCCTCCTACTCCGGTTGTCCGGTGCGCCCCGGCGCGATTGGCTTCCCCAGTTCCACCGCGATGATCGCCTATGGCGGCGGATCCTCCTTCAATGCGTGGGGCCTGCCGGGCTCCCCACAGTGGTTCGACCACGATCCCAACGCTAATCCCGGCCGCCTTCGCGACGTCGAGGTCTTCGTTGGCTCGGCCTCCGGCACCCCGGGCCCCATCGATGGCACGAACAAGCCCAGCCAGTGGCTCGGGCCCCGCGCGATAGAGATGGTGGCCAACCACTGCTCGGAGGAATTCACCCGCAACGCCCGCAACGCCGGGGTGCGCGTGAACCGTTACTTCAGCCCCCAAGGCTCGCACACCTTCGGCCTCTTCTCCCACCAAATGAAGCTGAGTTGGGACCAGACCATCGCCCGCACCATCGGCGCGTAGGTAGTTGGTTCCTAGGAGATTACCGCCTCACTGCGGGATCGGCCCCTCGCTCCCGTCTCCGGCATTTCCAAATTACCCCCCTTGCCTCCCCACGCGATGAAGGTCTAAACTCAAGGCGAAAGGTTCCGCCCCACCGAAAGAGCCCCTGAAGGCTTTCCGGCTTACGCCGGTAGGTGGGGCGGTCGCTTATTTTCGGACCGGACCACTCCAATAATAGGTCTTTCCCGCCGAAAACATATTGAATTGATCCCAATTGTGCCGCCGCGAAAGTGCTTGAACGTACTGTCCCTTGCCTCGTTCCATTTTCTGAAACCATGACCAAGAAAAGTAGTCAGCAATCTGACCGTTCAAATCCTGTTTTACTGGATGAAAGAGCACACGAAACTTTAGCTGTAAACCTTTCAACAGAGGCTTTATCCTCTTTTCAAACGCCGATCTTTCCTTGCCAGTAAGAACAGAGTCGAAAATTAAGATTACTTCACCTACCTCTGAGTCTCCCCACACCGCATTAATCCACTTCCCCATTGCACCAGCAAAAAGCCCTAAAAGCTGCGGTGGAGACTGGTAAGTCGGATGCGTCATTCGCTTATCCACCCAAATCGTGTGGACACGGCACCGATCGAGCTCATTAATTCGGTCTATTACCCGCTTTCGCGTTCCTTTCGAATTCTCTGTTGCATGAAACTCAAGGTCTTCGCTCCCCGCTGCCATAAGTTCATACTTCAGCGCTTGCAGTCTCATCGCAGTACCTGCTGGATCGAAAGTGCAAAATGCTGTGATTAGGAAGTGCGTGGAGGCTTTTGCACCAAACTGCATATCCCCCGACTCATCGAGAAAAACATACAAAGTTCTTTCTCTCTTCACGTCTTCCATCTCTATTCCCCAGCCCCGTACGCAGCTATTGCTAATAGTCTACAACGCTGATTGGAGCAATTAGACAGCGCGGGCAGGGCCTCGCCTTGGCGAGAACCCTGCCCGATTGCAGTGCGTGTGGTTTACTCCACCGCGGAGTTTGCCCCGACCGCGTGGCCGAAGAGGTCCGGCAGGGTTGCAGCCCAGGCCTCACGCAGCTCAGAAACGGCGATGGACTCGCCGCCCAGCTCCAGCTCACCGTTGTCGGTGGTCTGGCCGACGACGACGGCCGGCACGCCGCACTCCTCGGCGCGCTGCAGCAGCATGTCGACTCGGTCAGCAGTCGTTGCCACGAGCACTCGGGAGGCGGACTCGGAGAAGGCTGCCACGAAGGCGTCTTCGTGAACCTTGGACAGATCCAGGCTCAGGCCTACGCCGCTGCGCTTGGCCATCTCGAATGCGGTGACGG
The DNA here is from genome assembly GCF_903645345.1 of Corynebacterium sp. Marseille-Q2823. Taxonomy (NCBI): domain Bacteria; kingdom Bacillati; phylum Actinomycetota; class Actinomycetes; order Mycobacteriales; family Corynebacteriaceae; genus Corynebacterium; species Corynebacterium sp. Marseille-Q2823. The sequence continues at coordinate 58,519 of NZ_CAHJXS010000003.1, read as the reverse complement.
CGAGGCCACCTTCGGAGATGTCGTGGGCGGCGGTCAGGCCTTCATTGCCCACGAAGAAGTCCGCGAGACGCTGCTCGTTGGCCAGGTCCACCTGTGGCGGCAGGCCATTGAGCCCGTCCTTCGATGCATGGCCCTGCTCGTGGGCGCTTACCTGCTGCCAGATGGAACCACCGAACTCATCCTTGGTCTCCCCCAGCAGCACGAGGACCTCTGGCTCCTCTACGCGTCCAAGCTCGTTGCCGATGGACGTGTGGACGTCATCGATGACACCCAGGACGCCTACGACGGGCGTCGGCAAGATCGGCTCCTCACCGGTCTGGTTGTAGAAGGAGACGTTGCCGCCGGAGACAGGGATGCCGAGTTCCACGGCGCCGTCGGCAAGCCCATGCACGGACTCGCGGAACTGCCACATCACGTCCGGGTTTTCCGGGGAACCGTAGTTGAGGCAGTTGGTGATGGCGACCGGGCGTGCACCGGTGACGGCGACGTTGCGGTACGCCTCCGCCAACGCCAGGCGGGTGCCCATGTTCGGATCCAGCTTGGTGTAGCGCCCGGATGCATCGGCCGATACCGCGATACCGCGGCCGGTCTCCTCGTCGATACGCAGCACACCAGCGTTCGCGTGGTGGGACTGCACAGTGTTGCCGCGCACGTAGCGGTCATACTGCTCGGTGATGAAATCACGCGAGCACAGGGCCGGGGAGGCCACGAGCTTCTTCAGCGCCACGGTGAGGTCCTGCTTCTCGACGCCCTTGAACTCCTGCAGCGCATCCTGCCACTCCGGGCGGGCATAGGGGCGGTCGTAGACCGGGGCCTCGTCCGCGATGGTGCCGGCCGGGGCATCCACGACGATCTCACCCTGGTGGCGAATGATGAGGTGCTTGCCGGTGGTGACCTCACCGATCTCGGCGCAGGTGACATCCCAATGCGCGCAGATCTCCTTGAACTTCTCCACGTTCTCCGGGGTCACCACGGCGCACATGCGCTCCTGGGACTCGGAAGCAAGGATCTCTGCGGCGGTCATATCCTTTGCGCGCAGCGGGACGTTGTCCAGGTTGATCTCCATGCCGCCATCGCCGGCGGCGGCCAGCTCGGAGGTGGCGCACGCCAGGCCCGCGCCGCCGAGGTCCTGGATGCCGACGACGATGCCGGACTTGTACAGCTCCAGGCAGCACTCGATGAGGACCTTCTCCGCGAACGGGTCACCCACCTGGACAGCCGGCAGCTTGCGCTCCGCGCCGTCCTCGAAGGTGTCGGAAGCCAGCACGGACACTCCACCAATGCCATCGAGGCCCGTGCGCGAACCGAAGAGCATGACCTTGTTTCCGGTACCGGAGGCGAACGCCAGCTTGAGGTCTTCGACCTTCAGCGTGCCCACGCACAGGGCGTTGACCAGCGGGTTGCCGGCATAAGATTCATCAAAAACCGTTTCGCCGCCAATGTTGGGCAGGCCCAAGCAGTTGCCGTAGTGCGAAATACCATCGACCACACCGGGCAAAACGCGCTTGGTGTCGGGCGCATCCGCCGGGCCGAAGCGCAGCTGGTCCATAACGGCAATCGGGCGAGCGCCCATCGCCATGATGTCGCGGACTATTCCGCCCACGCCGGTGGCAGCACCTTGGTGCGGCTCCACGTAGGACGGGTGATTGTGGGACTCCACGCGGAAGGTCACCGCGTTGCCGTCCCCGATATCCACCACACCGGCGTTTTCACCGATGCCGGCGAGAATCTTGGAGCCCATCTCCTCAGTCATGGTCTCGCCGAAGTAGCGCAGGTGAGTCTTGGAGGACTTATAAGAACAGTGCTCCGACCACATCACCGAGTACATGGTCAGCTCGGCGTCAGTCGGGCGGCGGCCCAAGATCTCGCGGATGCGCGCGTATTCGTCATCCTTCAGGCCCAACTCGCGGTAGGGCTGCTCCAGGTCCGCGTCCTGCGTGGCCTGCTCGACGGTGTCGTTGTGTACGGTCATTGTTTCTCCTTATAACCGTCGGCGCGGGTTAAGCGACGACCTTGAGGGCGGACACAAACAAACCCAGACCGTCGGTGGACGGGCCGGTGAGTAGATCGATGGCGTGCTCCGGGTGCGGCATGAGCCCCACCACGTTGCCGGCCTCGTTGGTGATACCGGCGATGTCGTTGATGGAGCCATTGAAGTTATCCGTGTAGCGGAAGACCACGCGGCCTTCGCCTTCGAGGCGCTCCACGGTCTCCGCATCCGCCTGGAAGCGGCCCTCGCCGTGCTTCGCCGGAATCAGGATCCGCTGGCCCTGCTCAAACTCGCTGGTCCAGGAGGTCTGCGCGTTCGCCACCTCGAGGTAGGTATCCACGCAGTGGAAGTGCAGCCCCTGGTTGCGGGTCAAGGCGCCGGGCAGCAGGCCGGCCTCCGTCAGAATCTGGAAGCCGTTGCAGATGCCGAGCACCGGCATGCCCTTATTCGCTGCTTCCACCACCGCGCGCATGACCGGGGCCAGCGCAGAGATGGCGCCGGAGCGCAGGTAGTCACCGTAGGAAAAACCGCCGGGAACCACGACGGCATCGACGCCGCGCAGGTCCTCGTCCGCATGCCACAGGGACACGACTTCGGCGCCGGCGGTGCGGGCGGCGCGGGCGGCGTCGACGTCGTCAAGCGTGCCGGGGAAGGTAATAACGCCGATCTTCATTACTGGATAACCTCGTAGTCCTCGATCACGGTGTTCGCCAGAAGGGTGGACGCAACCTTCTCAAGTTCCTCGGTGCTGACCGAATCATCGACTTCAATTTCAAAGCGCTTGCCCTGGCGCACGTCGCTGACACCAGCAACCCCCAGGCGGCCCAGCGCGCGGACGACGGCCTGACCTTGCGGGTCCAAAATCTCGGCCTTGGGCATGACATTGACAACTACACGAGCCATGAAAATTCTGCCTTACTGTGCGTGAGTATAGGTGCCCCGCCAGTCTATCCCGCCAGCCGGAAAGATTCGGAATCTTTGGGGGTGGTGAATTCAAACCAAACGACTGAAGAATTCTTGGGGAATCCCGGCTTAACCCCCAGCTCGCGCGTTGTCCTCCGGTATCCCGTGGCGGCGAAGGCAGGTAGAACCAGATGCGTTGTCATTTTCTCGCTGATTAAAGGAACCTCTCATGCGCCTCACACGCATCGGCTCTCTCGCCATCGCTGCATTAGTGTCCACCTGCGTCGTTGTCCCCCAGGCCGGCGCCGCGGTGGATGGCTCCACTGCCGTCATCTCGGAGGTCTATGGTGGCGGCGGCAACAAGGGTGCCGCTTTTACCCATGACTTCATCGAGCTCTACAACCCGACGGATAGCGCCATTGACCTCTCCGGCTGGTCCGTCGAATATTTTTCCTCCTCCGGCAACTCGGGCGGCAAGCACGACCTGTCCGGTTCCATCCCGGCCGGGGGATACTTCCTCATCCAGGAAGGTGGCGGCGGCGAAGGCGATCCGCTGCCCACCCCGGATGGTGAGGGCACGCTGTCTATGTCCGGCTCCAAGGGCTCGGTAAAGCTTTACGACGCCTCCGGGGCCGAGGTGGACCTCGTGGGGTACGGGGCGGCGTCGCTCAGCGAGGGCTCCCCTACCTCTTCCTTGAGCAACACCACCTCCGCGCAGCGCGATGACGCCAGCACCGACACCGACGACAACGCCGCCGACTTCAGCACCGCCGCCCCAACACCGAAATCCGGCGGCGGCGCAACCGCGCCGGAGGACCCGCAGCCGGCCGAGCCGGGTTCCACCATCACCATCCCGGAGATCCAGGGCACCGGCGCGGAGTCCCCGCTCAAGGGCCAAAACGTCACCACGCAGGGCGTTGTCACCGCGGTGTGGAAGGGCGAGAAGTCCCTCAACGGCTTCACCATCCAGACCCCGGGCACGGGCCAGACTTCGCCGACCGAGGCCTCCGAGGCGGTCTTCGTCTACTCCGGCGGCACCGGCTTCTACCCGGCCATCGGGGATTCTGTGGAGGTCACCGGCACCGTTGATGAGTACTTTGGGCAGACCCAGATTGCCCTGAGCGCCGGCTCCACGCTTGACGACGCCCTCTCCCCCGTCACCCCACTGGCCATCGATGCCCTGCCGGAAGGCGATGCGGCGCGAGAGAAGCTCGAGTCCATGCTGCTCAAGCCTGGCGTGCACACCGTGACTGATAACTATGGTCTCAACCGCTTCGGCGAGCTCGGGCTAGCGCCGGGCACTGAGGCGCTGCGTCAGCCCACCGATATTGTCTCCCCGGGCACCCAGGAACAAAAGGACATGGAAGCCGCTAACGCGGCAAAGTACGTCATCTTGGACGACGGTTCCACGCGCGACTTCTCCCGTGATGGCGCCTCGACGAAACTGCCCTACATCATGCAGAACGGCTCGGATGTGAAGACGATTCGCACCACCAACCAGGTGGAGTTCGCGGACTCCGGCGTCATCCTGGGCTACGGTCACGAGCAGTGGCGCTTCCAGCCCACCACGATGATTACGGGTGACTCCGCTACCGCGGACCTGCCGATTGCGTGGGACCCGGCCCGCCCAGAGGCCCCGCAGGTGGACGGCGATTACACCGTGGCGGCGTTTAACGTGCTGAACTTCTTCATCAACTTGGGCGAAGACAACGGCGCGAAAGCGTACAAGGACCGCTTTGGCAACGGCGTGGGCTCCGATAGTGGGACCTTCCGTGGCGCATGGTCCGAGTCTGCATTCAACGACCAGAAGGGCAAGATCCTCACCGCGCTGGAGGGACTTGATGCCGATGTCATTGGCCTGTCGGAGATCGAGAACGCCGCGAATACCGTGGGTGGTTCCTACGATGACGCCGTGAAATACCTCGTGGGTGAGCTCAACTCCCGCGCGGGTTCTGAGAAGTGGGATTACGTCAAGGCCCCGGCGAACGCGTCGGCCGATACGGATGTCATCCGCACCGCGATCATCTACAAGAAGGACCGCGTGGAACCGGTGGGCGAGGCCACCTTGCTTGAGGATGAGCGCTTCAAGGGCACCGCCCGCACTCCGCTCGCTGCGGAGTTCAAACCGGTTGCTGACAAGTGCGCTCCTGAGGGCCCCGATTCCTTCGTGGTGGTGACCAACCATTTCAAGTCCAAGGGCTCCGTGGCTAACGGTGACGCCGATACTGGCGACGGCCAAGGCAACAACCCCAACGTGCGCAATGCCCACGCCCAGGCCGTCCTCGATGGGCTGGCCAAGCAGCCGCAATGGCAGAAGAAGGCCACCTTCGTCATGGGTGACCTGAATGCCTACTCCAAGGAAGATGCCATCTCCGTCTTCCGCAACGCCGGCTACACCATCCCGGTGGAAGAGCTCAATGCGCAAGAGGACTGGCAGAACGTGGCCTCCTACCAGTTCTCCGGGCGTCTCGGCTCCCTGGACCACATCCTGGCCAACGAACACGTCGACGCTCAGGCAGCCCAAACGTGGAACATCAACTCTGACGAGCCCATCGCCATGGAGTACTCCCGCCGCAACTACACCGGCGGCGATGTCTTTGAGGCCGATAACCCCTACCGCTCTTCCGACCACGACCCAGTCAAGGTGGGCTTTAACCTCGCCATGGTCTCCCGTTCCGCAGACGAGCTCGACGGCTGCGACCCTGCTGAGGATCCGGATCCAGCTGAAGACCCGGATCAGGCCGACGAGCCTCGCGGCATCAAGTCCGTCACCATCAACGAAAAGGGCCACCTCATCATCACCTATACCGACGGCACCACTGAAGACGCCGGCAAGGTCGTCGGCGCCGATGGCCAAGACGGCGCCGATGGCACGGACGGCCGCGGTATTAAGTCCGTGACCACCAACGACAAGGGCGAAGTCGTCGTTACCTACACCGACGGCACCTCCGAAATCCTCGGTACCCTCGCCGGCTCGAAGGGCGACCAGGGCGCACCGGGTCGCGACGGATTCGACGGTCAGAACGGAAAAGATGGCAAGGACGGCCGCGGCATCAAGTCCGTGACCACTGACGCCGACGGCAATCTCGTCATCAACTACACCGACGGCACCTCCGAGACCGTCAAGACCGGCGATAAGCCGGTAGCCCCGGCTGGTTCTTCTGTCAGCGAGCGCTGCTTGCCGACGGTCCTCGGCCTCACCATCCCAGCAGCACTCGCCATTCCGCTGGCTTTCCTAGGCAGCTTCGGCGCAAAGCTCAACATCCCGGGCCTTGAGCCGGTAAAGAAGCAGATTGAGTCGATTACTCGCAATTTCCCGCGCGAGGCTCAGTACGCCGCTGGTGGCATTGGTCTGCTGGCTGCACTTGGCATCATTGCTGCTGCCTGTGCCCCAACCGAGTCTGAATAGAGCGCTCCCCTGAGTTTAATGTGTGCGTTTTGTATGTAAGCCTTGGACTCAAGGTCATTTTTCTCCGAGCTTAAGGGACATTTCGCGTGGATTTAGGAGCGCCCGACCCAGCCTTTTCTTACACCTAGGCTGGGGTTCCATTCGTAGTCGATGTGGGCGTCGTATGTGGCTGGTCGCCGTCTGGGTGGCCGCGCCGTTTGAGTTCTTCTTTCGCCCAGGCAGCGCGTGGTGCCTTTTCTCTTTGGCGTCCGAAGTCTTGTTACTTGGCTAACTCCAGTGGCGCTACAGGTTCTTCGGTGTGGGTGTCAAGCCACCGGTCTGAAGGGTCCCAAGTTTTGTCCGTCATGGATAAGCTTTAAAGTCATGCCCGGAGACAACACGTCCATATAGCTCCCGCGGAGAAAACCAACCCCGACTAACCCACCCACGAGGTTGACAACCTATATAGGATCCCCAGCGCAGCCGGCCAGTCGGACCCGATGAAACAAGAGGCTACCCCCTATTTGAGGGGGCACGAGGCAACATCAAACCGCCTGACGGTTGCACGGCCCTTTTCGATGCCTCATAATTCACTGCAAGGTGAAAGGGACTTACCTCAGCTCACCCCACACATCATCATCTCTCCCCTGCAAAGGACACCCATGAAGTTCTCTCTTCGGAAATCTACTATCGCAGCAGTAGTGGCTGCAATAACGTGTCTGTCCCCCACCGTAGCAAATGCTCAAACCCAGGCATTTCACGACTCTGTGGTGGGCGTGTCAGAAACAGGCGAGGAGCTATTCCTGCCAATTGCAACTGATAACGATGACCTCAACTCTGGCACAGAGGCAGTTGGACTTTCCGGATTTCCAAACACGGCGACCTCCCAAGACCGCGATACCACGGTAGGGACTTACTCGATTATCGGTACCGATGATCGGCAAAAGGCGGCTCCCAACCCGGCTATCGTCCAGATCCAGCGAGACGGCTTCAACCATTGTACTGGCTGGATGATTTCACCAGATACTCTCATTACGGCTGCCCACTGCCTTTACGACGTAGATGAGCAGAGATGGACTCCAAAGCTCATTTTCCGTCCATCAGATTGGAGCCAGTGGTCTTATACCTTTGCGTCCCAAAAGTGGGTATCCGCAAAATACCCCACTACCGGGTCCGCCGATCACGACTGGGGAGTTGTAAAGTTTGCAAAGCCGATTTCTTCCAGCTGGTTTGGAATTAAACCGAGCGATACTTCTTCCGCTTTCTCCGGGCAAAAAGCAACTGTCACCGGATTTCCAGGAGAGAAGGGGAATAGCCTGATTCGCGACTACGGACAACTGTGGACAATGAGCGGAATCCTTCAGCCAGGAACCCAAACTCGACTCTGCTATAACTTAGACACCACGGGCGGACAAAGCGGCTCGCCAGTTTATACCACAGACAACGCTGCCATCGGCATTCACACGCATGGCATCAGTCAGCTTGGCTGCCCTGAAAACAGTGCCCTACGTATCAGCCCAAGCATGCTAAATACCTTCAATGACATTAAGGAGATCCAAAACAATGCAACCACAGATCCCGGTTCCAGCTCAGGTTCGAGCTCTCATTAATAACCCCAGTAATCTTCTCGGACTCATTGGTACCGTTCTGGGCATTATTTCCCTAGTTGTTGCAATCACTGTCGGCCAAGGTCTCCCCAACGACGGGCAGACCAAGCCCAATGCAGGAGAATCAACGATTAAAGTTGTAACCTCCAGTGGTAACCCGGCAGGCGAATGTAAGCTTATTGGTCTTTCGCAGGAAAAGGTACACACGACTAATGCCAATGGCGTGTACTTCTACGCGTTGGAACCTGGTTCGCATACCATCAACGCATCTTGTTCGGGGCTTTCCAGCCTTTCCTCCGCGCGAGCGCTCGAGGGTAGTCAGGAAGTAGCTGTCAATGACGAGCCGGTAATGGTAAAGATTGTTGTTAAGTAGATTGGCCCTAACTTTCTTGGTTCTAAAGAGCTAAGAGAAACACGCGTGTGCCCCAGGAGTTTTTTCCCTGGGGCACACGCTTTTCAATGAACCACGCCCAGTTAGAGAGGGAACCGTACCGTCGTACGCGCCCGTATGGGAAGCTGGCGCATTTTATGACCGCAGTAAAACAGCATTTTCAAACAAATGAACGCTTTTAAACCTCTGCCCCAAGAGCACCAAACGCTTATCTGCATGTGTTTGCGCGGGCAGTTGGCTGTAAACGTGTAGAGACCCCATCACCTTCAATGCACATCGCGATGATCTGTTTGAAGTTAGCCACAAGAACTAGCTTTTCCAAGTAGAAGTTGACGCAACGCCACCGAGTCGTGGCGCCTCCAACACCCCCATGTAGTACCTAGTACACGCTAGACGCCGCCAACAGTGCAGCCGGACACCCGCCAGCATTACTGACGGAGCTCCCTGTCACTTCCTGACTGACCCGCAACGCCCGAATACTCGCTAAGTTCGTCTCTGCTCAGCCAGGTCAAGCCCCCTCATCAGAGAGGCTTTTCTCGCTCCGGTCGCGGGTGGGGACTAGAAATCTACGTCCACTAGATTGCGCTCGTGAAACGCGCAACCAGCATACCCGACCGGTTCGCACACTTACACCGCGTCTACATTGGCCACACCCGCCAACCAGAAGAAGGTTGGTGGGCTATTCGGCGTGCGTGAAGACGGAATAGTTCGCAGGCCGCGCACCTGCGGCAGCGGCGCGCTCAGCGGCCTTGAGGAAGTCGGCAACGACCTTGCGGTCATCGAGGTTTCGGCCGGAAATCGATAGGCGCACGGTGTTGCCGCGCTGGGCGGAGCGCTCCGCGGCGCGGATGATGTTGCGACGCCACCACTTGGCCGAGCCAAAGCCCTCACCAAAGGACAGGTTGCGGGCTTGGTGGAGCTCGCCGGAGCGAAGGTCATGGATACCTCGGGTGGAGGCGGCGAAGTCGAAGGCAAACTCGGGAAGGACAGTGAGCGTGCCTTCCGACATACGCCAGCGCGGCGGCGCAAAGATAGTGGGCTCGAAGCCGATCTTTGCCATCTGCCGCGTCGCCCCCCTCAGGCGCAGGCGTGCCTCGTGCGCATCCAGATTGGCAAACTCCGCTCGACGCCCTTGAACCGCCTGGTCAAAGCCATTGAGAATCAGCACGCGGCCCGATTCAGCTTGCTCCCGCAACCAAGACTGTGTCACCGCATCCTTAGCCAAGTGCCAATTGCCATCGATGTGTGGCGCTACGAGCAAGGACACCGGGATATCCGCCTTATCGAACTGCTCCAGCAGGTCAGCGGCCTGCCTTCGGGTGTCGTCGAAGATACTGGAAATCGAAACCAAAAGGTGGCCATGCATAAGGAAAATTATCGCACAGCCACCGCGCCGCCGCGCGCCGAGCGGGGGTGATGCTTAAGCCTCCGCCCCCGTAGCTTGGTTAATCAGCCACGCATACTCGAATGCCGCTTGCCGCCACTTGGCGTAGCGTCCGGACACACCACCATGGCCGGCGGCCATCTCAGTCTTGAGGAGGAATTCGCCGCCTGTGGCGACGTCGCGAAGCTTGGCTACCCACTTCGCCGGCTCCACGTAGAGCACGCGGGTGTCGTTAAGCGAGGTCAGCGCCAGGATATTGGGATACTTCTGCGGCGCAATGTTCTCATACGGCGAGTAAGAAGCCATGTAGTCATAGACCTCCGGGTCGTGGTACGGGTCGCCCCATTCTTCCCACTCCACCACTGTCAGCGGCAGCTCCGGCATAAGAATCGAGGTCAGCGGGTCCACGAACGGCACGTTGGCCTCGATGGCCTTAAACCGATCTGGCGCCATGTTCGCCACCGCGCCCATGAGCAGGCCACCGGCGGAGCCGCCCTCAGCCACCAAGGTGTCCGGCGTGGTCACCCGGCGCGCGATGAGGTCATCGGCCACCGCGATGAAGTCCGTAAACGTGTTCTTCTTAGCCAGCATCTTGCCGTCGTCGTACCAGTTGCGGCCCATCTCACCACCACCGCGCACGTGCGCCATGGCAAAGATCATGCCGCGGTCCATGAGAGACAAACGGAAGACCGAGAAATACGGGTCCATGTTCGCCTCATAGGAGCCGTAGCCATACAGCAGCGTCGGGTTCGGCTGCGTGCGGTCGAGGTCCGCGCGGTGCACGATGGACACCGGCACCTTCGTCCCGTCAGGCGCTTCAGACCAGACGCGGTAAGCCACGTACTCATCCTTGTCATAGCCGCCAGGGACTTCCTGTTCCTTCAGCAGCGTGTACTCGCCGGTGGCCACGCGGTAATCAAAGAGCTGGGCTGGCTGGATGAAGGAGGTGTAGCTCACGCGCAGCACCGGCGCATCCCACTCCGGGTTGCCGGCCACGCCAACGGTGTAGAGCTCCTCATTAAAGTTGAGCTCGCTTAACGACGTCCACCCCTCCCGTACGTCCATCACCGCTGCTCGGCCGATGCCGCCGCGCCGGTAGCCCACGACAATCTGGTCGCGGTAACAATCCACGCCCTCAATGCGCACTGTGTCATCGTGTGGCATGAGGACGGTGAGTTCGCGCAAGGCTGGAAGGTCATCGGAGACAGGACAGTAACCTAAGGCAAAGTTGGGGCCGGTGGCATTGTGCGTGACAACCCAATAATCGGTGCCGCCCACCACGGCGTGGTCGACGTCGTAGTCCACGCCGGTCTCGCGCGCCCACAGGCAGCGGAAATCGCCCTCCGGGTTGTCCTGCTCGAGCACCCACGCTTCATTCGTCGTCTTCGAGCCGGAGACAATCATGATGTACTTCTCGCTGCGGGTCGTGCCCACACCGATGCCGAAGCGCGAATCCTCCTCGCGCATGACCACAACGTCGTCCGACTGCGGGGTTCCCACGCGGTGGCGCCACACGGTGTCCGGCCGCCATGCATCATCGACGGTGGTGTAGAAGATGAACTCCTCCCCGACCCACGTCGCACCATAAAAGATGCCTTCCAGGCGGTCCTCCAACAGCTCGCCCGTGCGCAGGTCCTTGATGAAGAGCTCAAAGCGCTCGTCGCCGGCCACGTCGACCGAATAGGCCAACAAATCACCAGAATCGCTCACCGTGGACGCACCGAGGGCGAAGAAGTCGTGGCCTTCGGCGAGCGCGTTGACGTCGAGAAGCACCTGCTCCCCGTCTGGAGCACCCTCCTCCGGGATGGTCGGCGGAGTCCACGGATCGGAGCCTTCCGACACCGGGATGCGGCAGCTGTAGCCATACTCCTGGCCCTCCTCGGTGCGGCCGTAGTACCAGTACTTACCGCGGCGCTGGGGCACGGACATGTCCGTCTGCTTGATGCGGGACTTGACCTCAGTGAAGATGTTCTCGGTCAAGGTGTCCAGGTGCGCGGTGCGCTCCTTGGTGTAGGCGTTTTCGGCCTCAAGGTACTCGCGGGTTTCCGGGGCGTCTTTCTCGCGCAGCCACTCGTAGTCATCAACGAAGCTGCGGCCGTGGAACTCTCGCGTGATGGGGCGCTTAGCAGCAATCGGTGCGTTCATTCAGCCTCCTTAAAAAGTGGTTCCGGACAGGCGCTCAAAGGCCTCAACATAACGCGCGCGGGTGGCCTGGACAACGTCGTCCGGCAAGCGCGGCGGCGTGGACTCCTTGTCCCAGCCGGAATTGGTGAGCCAATCGCGAACGTACTGCTTATCAAAGGAAGGCTGGACCTTGCCTTCCTCATAGGTATCGGCCGGCCAGTAGCGCGAGGAGTCCGGGGTGAGGACTTCATCGGCCAAGACCAAAGTGCCGTGCTTGTCGACGCCAAACTCGAACTTCGTATCCGCCAAAATAATGCCCTTCTCCTCCGCCAGTGCGGCGGCCGTGGCGTAGATGCGCAGGGTGGCCTCGCGCAGCTCCTCGGCGCGCTCGCGGCCGAGCTTCTCCACGACAACGTCGAAGGAGACGTTCTCATCGTGATCGCCCTGCTCGGCCTTGGTGGCCGGAGTGAAGATGGGCTCGGGCAGGCGGGAAGCTTCCGTCAGTCCCTCGGGCAGCTCGACGCCGCACACGCTGCCGGATGCCTGGTATTCCTTCAGCCCGGAGCCGGTGAGATAGCCGCGGGCGACACACTCGAAGGGCAGCATGTCGAGCTTCTGCACCACCATGGCACGGCCGAGTACCTCTTCGGGAATGCGCTCATCGTCGAGAGGCCCGGCGAGGTGGTTAGGGAAATCAATGACGCCGAAGAAGAACTTCGAGGTCGCTGTGAGCACGCGGCCCTTGTCCGGAATGGCGGGCTCAAGGGCGTGGTCATAGGCGGAAATGCGGTCGGAGACCACCATGAGCAGGGTGTTGTCGTCGATTTCGTAGATATCGCGCACCTTGCCGGAGGCGATGTGGGTATAGGAAGAAAGTTCTGGACGCATGACATACATCCTAGACCCGTCTAGACTGCTTCAAGATACGTCCCAAGCTTGAGGAGTTAAGCCCGTGCGCTCTCGCGTGACCTCTCTTTTGACCACCGCCGCGCTAGTATGCGGCGCCCTCAGCGTACCGGCGGCGCAGGCCGCCGATGTCTCCGCGCGCGAATCCGCCCACGGCCAATGGCTGTGTTCCATATCGGCGTCGGAGTCAGACCGCGCGCTGGCCCGCGACGTCCGAGCCGGGTACATTGCCACGATCAAGGCGACCTCGGAGCAGATTCAAGCGCAGTTCCCGAACCTTGATTTCTCCGCGTACACCTCGCGCGACATCAGCAAGGCACCGGGTTATGCAGCGACGGTGGCCGCGCTGAGCAAGGCCGGCTACACGGGCGCGGATATGCTCATCATCATGGTCGGTGCGTCTGCGCCGGAAGAGCTCGTCGCAGACGAGTCGGTGTTGCTACCGGAGGACGCCGAGTACTCCATCAATGCAGCTGCGGCCCGGGCCGAGAAGGGCCCGGCTCCCCTGCTGTCGACGGGCAGCGACTTCAGCTCCACGCTGCGCGCCGCCCTAGCGGAGAACCAAGCGCAAGAAAAGGAAGCCGTCGACGCCTTCAACGCCGCCCAGTCGCAGTCCTTCGCGGAGTGTGTGGAGGAGCTGCGCGGGCGCGGCGCTCAGGAGGGCATCCAGCCGGTGCCCGAGCTGCCCATCCCGGGGCAGACGACGCAGCAGCAGACCTCGTCCACGGGCGCGGCGGTCCTCGGCGTCATGACGGTGCTCACCGTGCTGGTGATCGGCGGCTACCTCGCCTCCAACGGCGCCTCTTTCGGCGGCTTTGAGCTGCCGGTTCTGCGCCTCCCCGGGATAGCCTAATGGCTGAGAGCGACGCCGAGCTAACCGTCATTACCGGTGAGGAAGGCGCACTTGTTATCGGCCCCGAATCCGAGCTGAAACGGCTTTCCGACCAGGCGGAGCTCTCTCCTGTCACTCCCCAGATCCTCTGCCGTGCGAGCCAGGTGCTCACAGGTATCGAGGACTACCAGAAGGAATCTGGACGTTGGCTCAAGCTCGATGCTGAGTCCGCTGCGTACCTCAAGCGCCTGGGCATCAAGCCGGGGGATATCCGCGCCGGTGTAATCCGCACCAAGGATGTCGGCCGCGGCGTTGCTTCGCACAACGGTGGAAGCCTGCTCAAGCACCTGCAGTTTGAGAAGGCCGGCCTGCTCACGCCGGCGGCTCCGATGGTGCTGGCGTCGATGATGCAGCAGGCGGGCGTCGAGAAGCAGATGGAGCAGATGCAGGCTTACCTGGAGCATATCGACGCCAAGCTCGATGAGGTGCTGCGCTTCCAGAAGGATTCGCTGGCTGGTGAGATTGATAGCGTCGCGGAGATGCTGGCGGAGGCCGCCCTCGTCCTCGAGGACACCGCTGAAGTGACCGATACGCAGTGGGCAACCATCGCCCACCTCACTGCGGACCTGGCTAAGCTGCAAGGCCAGGTACTGCGACACCTGCGGGCCGTGGCGGAGACGATGGCGAGGTCAAAGACTTCGCCCGGGAAGGTGCGCGCGACCTTCCAGAAGACTAACGACGACGCAGGCTCGTGGTTCTACGAGCTTGCCCGAACCGTGCAGCTGCAGAACCAGATGTATGTGCTTCAGCTCAGCCGCGCCAATGCCGTGGAGGGCGAGGTGGCCAAAGACTACGCCGCGGCCGTTGCTCGGGCGCGGCAGAGGCGCGCCGCTCGTTTGCTGGAAGACCTCACCAGCATCGCCCACATTGCCCACGAGCTGGGCAGCTTCTCGACGCTGCGCAAAGCCATCGACTGGAACTCTCCCCGCGCCGTAGCGGAGGTCAACCATTTCTTTGCCCAACTGCGTGACTTCGCCGACGCTGCCAACCTTGCTGTCGAAGGAACCGAGGGCTTAGAGCCCGTCCGGCGCATCGATGCTTTCCGCGAGCTGACTGCCACCGGCACCAACATGGCCCGCGAAGCCGCTGGTGTTGCGCAGCAACGCACCTTAGAAGCCCGCGAAACCGTAACCAACCGCGCCCGGCAAGCCTGGGGTACAACCCGCAGCGCCATCGAGTCCGCAACGAAGGGCGCAGACAAAGCGCCGAATAAAGCAGAAAGTGACTAGCTGATCGTTTCGATCAAATAAGGGCCAGAAAATTCGATCTGGGCAACCTTATTTGATCGAAACGTACATGGACCGGGCCAGCGAGGTACGTTTTCGTAAATAGCGCCCCGAAAACTCGCGTTTGAGAGGGATTGTCTGCGAAAACGTACCACGCCCGGTGGCCCCAGATCACTGGATGCCCCCTGGCAGCGTGGGCTAGAGGATCTCGCCCGGGGTGTAGGCCGCGGCCTTCGGATGCTGGTCAACAATCGCCTTGATGCGGCCCAGAATCTGGCTCACCTGCGATTCGGCGGCGCCGATGAAGGCGTGTTTGTCCGACAGCGCGGCCTCGAGGGCGGCGGCATCGAGCGGCAGGCGCTCGTCGGCAGCCAGGCGCTCAATGAGGTCCTGCTCCCCACCATTCTCACGCATGTTGAGCGCCACGGCGACGGCATTTTCCTTGATGACCTCGTGCGCGGTCTCGCGGCCCACGCCCGCGCGCACCGCCGCCATGAGGATACGGGTGGTGGCGAGGAACGGCAGGTAGCGCTCCAGCTCGCGGTCAATCATGGCCGGGAAAGCTCCGAACTCGTCGAGCACCGTGAGGAAGGTTTCAAACATGCCGTCGATAGCGAAGAAGGCGTCGGGCAGCGCCACGCGGCGTACCACCGAACAGAACACGTCGCCCTCGTTCCACTGCTGGCCGGACAGGTCCGCCACCATCGTCAGGTAGCCGCGCAGGATGACCTGGAAGCCACCGACGCGCTCGCAAGAGCGGGCATTCATCTTGTGCGGCATCGCGGAGGAACCAACCTGGCCCTCCTTGAAGCCTTCCGTCACGGTTTCGTTGCCAGCCATGAGGCGAATGGTCGTTGCCAGCGAGGAAGGCCCAGCGCCCAGCTCCACCAGCGCGGACACAGCATCGAAGTCGAGGGAGCGCGGGTAAACCTGGCCCACCGAGTTGAAGACTCGGGAGAATCCAAGGTGATCCGCAATGCGGGTCTCCAGCGCGGCGAGCTTGTCTTCGGAGCCGCCCATGAGGT
Organism: Corynebacterium sp. Marseille-Q2823; assembly: GCF_903645345.1. Taxonomy (NCBI): domain Bacteria; kingdom Bacillati; phylum Actinomycetota; class Actinomycetes; order Mycobacteriales; family Corynebacteriaceae; genus Corynebacterium; species Corynebacterium sp. Marseille-Q2823. The sequence continues at coordinate 42,683 of NZ_CAHJXS010000003.1, read as the reverse complement.
CGAGCATGTCCTGCGAGGTGCCCATCGGGCCCTTGATACCGCGCAGCGGATAGCGGCTCAGCAGCGATTCCACGCGCTCGATGCCGAGCAGCAGCTCGTCGGCAGCGGAGGCGAAACGCTTACCCAGGGTCGTGGCCTGGGCGGCGACGTTGTGCGAACGACCGGCCATCACCAGCGTCTGGTACTGCGCAGCACGCTCACCGATGCGCGAGACCACCGCGATGGCCTTATCGCGGGTCAGCTCCAATGAACGCAGGATCTGCAGCTGCTCCACGTTCTCCGTCAGGTCACGCGAGGTCATCCCCTTGTGGATGTGTTCGCAGCCGGCCAGGGCGTTGAACTCCTCGATGCGCGCCTTGACGTCGTGGCGCGTCACGCGCTCACGCTCCGCGATGGAGGCGAGGTTGACGTTCTCAACCTGCGCCTCGTAGGCGGCGATAGCCGAGGCAGGGATGTCGACGCCAAGATCCTTCTGCGCCGTCATCACCGCGATCCACAGCTGGCGCTCCAGAATAATCTTGTGCTCCGGGGACCAGATTTCAGCCATCTCTGGGGAGGCGTATCGAGCGGACAGGACGTTGGAAATGTTCTTCTTTTCAGCCACGTCGCTCATTATTCCACGCCGCACCCCAAAGGAAGCATTATCAGGGAATTAGATGCTAATCTGGCCCTTCTCCGCTGGCAGTGCAATGTCCGTGCGGAAGAAGCTGCCCTCCAGCTCGATGCCGCCGAGAACTTCGTAGGCGGCCGCGCGGGCATCGGCGAGGGTGGCACCACGGCCGAGAACGTTGAGGACGCGCCCACCGTTGGAGACGTAGCCGCCCTCCCCCGTGGTGGTACCGGCGTGCAGAACCCGGGTGGGATCATCAAGGTCCGGCGAGGAAATCGGATCGCCCTTGCGCGGCGAAGCCGGGTAGCCCTCGGCAGCCAGCACCACGGTGACGGCATAGCCGTCTTCCCACTCCAGCGGCGCCAGCTCCGCTAGCTGTCCGGTAGCGGTGGCGCTCAAAACCTCACCCAGCGGAGACTTCAGCAAAGCGAGTACCGCCTGCGTTTCCGGGTCACCGAAGCGGGCATTGAATTCCACCACGGCTGGGCCTTCCTTGCCCCACGCCAGGCCGGCGTACAGCAAGCCAGAGTACGGGGTGCCACGCTTGACCATTTCCTTAGCCACGGGGACGCAGACTTCGTCGACGATGCGCTGGACGCCGTCGGCAGGCAGCCACGGCAGCGGGGTGTAGGCGCCCATGCCGCCGGTGTTGGGGCCCTCATCGTTGTCGTAGGCGCGCTTGTGGTCCTGCGCTGGGAGCAGCGGGACGACGGTCTCGCCGTCCACCAAGCAGAACAGGGAGACCTCCGGGCCGTCGAGGAAGGACTCGAGCAGCACCGGGTTGCCCACGGCGTGAACCGCATCAACGTGCGCGCGGGCCGCGTCGCGGGACTCGGTCACCACGACGCCCTTGCCGCCGGCCAAGCCGTCGTCCTTAACCACGAAGTGCGGGCCGAAACGATCGAGGGCGGCCTCGATGTCCTCATCGCTGGTGCCGGGGGCGAGCTGCTCCGCGCGGGCGGTGCGCACGCCGGCGGCCGCCATCACGTCCTTAGCAAAGGCCTTGGAACCTTCGATCTGTGCCGCGCTTGCCGACGGCCCGAAGACCGCGATGCCGCGCTCACGCAGTGCATCCGCCACGCCTTTCACCAGCGGCACCTCCGGTCCAATGACGACGAGGTCCGCTGCGATGTCCACTGCCAGCTCCGTCATGCGTGCAGGATCGTCCACCTGGGAATACTCCGGGTGGACGGTGGCCTGCATCCTATGCGCCGGGGAACCGGGGGCAATGTGCAGATCGGTAACAGAAGGGTCAGCTTTCAGGCCGGTGAGCAGGGCGTGTTCGCGGCCGCCCGAGCCAATAACGAGAATGCGCATGCCGTCTATCTTAACTGGCGGTAGCCTAGGGGCCATGTCTTCCGTATTTACAAAGATCATCGAGGGCGAGCTGCCTGCTCGCTTTGTGTACCGCGACGAGAAGTGCGTGGCGTTTTTGTCCATCGAGCCGCTGCGTTATGGCCACACCTTGGTGGTGCCGGTCGAGGAGGTCGATAAGTGGACTGACCTCGATTCAGAAACCTGGGCACACCTCAACGAGATCGCTCTAGAGATCGGTGGCGCCATCAAGACGGCCTTCGACACCCCGCGTACGGGCTACATCATCGCTGGCTTCGACGTTCCCCATACCCATATCCACCTCTTCCCCACCGAAAAGATGGAAGACTACGACTTCGCCAAGGCCTTCGCTGCCGACGCCACCGACCCCGCCGCCATGGACGAGGCCGCCGCGCGCATTCGCCAGCACCTCGGCACGGACGAGGATGGCCGCCGCGACAGCTAAGAGCTGACTGCTACCTTTCGGCAGCTAGGCACTAGCTGCCGCCTTGGGCAGGCAGATGGTGAAGATCGATCCGCTGCCCAGCTCCGAATCCACGGAGATTGAACCGCCGTGCTGCTCGACGAGTGATTTCACGATGGCCAAGCCCAAACCCGAGCCACCCGTATCGCGGGTGCGCGAGGTATCAGCACGGTAAAAGCGCTCAAAGATGTGGGCTGCGTCTTCGGGGGAGATGCCCTTGCCGTCATCGGCGACGTCGATAAGCACGTGCTCCTCGTCGTCGCGCAAGGTCAGCGTCACCGACGCCTCCTCGCCGCCGTGGCGGATACCGTTGGATACCAAATTGAGCAGCACTTGGTGCAGGCGGTCCGCGTCACCGTTGACCATCGGAATCCCGGAGGCCTCGTTGTTGACGTTGATGGTGCGGCCCGCAAAAGCCGCCCGCGCCGAGGAACCCACTGACAGCACAAGTTCCAGCATGTCAACCTCGCGCATGTCCAGGCGCGAGCCCTCCGCTCGCGTCAGGGCCAGCAGATCCTCCACGAGCAACGACATCCGCTTAGACTCGGCATCGATCTTGCTGAAGACAAACTCCGCATCCTGGGTAGCCCCCGAGCGGTACAGCTCCGTGTAGCCGCGCAGGCTGGTCAGCGGCGTGCGCAGCTCGTGGGAGGCATCGCCGACGAAGCGGCGCATTTGCTGTTCTTTTTCCTGCGCATCGACGACGGAATTCTGCAGCTGCCCCAGCATGACGTTGAGCGCTGCGGCAAGCTGCCCCACTTCAGTGTGCAACGGCCACTCCGGCACGCGCTTGTCCAGGTTGCCCGCCGCGATCTGGGAAGCCGTTTTCTCGACCACGCGCAGCGGCCGCAGCGCCCGGTGGATCAGCCACATGCCCACCACCGCGATGATCAGCATGACCAAGGCCGCGATGATCACCTGGACAATCGCCAACCCTTTCAGGATGGAGTTTTCCGTCGTCATGTCTTTGGCGACGACCACCACGGAACCATCCCGTTGGAGTTTGGCCACGGCCCGCCATTCGGTCTCGCCTTGAATCGAGCGCACGGTGGTGGGTTCCCCGCCGACGATCACGTTGCGTGCATCAGGCAACGCCGCGATGGGCCGCGTGGTCACCACGGAGCCATCGGGATAGTACGCCAGCGCCACATAGTCCGTCGGGGGTCGGCGGCTTCCGTCCTGCGGCATATAAAAGGACTCGTCGAGGTTGCTGGCCCAGGAGCTGTGGGCGTCGTTAAGCTCGGTGTCCACTCGGGTGTAGAGCACGTTGCGCATGATCGACGACACCGCCAGGGAGGACATGGCCAGGCCAAGCCCCGATACCAGCACCATGAGGACAAGTAGCCACGTGCGCAGGGGCAGCGCTTTGGGGCGCTGCATACGCCGGCGCGGGGTTTTATCCCGCACCAGCGTCACCCCGGATTGTGGGGCCTGAATATTCGCGGTGGGTTCGCTCATAGTGGATGAGCCTACGAGCGCGGCATGCGCAGCACGTAACCGACACCGCGGACGGTGTGAATAAGCGGGGTATCGCCGGTATCAATTTTGCGGCGTAGGTAAGAAATGTAAGACTCCACCACGTTGCCGTCACCACCAAAGTCGTAGTGCCAGACATTATCCAGAATCTTGGACTTGGACAGCACCACCTCGCGGTTCTGCATGAGGTAGCGCAGCAGGTTGAACTCGGTAGGCGAAAGCTCCACGATCTCCCCCGCCTTGGTGACCTCGTGGGTGTCATCGTTGAGGGTGAGGTCGGCATAGGTCATGGTGGCGTCGCCGTCCTGGTCATCCACCGCGTTACCGCGGCGCAGAATCACGCGCAGGCGGGTGATGACCTCTTCCAGGCTGAAGGGCTTGGTGACGTAATCATCCGCGCCAATGGTCAAGCCATGGATGCGCTGGTCCACGCTGTCCTTGGCGGTCAGGTAGAGCACGGGGCCGTCGAGGCCCTCTGCGCGTAGCTTGCCCAGCAGCTCAAAGCCGTCCATGCCCGGCATCATGACGTCCATGATGTAAGCGTCAGGATTGATCTCACGCGCGATGCGCAGGGCCTCGTTGCCGGAGTTGGCGCTGTGTACGTCGAAACCTTGAAACTTTAGGGAGACGGTGAGCAACTCAACGATATTGGGCTCGTCATCGACGACAAGTACCTTGACGTCCTTCGAATCATCCATGGTCCCGCTTTGGTCCTTTCTCCGCTTCTCCTGACGCCTGGTGGCGCCAGGGATATCTCATTCAAGGTGAGAAGTATTGCACTCTGGCTTCCAAGGGTACTGAGCGGAGTCTGTACGTGCGCTGTGAACCGACTAGTCCCAGGCGAGATTGTCCAGATCCACCCCTTCCGCCTGGGCTTGCGCCTCAATCAGCTGGCGCAAATAGTCGGCGTTACCGCGGTAAGTCTCGTTAAACCGCGGGTCCTCGCAATACATGCGCGCCAGGATCACCTGCTTGGACCTCGACACCGGGTACCACTGGGCGATGAGGGCGCGGTGCTTGTCGACGATCTCCTTCGCCTCCTCGCCGCCCGGTTCAAGTCCTGCGTCCGCGGCCTCCTCTAGCTCGGCCGCAAAGTTCTCATGGTCCACTGAGAATTCCTCCCAGACCTTCTTTCCCATCGAATCTGCGACGGCCGCACTGGCCGCCCATTCTTTGCTATCTCCCCACTTCTCGTGGGCTTCTTCCTGCAGTTGGGGCCATGCGTCACCCAGGTTCCGCACTTTTTGGCTGGGGCTTAGGTTCTTATCCATTTCGGTCTCCTCAATTAGTCTTTCCACTGCGTACAACATGGCGTCGACGTCGGCTCGCCGCTTCTGCAAGGCCTCGTGTTGGGCGCGGAGGCGGGGCAGGGTGGCGGACGAGGGGGCATCGAGAAGCACTGCGATGTCCTTCAGCTCAATTCCCACGCTGCGATAAATCAGGATGTCCATCCCGCGTTGCACATCGTCTTCGGTGTAGAGGCGGTGATCGCCCCCGGTGCGCCACTGGGGGCTAAGCAGGCCGATGTCATCCCAGTGCCGCAGGGTGCGGGTGGTGACTTTCAAAATTCCGGCCACATCGCCGATGCTGTAGTCGTTACGCATGTCGTTGAGCCTAAAAGTTCACGTCGCGTTAAGTGCAACTCCATCCACTCGGCAGGTGTTTTTGCCTACGATAATGAAGCATGACGCAAGCCTCGAAGCGCACTGACCGCCTCACCGTGGCTGCTTGGGCCCTGTGGGACTGGGGTTCGGCCGCCTTCAACGCGGTGCTCGTGACGTTTATTTTCTCGGTCTATCTCACCGATTCGGTGGGACAGCAGATTGACTCGCAGTTCACCCCGGCGCAGTGGCTGTCGTGGTCCATGACGGTGGCGGGGCTGGTGATTTTTGCGGTCACCCCTGTGATGGGCCAGCGCTCGGACCGGTTGGGCACGCGGCGTCGCGCGCTGGGCTTCTGGTCGCTGCTGACGTTCCTGGTCATGGCCAGCCTGTTCTTCATCCGCAATGATGCGCCCGCGTATTTCTGGCTGGGCCTCATCGGCCTGGCGGTAGGTTCGGTGACCATCCAATTCGCGGAGGTCAACTACTTTGCCCAACTCAACCAGGTGGCCACCGAGGACAAGGTGGGCCGCGTATCCGGCCTGGGCTGGTCGGCAGGCTATTTCGGCGGCATCGTGCTGCTGCTCATCTGCTACTTCGGCTTCGTCTCCGGCGAGGGCGGCGGACTGGGGCTGTCCACGGAGGGTGGCTGGAATGTTCGGCTCGTGGCACTGCTTTCGGCGGCGTGGTTTGGACTGTCTGCCATCCCCGTGTTGCTGCGCGTTCCGGAGATTGCCCCGTCGGGTGAATCGACGGGCGGTGTGGCGGAGTCTTACCGCGAGCTGTGGCGGACGGTGCACACGCTGTGGCGGGAGGACCGCAACGCCTTTGCCTTCCTCTTCGCTTCCGCCATCTTCCGCGATGGCCTGTCCGCGGTGTTTAGCTTCGGCGCCGTGCTGGGCGTATCCGTCTATGGGCTTTCGCCTGGCGACGTCCTCATCTTCGGTGTTGCCGCCAACGTTGCCGCCGCGCTGGGCGCGGTGGCGGGCGGGCTTATCGACGACCACGTGGGGCCCAAAGCCATCATTCTCACCTGCCTGACAATTCTCACCGCAATGGCTGGTGTGATGTTTTTCGCGCAAGGCCCGACGGCTTTCTGGATCTGCGGGCTCATCCTGTGCCTGTGCGTGGGGCCAGCCCAGGCCTCCGCCCGCGGTTTCTTGGCGCGTGTGGCCCCGCCGGGGCGCGAAGGCGAGATGTTTGGCCTCTACGCCACGACCGGGCGGGCCGTGGCATGGTTGACGCCCTTCCTCTTTGGCGTCTTCGTTTCCCTGCTCGGGCAGGGAGACCGGGGAGGCGTGCTCGCCATTGGGCTGGTCCTGCTCGTCGGCGCGCTGGTCCTCATCCCAGTCAAAGACCCCGCGAAGGCATAACGCTTTCGCGGGGTGGAACCGCAGGGTGTGGGTCCCTTTTAATGTGCGGCGCTTAACGCCGACACATTAAAAGTCCTGCGGGCGCGGGATATTGCGCAGGTTGGACTTCGCCATGGAGAGCATCTGGCCCACGCCACCGCCGAAGACAGTGCGGGTTGCCGCCTTGGAGAAGCCGAGCAGCTGCTCAAAGGTCAGCGTCGGCGGCAGGGAGAGGGCGTTGGGGTCCGTGACGACGTCGATAAGCGCAGGCCCGTCGTAGGCCAAAGCCTCCTTGATGAGGCGCGGCGCGTCCTTCGGATCCTCGATGCGGAAGTGCTTGATGCCGGCTCCCTCCGCGATCTTGGCGTAGTTCACGTGCTCGTGGTCGGTCTCATGCTCCGGCAGGCCCTGGACCAGCATCTCCAGCTTGACCATGCCGAGGGAAGAGTTGTTGAACACGAACATCTTCACCGGCAGGTTGTGCAGCTTCACCGTCAGCAGCTCGCCCATGAGCATGGAGAGCCCGCCGTCACCGGAGAAGGTGATGACCTGGCGGTCCTGGTGCGCTGCCTGCGCACCGATGGCCATCGGCAGGGCGTTGGCCATGGTGCCGTGGCGGAAGGAACCGATCTGCTCGCGCTGACCATTCGGGGTGATGTAGCGCGCGCCCCAGACATTGCACATGCCGGTATCGACGGTGAAGATGGCATCCTCATCGGCCTCTTGGTCAATGAGGTCCGCAATGTACTCCGGGTGAATCGGGGTGTGCTTCTCCACGCCCGAGGTATAGGCCTCAACGACGTGGTTCAGCTTGTCGTAGTGCTTCTTGAGCATCTTGTCGAGGAAGGAGCGGTCCTTCTTCTCCTCCACGTGCGGCAGGATGTTCTCAATCGTGGCGCCGACATCACCGGTGACCGGGTACTTAATGCGGGTGCGGCGGCCGATGTGGGAGCCATCGATGTCGACCTGGGCCACGTTGGCATCCGGCAGGAAGTCGTTGTAGGGGAAGTCCGTACCCAGCAGGATGAGCAGGTCTGCCTCGTGGGTGGCCTCGTGGGCCGCGCCGTAGCCGAGCAGGCCGGACATGCCGACGTCGAAGGGGTTGTCGTACTGGATGTACATCTTGCCGCCCAGGGCGTGGCCGATGGGGGCCTTGATCTTTTCGGCGAGTGCGAGGACCTGCTCGCGCGCATTCTTCACGCCGGCGCCAACGAAGAGGGTGACGGTCTTGGCCTCATTGATGGCCTGGGTCAGCGCGGCGGCCTCTGCCGGGTCCGGGTAGACAACCGGGCGGCCGGAGGAAATCACGGAGGAGGTGAAGGCATCTTCCTCGGCCTCCTGCGTGGAGACATCACCCGGGATAACGAGGACGGACACGCCCTTGCCGGCCATGGTGCTCTGAATGGCGTGGTGCAGGACCACTCCTCCCTGCTCAGCGGAGTTGACCATCTCGCAGTAGCCGGAGCACTCCTGGAAGATGGCCTCCGGGTGGGTTTCCTGGAAGAACGTCGAGCCGATCTGGCGGGAAGGAATGTGGCTGGCTAGGGCGAGGACCTTGGCGCCGTTGCGGTGGGCGTCGTAAAGCCCCTGAATAAGGTGCGTATTTCCCGGGCCGCAGGAGGCGGCGCACACGGCGAGGTTGCCGGTGGTGAGGGAATCGGCCTCAGCGGCGAATGCCGCGGCCTCTTCGTTGCGGACGTGGACCCACTCGATGGAGGACTGCCGCACCGCGTCCACGATGGGGTTGAGGGAATCACCGACAAGCCCATAGATGCGCTTAACTCCCTGGGCTTCCAAGGTTTCTACGAGTTGCGTGGCGTAATTGCGTGCCATGTTGTACCTCTCTAACTTTTATCGCTAACGGACCCCAGTGTTCTCCCTCCCGGTGGTGTTTCGCCACCATAAAGCTGCCTTCTCACGTCACGCGCACTTTGTGACTTTAACAACAAGTCAACATTCAAGACTTTGAAACTGTAACGACCGTTCGCTATAGTTTCGCAGCATGACAGACGTTCACACGAAAGCCTCCGCAGAGGCCTTAAGCACCTCAGCGACCCGACGGTGGATCTTTTTTAGTGTCATCTCCTTGGGTCTGCTCATGATCGGCTTGGACAACTCGATCCTTTACACTGCCCTGCCGGAGCTCTCCGAGCAGCTGCACGCCACCTCGCTGCAGCAGCTGTGGATCATCAACGCCTACGCGCTCATGCTCGCCGGCCTCCTCCTAGGCACCGGCACGTTAGGTGACAAGATCGGTCACCGCCGCATGTTCGTCATCGGCCTGTGGGTCTTCGGCATCGCTTCGCTGGCCGCCGCACTCGCCCCCGGCGCGTGGGAGCTCGTCGCCGCTCGCGCCTTCCTAGGTCTCGGTGCGTCCATCATGATGCCCGCTACCCTGGCGCTGATTCGCCTGACCTTTGAGGATGAGATTGAGCGCAACACCGCCATCGGCATTTGGGGCTCCATCGCCGTCGTCGGCGCGGCGGCGGGCCCCACGGTAGGCGGCTTCTTGCTCGAGCATTTCTGGTGGGGATCGGTCTTTTTGGTCAACGTGCCCATCGTCATCATCGCGCTCATCCTCACCGCCTTCCTCGCCCCGCCTAATGTGGCGAACCCGGCGAAGCAGTGGGATTTCTTGTCTTCCCTTTACGCGCTGATCACGCTGGCTTCGCTGGTGCTCGTCATCAAGTCTGTCGCCAGCTCCCATCTCAACGCCATGCTTATTGGCGGCGCGCTGGCTGCCTGTCTCATCGGTGCCATCCTCTTCACTCGCCGCCAGCACAAACTGAAGGAGCCGCTTCTCACCTTCGATATCTTCCGCTCGCCCATCTTCAGCGGCGGCGTGTTGGCCGCAGCCGGCGCCATGTTTGGCATGGCAGGGCTGGAAATGACCACCACGCAGAAGCTGCAGTTGGTGGACCTCTACTCCCCGCTGCACGCTGGGCTCATCATTTCCCTCATCGCGATTGCGGCGCTGCCGATGTCCGCGCTGGGCGGGGCTAACCTGCACCGCTGGGGTTTCTTGCCCATCATCGCTGGCGGCTTCCTCGCCATGGCAGCGGGCATTGGCGGCGTGGTGTGGGGCGGCACGCACGAGGTCTTCCCCGCATACCTGGCTGGTCTGTTCATCACTGGCCTCGGCGCGGGGTTCGTGATGTCGGTGTCCTCCACTGCCATCATCGGTGCCGCTCCTGCGTCACGCTCCGGCATGGCCGCGGGTGTGGAGGAAGTGTCCTATGAGTTTGGCACACTGCTGTCGATTGCGGTCACTGGATCAGTGCTGCCAATGCTCTACAAGAGCGGACTGCCCGAGGACATCCAGGACTTAGGCATGGAAGCACTCCACAACCCCGCACTCGCGGAGGCCGCCGGCGCCGCGTATAACGACGCCTACCTAGCCACCGCCGCTGGGCTCGGCGTAGTCATGCTCATTTTTGCCGCGGTCACCGGCTGGTGCTTCCGCAGCAATCCAACCTCAGGAGGTGCCGATGCCCCGCGTTAGTAAAAAGGTCGAGGCGCTCGAAAAAGCGCTCGCCATCATCGAAGAGGATGGCGTTCACGCGCTGACCTACGATTCCCTGGCCACCGCCACAGGCATGAGTAAGTCTGGGCTCATCTACCCTTCCCACCGCCACGGCATTGCCACACTCGCGCGAAGCCTGGGAGGAAGAGCTCGTCGGTCTCTCCGACGGCAAGACGGCAGACCAGCTGAGCCCGCGCCAGCGCTACCGTGCCGCGCTGGAGTCCATGGGAAAGAATGACCCGCTCATTGAATTGCTCATGTCCATCCACTCACAGTCCCATCCGGACTTCCAGAAGGTGTGGAGGGACGTCGACAGGCGCTGGCTCCCCGATCCTGCCTCGGAGGATGAATCCGTCGTGCTGGCTTCAATCATCGCCGACGGCCTGTGGGTCCACGATCACCTCACCGACCGCCCCCTACCGCCGCAAAGGCGCCGCGCGCTTATCGACGTCGCCTTGGGCCACCTCGCCGAATAGGCCCGAAAAGAGAGAAAGGGCCTTGAAAAAGGCCCTTTTGAGCTGGAGACGAGACTTGAACTCGCAACCTACGCATTACAAGTGCGTTGCGCTACCAATTGCGCCACTCCAGCACCGCGGCTCATCCGCTATGGGGAATCGTACCTGAGCCCACCCCATGGACGGAAAGCCAGGGTGGTTGCACTGCGAAAAAGCGGCCGTCAGGGGCCCGAAAAGCACTGGCAGGTGCATAAATCCGCGGCAGTTACTAAAGTGCTGACTTACCGAACCCAGAAGTGTTGTTGAGGTCTTTCTTTTCCGTGTCTGTTCTTTCTTCCTTGCGCCAGCGCCTGCTATACCGGTCGGCTCCGGTCGCCACCATCGACGCCGCTAAGGCCGCACCGCCGCCCTCCCCGCTCGCCCCTGTTGATCTCACCGATCCGGCCCAGGTCACCGGCGTCATGGAGATCGCCGCGCGCGTCGGCGAAATCCTGATTGCAGCGGGCTCAGCCAATACCGACGTGCAGGCACAGATTCACCTCGTCGCATCCTCCTATGGCCTGCACTACTGCCACGTGTCGATCCTGATGAACACCATCACTATCCACACCGCCATCGGCACAGGGCCGGATCGGCACAACCTCCACGTCTTCCGCGTGGCGCCGAGCATCGCCGTGGATTTCACCAAACTATCCGCCGTTGACAGGCTCATCCGCTCCATCCATTCCGGTGCTACGCCACCGGCAATGGCGGAGAAGATCTTGGATGACATCGATGCGATGAAGAACCCCTATTCCAAGACCACCATCGTCAGCGCGTGGGGTGCCATGGGTGGATTCATCGCCGTGATGCTGGGCGGTGACCTTCTCGTCGGTGTTGTCACCTTCCTCATTTCGGCACTCATCATGGGCACGAATATGTTCCTCGCCGGCTACCGGCTGCCGCCGTTCTATCAGAACCTTGTCGGCGGCCTGCTTGCCGTCATTCCCGCGGCCATCCTCTACAACGTTTTCGCGCGATTTGGCATCCAGATGCTACCCTCCCAAATCATCGGTTCCGGCATCGTCGTGCTGGTGGCGGGACTAACGCTCGTACAGTGCCTCGTGGACGGCATCACCCGCGCACCCGTGACCTCGTCCGCGAAGTTCTTTGAGGCTCTCATGTCCACCGGCGCCATCATCGCCGGCGTGGGCCTGGGTATCCAGGTGGCGTCGTGGTTGGGCTTTAGCCTTCCCCCACTAGCCACGCTCGCCCCGCCCGTCTATCACCAAATCCCACTGCTCGTACTGTGCGGCGGCATCGGCTCCGCCGCCTTTGCGCTGGCGCTGGGAGCCTCCTGGTCCGAGGTCACCATCTCCGGTCTCACGGCCGCCGCCGGTATGGTGTTCTACTACTTCCTCGTCGTCTTCTTGGGCGTCGGGGCCGTCATTGCCTCGGGCATTTCTGCCGCAGCGGTGGGCTTGGCCGGCGGCCTACTCTCCCGTCGCTACATGATGCCGCCACTCATCACTATGATCGTGGGCTATACGCCCATGCTTCCAGGCCTGACGTTGTACCGCGGCATGTACGCCATGCTCAACGAGCAGCTCATCACCGGCCTGACCAACCTGGCCAGCGCCCTCGCCATCGCCGGTGCACTTGCCGCCGGCGTCGTCTTCGGCGAGCGAGTCGCCCGCCGCCTGCGCCGCCCGCAGTACTTCCGCCCCTACACCGCCTTCAAGCGCCTAGGCACGTTCTCCTTCGCGCGCGCCACCCGCCTGGCGCAGCGCGCCCGCATTCCCCGCGTACCCCTGTCTCCCTTCGCCCCGCGCCACAATCTGCCGGCCCCGCCGCCGCAATATGGGCCCAAACCACCGACGCCCGCACAGCAGGCGCGCTTCCAGCAGGGCGATGCCATCACGGACATGTGGCCCGTTACCACGCAATTTCCGGCGCAGCGCCCCACCTACACGGTGCCCGGCAAAGATGACCCGAGCGCCCCAACGAAGTCGCAATAGCGTAGAATAGCCGGTCTGAAAGCTTTCATACTTCATCCCAGGAGGACTCCGTGCCACCAAAGGTCACAGATACCCAGCCCGCGGCTGACCAGACTCACGCAGTAGAGGAGGAGACCGCCCGCTCCGCGCGCCGCGTTGTCGCCACCTATGCGGAGGATTTCCTCGACGGCGTGACCCTCATGTCGATGCTGGGCGTCGAGCCAGAAGGCTTGGTCCACCGCAAGGTGCTGGCCGAGCAAGCCGATGCTGCCCCCAAGAAGAGCAGCAAGAAGGCCACGAAGAAGGCTTCTAAGAAATCCACGAAGAAGACGACTAAGAAGGCCACGAAGAAAGCCACCAAGAAGACAACTAAGAAGGCCACGAAGAAGGCAACTAAAAAGGCCGCAAAGAAGGCCTAGCTATGTCCGGGCGCACCAATAGCTTCGTCGTCGTTGCCAATCGCCTGCCGGTGGACCTCGAGACCGCCGCCGATGGCACCCGCGAGTGGAAGGCATCCCCCGGCGGCCTCGTCACCGCGCTCTCCCCGGTCTTGGAAGAACACCAGGGCTGCTGGGTGGGATGGCCGGGCGTAGCCGACGAAGCTCCCGAGCCCTTCACCACGGATAACGGTGTCCTCCTTCACCCGGTGCGCCTGACACAGGAGGATTTTGAGGCCTTCTATGAGGGCTTTTCCAACGCCACCCTGTGGCCGCTCTACCACGACCTCATCGTCACCCCCGTCTACAACCGCGACTGGTGGGATGCCTACCGCGAGGTCAACCTGCGTTTTGCCAACGAGGTAGCAGCCGTCGCCGCAGAGAATGCCACGGTGTGGGTGCAGGACTATCAGCTCCAGCTCGTCCCCGGCATCCTGCGCCAGCTACGCCCCGACCTCACCATTGGATTCTTCCTGCACATTCCCTTCCCCTCCCCGGATCTCTTCCGCCAGTTGCCGTGGCGTGAGGAGTTGGTGCGGGGGCTTCTCGACGCCAACCTGATCGGCTTCCACCTCGAATCCAACGCCCGCAATTTCTTGGAGCTGGCCCGCACCCAAGGGCTGGACGTAGAAGGGGAGGTCAGCACCCGCGCGGTCACCGCTCGCATCGTGACCGGTAGCGGGCATTCTGTCGGGGTAGGCGCTTTCCCCATTTCCATTGCGGCGGGTGAATTCGCTGACGGTGGCGATGCGGGGGACGTCGCCCAGCTGCGCGCTGAGCTGGGGAACCCCAAGCACGTCATTTTGGGTGTGGACCGCCTGGATTACACGAAGGGGATCCTGCAGCGCCTCACCGCCTTCGAGGAGCTCCTCGAGACCGGTGCGCTGGACCCACACGAGGTAACCTTCGTCCAGCTGGCTACTCCTTCGCGCGAACGCATCGACCATTACCGCGCCACGCGTTCAAAGGTGGAGGAGGCCGTGGGCCGCATCAATGGCCGCTTTGGGCGCCTCGGCGCGCCGGTGGTGCATTACCAGCACAGTTCCGTACCGAAGGACGTCCTGCGGCGTTATTACCGGCTCGCGGACATCATGCTGGTCACGCCATTTAAGGACGGCATGAACCTAGTGGCCAAGGAATACGTGGCCTCCCACGGCGACGGCACAGGTGCACTCGTGCTCTCCGAGTTTGCGGGCGCGGCAGCAGAGCTTACCCAAGCCAACCTGTGCAACCCCTTCGACATCGAATCCATCAAGCGCGCCCTACTCTCCGCGGTCAAAGCACTGGAGGAATTCCCCGAGACCATGCGCGAGCGCATGATTGCTATGAACGAGCAGGTGTGTCAGCACGATATCGCGCTGTGGTCGCAGTCCTTCCTCGGCGCACTGAACCAGGAGGAAGCATGATGCGGCGCCGGCTCACCGCTGTGCTCAGTACTGTGCTGCTTGCGCTTGGCCTAGCTGGATGCAGCTCCGCTGAGGAGGAACCTGCCCCGCGCGGCGATGACCGCATCGTGGGCAAGGATTGGCAGGTCATCAACCTCTACACCTCACCGGACGCTCCTTCCTCCCTCCCTGCCGATACTGCACACGTGCCCCATATGAGCTTCGGTGAGCACACCGCGGTGGGCTCAACTGGCTGCGTACCGTTTACCGCTGAGGTGTCCTTCCACAAGGATGACAAAACCTCCACGATCTGGGAGGGCGATATCATGCGGGTGGAGAAAGCCACCTATGAAAGCCCACCGCGAAGCGGCGACTGCGAGGGCTCGATGCAATGGGCTGATTCGCTGATGCGCAACCTCATCGCCGAAGGCCATGAGTTCGACTTCGCGCTCAACCCCAACAACCAACTCGTGTTGACGCTGCGCACCGACAAGGTGGATTCACCGATTATCCGCATGGCCGCGCTATAGCTCCGAAGTTTCAGCGCTAGGGTGGGGAGCATGATTGATGCTCTCGCCGCCGCCGAACATTTAGCGGTTGTTTCCGACTTCGATGGCACCTTGGCCGGCTTCGCGCGCAACGCCTACGCAGTGCGCCCCGAGCAGCGCTCGCTGGATGCTCTCGCTGCCTTGGCGCAACTACCTAACACCACCGCGGCAGTGCTCTCTGGGCGCCACCTCGATGGCCTGATGCGAGTATGCCCGCTGCGCGAGCCGGTGCTTTTTGGTGGCTCGCATGGGGCCGAATCCTCGTGGGAAGAATCCGCGCTCACCCCGGAGATGGAAGCCTACTTGGCCAAGAAGGAAGCGGAAATCAAGGAGATTATCGCCCGCCACCCCGGCGCGGAGCTGGAGATCAAACCTTTCCAGCGGGTGCTGCACCTGCGGGCGCTGGAGTTGCAAGACCCGGACGCCGCCGCTGCTGCTTATGCGGAAGGCGAGGCCTTAAGCGCCGATGGTTTCCCCAAGACTGCGGGCAAGTGCGTCGTCGAGTTCTCCGCAACGCAGGCCACGAAGGGCACGTGGATTGACAAGCTTCGTCACCGCGTCGGGGCCACAGCGGTGGTCTTTTTAGGGGATGACACCACCGACGAAGACGGCTTCGCCGCGCTCAATCAGCCGCCGGACCTCGGTGTCAAGGTTGGTGAGGGCGCAACGCAGGCGGCGCTGCGCGTGCCCGATATCGCGGCGGTGACAGAGTTCCTCGAAGAACTCGCCGCCGCTCGCGCGCAGCACAGCTCTTAAGCCCCGACCGGCGCCACGGTGCGCCCCGGGCGGAAGGTGGTCTCCAACAACACGCGCGGCACCTCGCCGCGCCCCTCGATGAGGCTGGCCAGCATGCGCCCCGCCGCCGCCCCCTTTTCCTTGTTCGGCTGCACGACGGTGCTCAGGCCCAGCGCCAGGGCCGGCGCGATGCCATCGAAGCCGGTGACGGAGAGCTGCTCGGGAACCGCGATTCCATGATCGCGCGCATAAGCCATAACCCCGAGCGCCATCGAATCCGTCGTGCACAACACCGCGGTGAGATCCGGGTACTTAGTCAGCAGCTCCTCCGCGGCCGCGTAAGCCGTACGCGAATCGTTGATGTGTCGCGTCACCACGGGGATGTCTGCAGGATCGAGTCCCGCGTCTGCAAAAACATCGAGCGCACCCAATACACGTGAGCGCTGCACGTGCATGTCCGCCGCGGCCAGTTGTGCAGCCGTCACTTCGCCGTCGAGGCGTTCGCGGTGTAGTCGGATGGCAAGGATACCGATGCGGGTATGGGAGGCGTCGACAAGCGCCTGCGCCGCCGGGGCAATCGCGGCGCGGTCATCGATGCCCACGAAGGGCAAGCCCGAATCCGTGGGCTGGTCACACACCACCACCGGCAGGCCACGGCGCTGCACGGCGTCGAGGTAAGCATCTCCCGCCGCCACGGAATAGACCACGAAACCGTCGACGGCAGCCGAACCTACGAGCTGCGCTGCCTGGGCGTCGTTGGGCGCGCCGGCGGTATCCGGCCCGGCAGGGATGAGAGTCAACGTCGTGCTCGCCCCCGCCGAGGCCTCCGCCATGCCGGCGAGGAAATCCACCGAGGCCATGTCCTCGAAGGCATAGGACAGGTGCTCGGTGAGCAGCACCCCCAGTGAACCTTGGCGGCGCGTGCGCAAGCTGCGTGCGGTGGGATCCGGGCCCGTGTATCCACGCTCAGCCGCGGCGGCGAGGATGCGCTCGCGGGTGGCAGGCGCCAGCTGGTCCGGCCGGTTGTACGCGTTGGACACCGTGGTGGGCGAAACCCCAAGTTCGGCCGCTAGGGAGGCCAGCGTCGTGCTGCGTTTGGACATGACGGCAACATTACCCTTTTTCAACTCATTATCATTTGACAACAATTTTCACTAAACGTAGAAATAGGGACATGACCACTTCCCTCTCACGCCGTGCTTTCCGACGTCCCACCGCTCTCCTCTTCGCAGCCACCCTGGGCGCCGCTTCGCTCACCGCCTGTTCTTCCAGCGGCGATAACGCCGATGGCGGCTCGAATGCCGGTTCCGACAAGGAGACCATTCAGGTCGTCGCCTCGACCTCCATCTGGGCTGATGTGGCCCAGGCGGTCGTCAACACCGCGCAGACCGACGTGAACATCGACGTTCACCCCATCGTGAGCGGTAACAGCGTGGACCCGCACCACTTCGAGCCCACCGCCGCGGACATCGCCCGCGCCAACGAGGCTGACGTCATCATCGCCGGTGGCGGCGGTTACGACGCCTGGCTTTACCAGGCCGTCAAGAACCAGGACCAGATCATTCACGCGCTCCCGCTTACCGCGCATGACCATGGCGATCACGATCATGGTGATCATGAGCATGGAGAGGAACACGACCACGCGCATGATGAGCATGATCATGACGAGCATGCGCATGACCACCATGACCATGGAGAAGGTCATGATCATGCTCACGAAGGTGAGACCGTGACCATGGACGAGGCCAAGAAGATCGCCGCCGAGCACCCCGAGCAAGTCACCAACATCGATGGCAACGAGCACGTGTGGTACGACTCCGCTGCCATCGAGAAGGTGGCGACCGACGTAGCCAATCTCGTCAACGAGGCCAACCCGGAGGCCAAGGCCACCGCCGATCCCCTGGTCGAGCGCGTGGAGGGCCTGAAGGCACGCATCGAGAAGCTCCCGCAGCGCAACTACGCGCAGACCGAGCCCATCGCGGACTACATCTTCAAGTACACCGACAGCACCGACGCCACCCCGGAGGGCTACCGCAAGGCCACCGTCGCTGAGGGCGAGCCCACCGCCGCCGACCTGGCGCACTTCCTCGAGGACATCAAGCAGGACAAGATCGACCTGCTCATCTTTAACCCACAGACCGAAACCGACATGACCAAGCGCATTCGCACCGCCGCCGAGGACAAGAACATCCCGGTCGTCGAAATCGGTGAAACCCCGCCGGAGAAGACCAACTTCCTCGACTACTACGAAGAAGTCGTCAACGCACTCGAGGCTGTGTAAGTGCTCATCTCTTTTAAAAATGCCGCAGTAGAACCACTGTGGTCGGACATGAACCTCGCCGTAGACCGCGGCGAGTTCATCGCCGTTTTAGGCCCCAACGGCGTGGGCAAATCCACGCTCCTCGGCACTATCTTGGGTACCCGCCAGCTCACCGCGGGCAGCGTAGATATCAACTGCCGTGTGGGCTTTATCCCGCAGCAAAGGATGTTCCCTCAGGACCTGCCCCTGCGCGCCCGAGACCTCGTGTCGCTGTCCCTGGCGCATGGCACGCTGCGCAACCGACGTCCTGCCCGGGGGCGCGTGGACGAGCTCCTCGCCGAAGTCGGTGCCACCGGCATCGCTGACCGCCGCGTGGGCCAGCTCTCGGGCGGGCAGCAACAGCTCATCCGCCAAGCCCAGGCCCTAGCCAACGACCCAGAGCTCATCCTCGCGGACGAGCCGCTCTTGTCCTTGGACCCGGCGCGGCAGCAGGCGACCGTCGAGAAGCTCAATGCGTGGCGCCACGAGCGCGGCACCTCCGTGCTCTTCGTTACCCACGGCATCAACCCGGTACTAGGCGTGGTGGACAAGGTGCTCTACCTCGCGCCCAATGGCCACATCTTCGGCACGGTCGATGAAGTCATGCGCTCTGAGGTGCTCTCGGAACTCTATGGCTCCTCCGTGACCGTCCTCAACGTCGATGGGAGGCTCATCGTTGTCTAAGTTCATCGAAGATACCCAGTACCTGCTGGGTGTTGACTTCGTGCAATCCTCGCTCATCGCCTGCGCCCTGCTCGGAATCCTGTCCGGAGTGATGACCTCGCTCATCGTCCTGCGCCAAATGTCCTTCTCCGTGCACGCCACCTCTGAGCTCGCGCTCATGGGCGCGGCCGCAGCTTTGCTCTTCGGCCTCAACATCGGCTTTGGCGCGATTGCTGGCGCCATCGTCGCCGCCATCATCCTGGCGGTGCTGGGACTGAAAGGCCAACAAGACAGCGCTATCGGCGTGGTCATGAGTTTCGGCCTGGGACTCTCGGTTTTGTTCCTGCACCTCTACCCCGGCAACGCCAAAACCGCGATGACGCTACTGACAGGACAAATTGTCGGTGTCTCCTCCGCGTCGGTGTGGCTGCTCGCCGCGACGACCGCCATCATCGTTGCCGTGGTGGCTCTGTTCTGGCGCCCGCTGCTCTTCGCTTCCGCGGATCCCGTCATGGCTCAAGCCGCCGGCGTGCCGGTGAAGTCTCTGGCGGTGTGTTTCGCCATCCTCGTGGGCCTGACGGCCGCACAGTCCGTACAAATCGTCGGTTCCCTGCTCGTCATGGCGCTGCTCATCACCCCGGGCGCAGCGGCGGTACAGATTACCTCCTCCCCGCTGCGCGCGGTGGTGTGGTCCACCATCTTCGCGGAGGTCTCCGCCGTGGGCGGCCTGGTCCTCTCCCTGGCGCCGGGCCTGCCCGTCTCGGTCTTCGTCACGAGCATCTCTTTTGTTATTTACCTGGTCTGCCGCGGCATCGGCTGGGCTCGCAGCCGCAAGGCCGTCCGCGACGACGTCGCCGCCCGCCGCGCCTCCCAGGAACACTTCCGCGCCGCCACCGATCGCGCCGACGCCGAGACACACCACACCTCGACGCACGATGAGCACTGCGCGCATCAGGATTAGGCTAGATGCGTGACTTTGGAACGCCGTAGCCTCGAATTACAAGACCGCACCCGCACGTACCTCGTGTACCGCCCGAATGATGACGTCGAGCGCCAGAGAGACCTCCTCCTGTTCTTCCACGGCTCCCTGCAATCCGCGAACGTCATCCGCCGCTTCACTAACGGCACGTTCGATGACCTCGCCACCCGCCACGGCATGCTTGCGGTCTACCCCACCGGCGTGGAACAGCACTTTAACGATGCCCGCGCCACCCTGCCCGTCGCCGCGCGCGAGCTGGGCATCGATGACGTCGCCTTCACGCGCGCCATCCTCGACGAGCTGCGCGCGGAGCAGGAGGATTAGCGCGTGTCTTCTCCTCAACGCGGCAGATGGTTATCCGCTGCCTTCAGCCCCGGCTTGCCGATGCCGCCTGCATCTTCGCCTCCACTCTCGGCGCCGGCGCCAACCATGCGCCCACCAATCCGGACTCGGCGTACCAACCCACCCCGGTCATGTTCGTCCACGGCACGGGCGACGGCTCCCCTATACGGCGGAACGGCGGGCATTGACCCGAAGCGCACCCGCGGTGCCGTCACCGGCGCGCAGGAGAACGCCGCACGCTTCGCGGAGCTCAACCATGCCGCCGGCCCAGAGCGCACCCACCTTTTCCCCGACACCGTTGTCGACCGCTGGGAGCCGGCAGACGCCACCGGCGCGCCGGTCGAGCTCGTGAGCGTCGAGGGCATGGGCCACGTCATCCCGTCGGGCAACGAGCTGGACCCACGCCTGGGTAAAAACACGGATTCCTTCATCGCTGCCGAGCTCGTGGAGGAATTCTTCGGGCTCTAGACTGCACGTGCGCCCCATCGTGTCTCACTCCACTCAGCCCCAACCTCGGGTCGAGGCCGTTCGTAGGTGAGCGTCGAGAAGCAATAATTGTGGATTACCGACCAGTGCTTTGGCGATTCCTAGACGCTGTTTCATACCGAGCGAAGCATGCTCGCAGGAAACACTGTGGTGCAATGAAAGGCCTACAAGGGATAAAAGATCCTTCAGTTCATCATTCAGTGAACCTTGTTGTAGTGGTCGGCAATGTCGTTGACGATCGCGTAGAGGTCGCGTTCCATCGCGTAGGTTTTCTTTTCTCGAGTACTGACTAATCACACTTGCGACCCGTTGTTATCTAGAGAATTATTACGTCCCAGCGTGATGTTGCACACGTCTGTGCATGTATCTACTCTCGATGTCACGGTTTGCTGGCGAAGATTCTTCAAGTTACCCGCAGCTGAATCTGTACAAGGTGAAAACGGCAGGCAAAGGACCGAGTCGTCCTCGTCTCTAAGCCGTGGAACCCCAATCCTCCAGAACCTTGTATTCGGCACACGCACGCAATCTGAATGTTCAAGATGTGAAGTACTGGCCAGCAACCAAGAAGTAAAGATCGCCATCCAGCTTTCTCGGCCCTGAATCTAGCATCCGGAGGCGTAGAGAAACTCACGCAACGACTGAAACGCCAGCGTCTGTGTCACGTCGCGCAGCTCAAGGAAGAACCCATCTTCTGTAATTTCAACAATCCGCGCACCGGGGATGGCTGCCACAATCGGCGAGTGCGTCACCACGATGAACTGCGCACCCGCCTCCGCGGCGCGATGGATTTCCGCCATGAGCGTCATCTGCCGCACGAGCGAAAGCCCAGATTCCGGCTCGTCGAGGATGTAGAGCCCGCGCCCATCAAAGGAACGCTGCACGACGTCCATGACGGACTCGCCATGCGACATCGCGGTCGAACCAACGTTGTAGTGCGCCTCCGCTCGCAGGAAGTAGCCGTCCTTGGGCGCGGTACCTAGCCGCAGGCTCGCCCACCTCCGGAGGGGATTGATGGGACCGGCGGAGCGCTGCACACCCCATATCCCACCGCGCTCAGGAAAGCCGTACTCGAAGGCAATGCCCTCGGCGAGCGTCGACTTTCCTACCCCGTTGTCCCCGGTCAGCACGGTCACCGGCGCACGCAGGTCCAGTCCTTGGCGTCGCAGCGCCACGAAACCAGGAACGGAGGACACCCACTCAGGTCCGTGGCCGCCGTCCAGCGCGGCATAGGCGTCGACATAGAAGTCTCTCATTCGCCCTCCCCAATAAGAAACGCGGCGGTCCCCAATGGATCGGCAAGGAACTCGCGCGCGGCGTGGACAGCTTCCGTCGCTTCGGGAGCGACGGGCGCAATCCCCTTGTCGCCGAACGCGTAGACGGTCGCGCCTTGCATGCTGAGGAAGACTGGCGAGTGCGTCGCGAGGATGACCTGCGCGCCCTGGGCGGCGAGGCGCTCGAGCTGCGTGACAACCTCGACCTGCCGGGGATAGGACAAGCCGTCTTCCGGCTCGTCGAGAATGATCATTCCGTCAGAATGGAAGCGTCTCTCGACGAGGGCGAGCAGACCCTGGCCGTGGCTGAGAAACGGCAGGTCACTGAGCGGATCGGGATTCTCCGGGCTGTGGATCTGGTGGTGATACTCGCTCAAGTTGAGGAAGGTCTCGCCGCGCAAGAAGTACACGTCGCGCGGGTTGTGCGCCCGCGAGCAGATGAGCCACTCGGGATAGTCCTCGTCGCCGGTGGCAAACCGGGCGTGGCGCGAGCCGCCCTCGGGATTGACGCCAAGCCCCACGGCGATGGCCTCGAGCAGCGTGGATTTTCCGGCGCCGTTATCCCCCACGACGACGGTCACGGGCGTAGGCAAACGCAAGGCGCCGCCGGGCAGCGCTGCGATGAGCACGCCCAGGCGGCGCATGTGTTCCGGCACGCCGGGCAGTCCCTCCCCAATAAGCTCCGGGGCGGGACGCACACTCGTGAGGAACATGGCGGCGAAAGCGTGAGCCTACTTCTGGGCCGCGCGGCGCTGGCGGGCGAACTCCGAAAGGACCGCACCTGCCGCCACGGAGGCGTTGAGGGATTCAACCCAGTCGGTCATGGGGATGGACATGATGGCATCGCAGTTCTCGCGGACGAGGCGCGAGATGCCCTTGCCCTCAGAGCCGATGACGATGACGACGGGGTCAGTGCCGCCGTTGTAGGTGTCGAGCGTGTGCTCGCCTCCCGCATCGAGGCCGACGACCTGGTAGCCAGCCTTCTGGAACTCCTGAACCGTGCGGGTCACGTTGGTCACGCGAGCTACTGGCAGGCGCGCGGCAGTGCCTGCCGAGGTACGCCAGGTCACCGCGGTAACGGAGGCCGAGCGACGCTCCGGAATGATGACGCCATGGCCGCCAAAAGCGGCAACGGAGCGGATGACCGCGCCGAGGTTGCGGGGGTCGGTGATGTTATCGAGGATGACGAACATGCCCGGTTCCTGAGCATCGCGTGCCCGATCCATCAGGTCATGGACGTCGGCATACTTGTACGGCGGGATCTGCAGGCCAATGCCCTGGTGCATACCGTTGCCGGTCATGCGGTCCATCTCGTGGCGCTGGACCTCAAGAATCGGGATGTTGCGGGTATTGCACATGGCTACCGCCTCGGAAAGGCGAGCGTCATTACGCGTGCCCTGCACGATGTAAAGGGAGGTAGCAGGCACCTTGGCGTGCAGGCACTCGATGACCGGGTTGCGGCCAACGACCATCTCCGCGGTCTCCTTCTGGTGGCGGCCCGAATTGCGGCGCTCGCGCTCCAGTTTCGCCTTGTGCTTGGCGTGGTAGACGCGGTCCTCTGCCTTAGGCGTGGGACCCTTGCCAGCTAGGCCCTTGCGGCGCTGGCCACCAGAGCCCTTCGTGGCACCCTTCTTATTCGTCTTGCGGATACCTGCGCCGCCGCGGCCATGGGTACGTGCCATAATTCTTCTCCTTTGTTGTCCTCGGCTTCTGTGCTGTCCTTGGCCTTTGCCAAGGACGTTAATCCGCCAAGGACCAGGTGGGGCCGTCGGCGGTGTCGGTGATGGTAATACCCGCGGCTGCAAGGCGGTCGCGCACGGCGTCCGCAGTAGCCCAATCCTTTTCTGCGCGGGCGGTGGTGCGACGCTCCAACTCAGCTCGGACGAGGACGTCCAGTGCCGCATCAGCGCCGCTTTCTTCGCCACTATCTTTCCACTGTTCATCGAGTGGATCAAAGCCAAGAACCGCGGCCATGGCGCGCACGGCCCCCGCGAGGCGCTCGGCCTCTGCACGGTTGCCTTCACTGAGCGCCTTATTGCCCGCGCGAACGGTGGTGTGGATTTCTGCCAGCGCCTTCGGCACAGCGATGTCATCATTCATCGCTTCCTCGAAGGCCGGGGTCCACTCCCCCTTCTCGATGCCCTCGAACTTGCCCACGAAGTCCTCGATGCGGCGGTAGCCGGCCGCAGCTTCGGTCAGCGCTGCCTCGGAGTATTCGAGGACCGAACGGTAATGCGCAGAGCCCAGGTAGTAGCGCAGTTCGACTGGGCGGACGATCTCCAGCATGTTGGCGATGGAGAGCACGTTGCCCAAGGACTTCGACATCTTCTCACCGGCCATGGTGACCCAGTGGTTGTGCATCCAGTAGTTGGCGAACTTATCCCCCGCCGCATGGGACTGCGCGATCTCATTTTCGTGGTGCGGGAACTGCAGGTCCAAGCCGCCGCAGTGGATATCGAACTCGCTGCCCAAGTAGTAAGTGGACATGGCAGAGCACTCCAGGTGCCAGCCCGGACGGCCACGACCCCAAGGGGTGGGCCAGGACGGCTCCCCCGGCTTTGCAGCCTTCCACAGCGCGAAGTCCTGCGGGCTGCGCTTGCCAGCGTTGTCTGTTTCGCCCTGTTCCATCTCCTCGACACGGTTGCCGGACAGCGAGCCGTAGTCCGAGCCTTCCGTGGCATTCCACGCCGCGACGTCGAAGTAAACGGAACCGGATTCGTCCTCTCCCCCCGCCGTGCCGCTAGGCACGGCGTAGGCGAAGCCGGCGTCGATAAGCCGCTGCATGTACTCCACCATCTGGGTGACAAAGCCCGTCGCGCGCGGCTCCACCGAAGGGGGCAGAACGCCCAGGGTGTTGTAGGCCTTGGTGAACTCACGCTCGTAGGTGGATACCCATTCCCACCAGGGGCGATTATTCTCAGCGGCCTTGGTGAGGATCTTGTCATCGATATCAGTCACGTTGCGCACGAGTGCCACGTCATAGCCCTGCGCGATGAGCCAGCGGCGCAGGATGTCGAAGGCGACGCCGGAGCGCAGGTGGCCAATGTGCGGCTGGGACTGCGGGGTGGCACCACACAAGTAGATCGACGCGTGGCCGGGGCGAACCGGCTCGAACTCACGTTGGCTGCGGGTGGCGGTATCAAAAATGCGCAAAGTACTCACCTGGCCTAGTCTAATTGACCCGCGAGTAGGAATTCACCACGGCCGATGGTCACACGGAGCAGGACTGGGCGCAATGCCTGTCCATTCAACGGCGTATCCCATCTGCCGCAAGACCTTCACAGCTTTTTCAGGATTATCAGCTACCGCTCCGCGCAACTGTTCGTCGAGCCACTTCTCCCGACTTTCGCCGAGATAGCTTTTCCATCCAGGCCTTGATCGAAAACCGCACTCCGCGAAAAGGAAGAAAAAGTAATCCTCCAAAGACACCCGAAACCGTCTGCCGCCTACAGGAAAATGTATGTCCTCAATCTTTCCCTTCTTCCGCCGATTCTTCACTCCGGAAAAATTTTTCATCAACGCAGGACTCAACAAGCCGGCCACCCCTGAATGATGAATATGGGCAATCGGAGCGACACGATTGTCTCGTTCATACTCGAAACGAACCCCAGGAGCGGTCCCGACCCGTAGCTCAAACTTGCTCGACTTTATGCTGAGGGACAATCCATCAGGTGAAACGGCCGTGTGAAAGCGAACCACAGATTCGAAAAGGTCACTGTAGGAAACACTATGGCTGCTATCGCTTCCTACCCCATAAACCAACGGGGCATGCAATTCCAATAGTGCAGAGCCATCATCTGGATTGAGGTCCGTCCACACCCGAATATCGGACTCTTCGTTGAGGGGCAACACTTTCAGGTGCACGGCATGCACCCAATTAAAGAATTCCATTGTCAGACGTTGCCCCATTCCCCATACAGACCACCGTTAACGTTCAAGCAAAAGCTCGACGCGTCGGAGCTCGTCGTATAGAGCGCGCTCTGTTTTCGAAAAGCGACCGGACTCTGCAAGCATCCGCAAATCTTCAGAGCTAAGGTTTTCCCCTACCACAGCTTCCAAGGCGTGCAGGAGTTCGTCGTGCCGAGCACGAAGTGCCTCGGTATTGGTAATTCGCATTGTCAAAGCCACAGCGTCCTCCTTTTCTGATGACTTTACGTTAGGAATTGGGAGCGCGCCAGACTACGGCCGTGGCCACGGCAGCGCGGCCCTCCTTGCGGCCGGTGAAGCCAAGGTGATCCGTCGTCGTCGCAGAGACGGACACTGGGGCGCCGAGGATGTCGCTCAGAACGGCCTCGGCTTCCTTCCGCCGCGGGCCCATCTTGGGGCTCTGGCCAACCAGTTGCGCAGCGGCGTTGCCGATGATGAAGCCTTCCTTTTCCAGCAGCTCGCGGCACTCACGCAGCAGCTGGGCGCCGGAAACCCCGTCGTACTCTGGCCGGCCCACGCCAACGAAGGAGCCGAGGTCGCCGAGGCTGGAGGCGGAAAGCAGAGCGTCGACAAGCGCGTGGCTCACCACGTCCCCATCGGAGTGGCCCTCGCAGCCATCCACGTCCTCAAAGAGAAGGCCTGCAATCCAGCAGGGTTTTCCGGGCTCGATCTGATGGGCATCGGTGGCGATTCCCACGCGCGGGATGATGGGGTTAGTCACTAGGCACCTCGAAGATGGTCGGTTCGGCCTCATCCGTCACGGCCTTCGCCAGGACGAGGTCGATGGGAGTGGTGATTTTAAACGCGAAGGTATCTCCCTGCACGGTCTCCACGCGCTCGCCGTGCCATTCCATGAGGCTGGCGTCATCCGTGGCGACAAAGTCAGGGTCCTGCGCCCAATAGTCTAGGTTGGCGCGGCGCAGCGCGGCCAGGTTAAAACCCTGCGGCGTCTGCACGGCACGCAGGCGGGAGCGATCCGGAGTAGACAGCACCGTGGTCCCCTCGACTTCTTTGATGGTGTCCGCGACGGGAAGGACCGGGATGACCGCGGTGGCACCGTCGAGCACGCGCTTGGCGACGCGCGCGATCATCCCCGGCGGCGTCAACGCCCGGGCGGCGTCGTGGACCAGCACCACGGCATCCTCATCTGGGATGGCTTGCAGGCCCCCCCAGACGGAATCGGCGCGCTCACCCCCGCCGTGGACGATGCGTACGGGCACATCAGAATCGATGCGGTCGAGGATGCTGGCGGCATAATCCTCCATGGCGGGGCTGACGAGAACGATGACTTCATCGACAAATTCCGAGGTAATCATGGCCTTCACGGAGCGCTCAAGCAGGGTACTTCCGCGCAGCTCCACGTAGGCCTTAGGAATATCAGCGCCAAGGCGCGTTCCCTGACCGGCCGCCGCGACGAGGGCGATCACGCGGCGGGTATTAGTCTTCGTCGTCGAAGGAGAGGTCATCGAGATCGACGTCATTGTCAATGTCGGTGGTGATGGACTTGTCCTCGACCAAGCCGGCGGCGCGGTGGCGCTCGATGGTGGCGTTGATTTCCTCCATCATGGTGTCCGCCTTCTTGTCATCGACCGGCTTAGCCAGGGAAAGCTCACCGACCAGAATCTGGCGGGCCTTGGCAAGCATGCGCTTCTCGCCGGCGGACAGGCCGCGGTCCTGATCGCGGCGCCACAAGTCACGCACGACTTCTGCCACCTTGTTGATATCGCCGGATGCAAGGCGCTCCTGGTTGGCCTTGTAGCGGCGGGACCAGTTGCCGGCCTCCTCCACGTCTTCTTCGCGTAAGACGGAGAAGACCTTCTCGAGGCCTTCCTTGCCCACAACATCACGCACGCCCACCATCTCAACGTTCTTGGAGGGCACACGAACCACGAGATCGGACTGGTTGATCTGGAGGACGAGATACTCGAGCTCCTCGCCGCCCATCTCGCGCGTTTCAATCGCCGTAATCTTGGCGGCGCCGTGGTGGGGGTAGACGACGACCTCTCCGACCTTAAATTCCATTGCCACTCCTTATGAAGCCTTTGAGACGGTGCCCATCGTGCGCTCTCGGCGTACTCTCAGTGGGCCGCATATACAGGGTATCTACTCTAGCACGCAGTTTTCCGGCACTGCTCCCCCACCCAGGCCCGTAGAGCAGCTCGCTTTACACCACGATGACGGCCAACATAAAGCGCGGCTACCCCCGGTTTACCCAAGAGGTTTGTCGGAAACTGTGTGCTTTTACTGCGGAGGTACTAGGCTAAAGCGTTGATAAGCTTTGTGATCGCAATTCAATGGAGGACACTCACAGTGCAGTCCCTGAAGTCCGCCGCTCGCTGCGGTGCCATCATGTCAGTTACCGCCCTCTCCGCGCTGGCCTTGGCGTCCTGCTCGGCCGGTCATGTTGCACAGACCGCGGAAAAGGTCATTGCTGTCGACGGCGCATCCGCAAGCACCGAAGAT
Source organism: Corynebacterium sp. Marseille-Q2823 (assembly GCF_903645345.1). Taxonomy (NCBI): domain Bacteria; kingdom Bacillati; phylum Actinomycetota; class Actinomycetes; order Mycobacteriales; family Corynebacteriaceae; genus Corynebacterium; species Corynebacterium sp. Marseille-Q2823. The sequence goes on along the minus strand of NZ_CAHJXS010000003.1, from coordinate 14,357 downwards.
GGCAAGGTGGCCGTGCGTGACGTCACCATTCAGGTTGAGCCGGACACCGGTGAGACCTCCCTGAAGTTCGTGGCCGTCAACCAGGGCTACAAGGTCGACGACGTCATCCTCGAGTCCGTGAGCGTCGACGGCCAGGACGTACCACTGGAAGGCGCAGAGCCGCTTCCTCGCGATCACGCCCTCTACGCTGATTCCCAGACGAACCTGGACCGTCTCCCGAAGGACGGCAAGGACAAGAACATCACCTACGTGGCCACCACCCTGGAGAACGACGGCTTCGCCTTCGGCGGCGCCCGCCCGGTGACCTTCACTTTTAACACCGGCACCATCGAGGTTGACGCCACCGTGTCCGCCTCCCCGCTGCAGTCCGGTGACTTTGACCGCGACCCGCAGTCCACCGAGGGCTACGCCGAGAACAAGTAAGCCTTTTCTTCATAGAAAACCGCCCCAGCCGCCAAAGTTTTCCCGCCCGAATCACGGGCTTCAACTTTGGCAGTTGGGGCGGTGTGCGTTTAACGCTCCTCAGCGAACGCAGGAAACTCTTAAGCTCGCGAGGATGCCGTAGTCATCACAAGCAGAGAGTTAAGAATGCCCAGAGAGGACAGGGCAGCCGGGATGAGAAGCAGGTTCGGCGCCTGCGGGCCGCCGTACTTCACCATCTCATCCATAACCTGGTTGAGCGGTTCCGGGTAGGTAGCGGCGGAAGCGGCCGGGGCGCCGGCTACAGCCAGGGAGGTAGCAGCGGCCAGAGCAACGAGGGTACGACGAATCTTCATGGGTTCTCCTTGAATAGTGAGGTGTGGGGGTAAGTGAACTGGACTAGGACAGCAGGTTCGACAGGAAGCCCAAGGAGGACAGCGCCGCCGGGACGAGGATGAGGTTCTGAGCCTCATAGCCAGCGACGTTGGTGATCTCGGTCAGAACAGTGGCCAGCGGCTCGGGAGCTTGTGCGGCAGAAGCAGCCGGGGTGCCAGCGAGGGCGACGGCGGCAGAAGCGCCAGCGGCGACGAGGGTACGACGAATCTTCATGGAAATACCTTCTTGTTGTGAGAAATCGGACGGGGATAAAGAGGGGGCAGGCACACACAAGATGTAACCTGGCTAACACTGTAGCGCCTCTGTGCATATCCCGCGCGATGAAAAGGGTGCGATCCTGCCCGCGACGTGAATGTCCACACCACTTACTAGAGTGATGGGCATGGCAAAAAAGGTTCGTCCCGTCCACACGTGCTCTGAATGCGGCTTCGTCTCCCCCAAGTGGCTTGGCCGCTGCCCCGAGTGCGGTTCATGGGGAACGTTGCAGGAAACCGCGGCGTCAGAAAGCAGCACCGCGGCCCAGGCCGCTGTGTCTGGACGCCGACCAACCGGCCTGACACCGACGAGCCCAGCGGTTCCGATTACGAAGGTGGGCGCTGCCGCCACGAAGGCCCTCAACACTGGCATCGGGGAGCTCGATCGCGTTCTTGGCCGCGGCATCGTTCCCGGTTCGGTGGTGCTCATGGCGGGTGAGCCGGGAGTCGGAAAATCCACTTTGTTATTGGAGGTCGCCTCCCGCTGGGCGCAGCTGGGCCGCACCGCCCTCTATGCCACGGCCGAGGAATCCGCCGGGCAGGTCCGCGCCCGGGCCGAGCGGACCGGGGCCTTGCACGAGACGCTCTACCTCGCGGCCGAATCGAATTTGGATGTCGTCTTTGGTCACGTCGAACAGCTCAAGCCCAGCCTCCTCATCGTGGACTCCGTCCAAACCATGCACGCGGCCGGGGTGGAGGGCGTAGCCGGTGGCGTGGCACAGTCGCGTGCGGTGACCGCAGCCCTGACCACGCTGGCCAAAACCACCGGCATCCCCATCCTCCTCGTCGGACACGTGACCAAGGACGGCAACGTCGCTGGCCCGCGCGTGCTCGAGCACCTCGTGGACGTCGTGTTGAACTTTGAAGGTGACCGTCAATCCTCCCTGCGTCTGCTCCGGGGACTCAAGAACCGCTTCGGCGCCACCGATGAGATGGGCTGCTTTGAGCAAACCGCCGCCGGCATCCGGGAGGTGGCGGACCCTTCCGGCCTCTTCCTCTCCCACCGCGGCAGCACCCCAGACGGTTCAGCGGTGACCGTCGCCATGGATGGCGTGCGCCCCATCCTGGCGGAGGTGCAGGCGCTGACCGTCGACCCCGTGGCGAAGAACCCGCGGCGCGTGGTCACGGGGCTCGATGCCAACCGTGTCCCGATGGTGCTCGCCGTACTGCAGGCCCGCGCCGGTGAACGCACCAACGATAAGGACGCTTACGTGGCCACGGTGGGCGGCATGAAGATTCAAGAGCCGGCGACGGATCTTGCCGTAGCGCTCGCCACGTGGTCTTCCTTGCACGAGCAGCCGCTACCACCGAAGACGGTGGTCATCGGCGAGGTGGGCTTGGCCGGCGAAGTTCGCCGCGTACCGAACCTAGACCGCCGCTTGGCAGAAGCGTCCCGCTTGGGTTACCGCTACGCCATCGTCCCGCCCGGAAAGGTAGATGTCGGCGGCGGCATACAGGTGCGCCAAGCCGCAACCCTGAGCGAGGCGATTGCAGCGCTTAAAGCAAGTTGAACGGCAACGCTGGGGAGTAGTTTTCCCCGATGACAGTATGCAGGAAGTAAGCGCCCGGCTCGGCTTCCTCGCGCTCGGTGCACTGGCCCGGCTCGGAGCGCTTGCGGGACCAATCCGCCTGGAAGTAGCGCGTCTCACCGGACTTGAAAGTCTGCTTGCCGGTTTCTACCGAGGCATAGCAATCGGTATCGGACCACACGCGTTCGTTCGAGCCCATCTTGTAGACCTCGAAACGCAGCTGCTCTTCATCGAGATCGATGGAGCAGTCCTCCGTCGTCGGGTTAAATACCTCCAAGTAGAAGGTGGGCATCTTGCCAGCGGGGACGCTGTCCTCGTTGGTCTTGGCCATCACTTTAAGGTCTTGGAGGGAACACGTTGTCTTGGATGGATCAACGGTGAGCTCAGCTGGCTTTGCCTCGGAGGTCGGTTCTTCTTTGTCCGCCTCCCCCGCCTCGGGCTCGGTGGATTCCTCAGACGCAGTGGATTCCGTCGTCTCCACCGCCGAGGTTGCATCCTCCGACGGAGTCAGAGTTCCCGACGCCGCCGCCTGCTGCGACTCGGCTCCCGGGTCCTCCTTCGAACCGCTAAAGAGCGCGGTAGCAGCCCAAATAAGGATGACCACGAGTACCAGAATCGCCACGAGCGCGGCGATGCGGCGACGCAGGTAAATCTCTCGCGGCAGCTGCTTCGGGGTACGGGATGGCTCAGTCACAGCTCTTAGTTTAAGGGGACTAGAGCCCAACCCGGGCCAGCCCGGGGCCGCGTGTCTTGAGCAGCGACTTCTATGCGCTTAGTCCCGCCCAGTGCCCGGGCCAGCCGGCGAGCCTAGTGAACGCCGTGCAGGACGACGGTCTCCACGCTGGAATCCTCTAGGAGGTAGCGCAGGCCGACGATGCCGAGCGTGCCGGCGTCGAGAAGCTGGCGCGCAGCCGGCACGTCAGAAATGATCTGGGAGACTGTCTGCGCGGTATTCTCGCGCTCGAAATCGGCGAGCTCCTCGCGGCCATCACGCTTGGCCACCATCGAGGCAGCGGCCACGCGCTCAATGATCGGACGCTGCAGGCCCGTCGGCAGATCGCCGCCCGCCAGGAAGTCCGCGGCTGCGCCCACCGCACCGCAGGACTGATGCCCCATCACCACGAGCAGGTTGGCCTTGAGATTCTCCAGGGCATAGTCCAGCGACGCCATCACCGCGCTGTCCAGAATGTGACCGGCGGTGCGGATGACGAAGGCATCGCCGAAACCAATGTTGAACACGTGCTCAATGGGCGCGCGGGAATCGGAGCAGGCCAGCACGATGACGCGTGGGTCCTGGCCTTGGGTCAGGCCAGCGCGCAGCTTCGCATCCTGATTAACGTCGATGAGGTGGCCCGTCACCAGGCGGTGGTTACCTTCCTGGAGGGCTTCCCACACCTTCTGCGGGTTTTGAGGGACATCTACTAAAGGCATGATCCTTACTCTAGTCCCCACCGCCTACACTGAGGTGCCTATGGATACCCAAGCTGTCGTGGAATGGTTCGATGCCCATGAGCGTCCCCTACCGTGGCGCGAGCCAGGGACCTCGGCATGGGGCGTGCTCTTAAGCGAGGTCATGAGCCAGCAAACACCCGTCGCGCGCGTCGCCCCGCAGTGGGAGGAGTGGATGCGCCGCTGGCCCACCCCGCAGGACCTCGCGGCGGCTTCCAAAGCGGATGTCCTGCGCGCGTGGGGCAAGCTGGGCTACCCGCGCCGCGCGCTGCGCTTGTGGGAATGCGCGAAGGAGATTGGTGAGGGACCGGTCCCGGGGGATGTCGACAAGCTCTTGGCGCTACCGGGGATCGGTGAGTACACCGCCCGTGCGGTGGCCTGCTTCCATTTTGGCCACAACGTCCCGGTGGTAGATACCAACGTCCGCCGCGTCCATGCCCGCGCCGAGGAGGGCCGCTTCCTGGCGCCACCTCCCGCAAAACGCGAGTTGGCGCAGGTAGAAGCCCTGCTTCCAAAAGAGAACGGTCCGCGCTTTTCAGCCGCGCTCATGGAGCTCGGCGCGCTGGTGTGCACGGCGAAGAATCCCGATTGTGCCGCCTGCCCCATCAAGTCCACGTGCGCTTGGCAGCTCGCGGGCTGTCCGGAGCCCAGCGAAGAAGAGACCGCGCGGGCCAAGAAGCGAGTGCAAAAGTTCACCGGTACGGACCGGCAGGTGCGAGGGCTGCTTCTCGACGTCCTCCGCGCCACCCCTCATCCCGTCGAGCAATCCGCGCTCGACGCGGTATGGCCGGACGCGGCACAGCGCTCGCGCGCACAAGCCTCACTGCTCGAGGATGGGTTGATGGATGTCAACGACGAGGGTTTGTTCCACCTTCCGCACTAGGCACATGTGAGAAGTCGATGAGGTGGCCGAAGGTCCAGTCACGGTCGGTCAACAGGCGCGCGAGGATAAGCCCACAGCCGATGGCTGCCACGGCCATCGAGGCGGTAGCGAAGTTGCTCAACGCCTGGTCCATGTTACCCACGTTGAGGTGATAGACAGTGCGGAACATGGAGGTGCCCGGGATCATGATGACGGACGCGGGCACCGTCGTGGTGATGCGCGGTAGGTGTGCGCGTGTGGAGGCCACCGCACCCAAGAGCCCGACGATGAGACCACCTACGAAGGCGCCGACGTAGGCCGTGGCCCCGACGCCGATGAGGAGCAGGCGCACAAGGTTGGCCACCGTTCCCACCGCGGCCGCCACGAGCACCATCCGGCGCGAGGAGTTAAAGAGGAACGCGAATCCGGAAATGCCTAGGAAGCTGGCCGCCGCGGCGGCGAGGTACCACACGGGCGCATAGTCCGGAATTCCCGGTTCCGGGGTGAGTTCCGTGGTCCAGCTGACTAAGGCCACGGTAAAGGTCGCAGCTGTGATCACCGTCAGCGCGTAGGTCAGGCGGGATAGTCCGGCCTCGAAGTCGAAGCGCGCGAGATCAATGAGCGCGGAGAATAGCGGGAAGCCGGGAATGAGGAAAAGTACGGCGGCCACATAGCCCGAGGAAAACTCCGACGGGTCCGCCACCCCGGCGGCGGCCACAGCCTCGGTGGTGAAGAAGTACACGAGGCTAGCCACAGTTCCGGCCGCCACGATGCAACCCAGCTGGTGAACGTGCTTGCCGTGCAAGACCGCGCGGGTGAGCTGGCCGCAGAAAGCGGCGAGAGCCACTAGGAGAATCGCCAGCGGCGTGAAGAAGTTCAGGACCGCGAAAGAGGCGCACGCAATAGCTGCCGCTGCAGCCAAGAGCCAGCGGTTCCAACGCTTGACCACCGTTGACTCGATGGAATCAAGCATCTCCGTGAGCTCTTCCGCAGTAATGCCCGCGTACAGCCTGTGGTGGGTGAGATCCTCCAGCGCCTCGATGCGGGAGGCGTCGACGGCGGGTGAATGCTGCTGGGCCACCACGGTGCGAAACTCGCGGCCGCGGTGAAACGTGCATGTTATCTGGGTGACGCCAACGTTGGCGTCGAGCCGATCAAAGCCGAGCGCACGGGCGGCACGTTTCATGCCGCGCAGGACGCGGTAGCCGGACGTTCCCGCCCCCATGAGCATCATGCCTAGGCGCAAGACGACGTCGGCCTCGTACCCCATACGGACATAGTCGCTGTTGGGGTGAGATGTCATTAGCGCCAGCGTCCCCGGAAATTCAGGCCACCGGGCAGGTTGACCCACATGCCGCCGCGGGAGTTAAACGTCACGGGGCCGACCTTCGTCGACATCGAGGCACCGGAGCCGGAGAGGTTGATCCAGCTGTTCTTTCCGGTCTTCTTGCGCTTGCGATAATAAATTCCCATGCGTGCCAGCTTAGCGCGGATGCGCACCACGACGCCGCAGGCTACTCTGAGCTTTGTGCGAATAAAATCCCTGTTAACAGTGCTGACGGCCACCGCTGCTCTTATTCTGGCGTCACCCGCCGCCCACGCGGTGGAGCCGGGCAGCGTCCAATCGGCGTCACCGATAGAACAACCCGGTGTTAAGGCCACTGTTATCTCTTATTCCTCCACCCTCATGGATGGCACACCCACCACGGTGACCGGCATGGTCTACGAGCCCTCAGCACCATGGAACGGGCCGGGCGAGCGCCCAACTATCGTCTACGCGCCGGGAACGCGTGGGGCGGGTGACCAGTGTGCACCGTCCCGAGCCCGTTTCGCCGCCGACGGCAACCGCGTTGACCAGCGCTATGAAGCTGCGGCCACGCGCGTGTATAACTATGCGGCCTCCCAAGGTGTGCGCGTCGTAGTCACGGACTACATCGGGCTCGGAACCCCGGGGCACCATTCTTATGTCAACAACGTCGAGGAGGCCCACGCGGTTCTTGACGCCGCCCGCGCCGCGCTCCGGCTCGCCGGTGCTCCCTCCGATTCCCCCGTGGGATTTGTCGGCTATTCCCAAGGCGGCGGTGCAGCTGCCGCTGCAGGCGAATACGCCGCTAGCTACGCCCCCGGGCTCAACGTCAAGGGAACCTTCGCTGGCGCACCGCCAGCGGACCTCTTCGAGGTAATGCAGGCGGTCGACGGCTCAGCCCTCGTTCACGTGTTGGGCTACGCCATCAATGGTTTTGCGGAGCGTAGCCCAGAGTTCTCCCGGGAGATCATCGGTGAGATGAATCCGCGCGGCCACAGATTCCTCGCCGACGCCGCCACCTTTTGCTTGCGCGAATCGATGTCTACCTGGGGAAATGTTCGAACCAGTGAGCTGACCACGAGCGGTGAATCCTTCGCCGAGCTCCTGCGCCGCAAGCCGGTGGCCTCCCGCATGCTGCACGAGCAGCGCCTTGGCCAGCGTGCTCTCAATGCCCCGATGATGGTGGTCAACTCCCCGACCGATGACATCATCCCCTACCAGCAAGCACGCCGCATGGCCCACGACTTCTGTGCTGCCGGCGGGACCGTCTACTTTGAGGACGCCTGGGCGGTCAACGTGAACCCAGGCTCGGGCACCAACCATGCCGCGCCCACGGTCCGCGCGGTTCTGCAGGGCACGAACTACCTCATCGACCGCTTCCGCGACGTCCCCGCACCGTCAAACTGCCAACCTGCCGAATCCTAGAATCGCCCCCTGGCGCCGCCATCCATTTTCATTTAATTGTCAATAAGCGCCGGCGGGGATAGGCTGAGTGCATGGCACACGAGCACCACGACCACGATCACTCCAGCACGCCGCTGCGCGCACTACTGATTGCACTGAGCATTACCGGAACCGTCTTCTTCGCGGAGCTGATCGGCGGCTGGTTGGCGGGCTCAATGGCGCTGATGGCGGATGCGATGCACATGCTTTCCGACGCCGCTGGGCTCATCATCGCGGTACTCGCGGTGTTGGTTGGGCGTCGACAAGCATCGGCCCAGGCCACGTACGGCTACCGGCGAGTAGAGGTGCTTGCAGCGCTGGCGAACGCGGTGATGGTGCTGGCGATCTCGGTGTGGATTGTCGTCGAGGCGGTGCGCCGCCTGCAGAGCCCGGCTGAGGTGCAAGGAACAACGATGCTGATCATCGCGGTGATTGGCCTTGTGGCGAATGCGCTGTCGGCGTGGGTGCTACACCGGCACCGCGAATCCTCAATCAACGTGGAGGGCGCGTTCTTGCACGTGCTGGTGGATATGCTCGGCTCGGTCGCAGTGATCGTGGCGGGCATCGTGGTGCTGACCACGGGGTTTGTGGCGGCGGACGTGATCGCCTCCCTGATGATCGCGGCGATGGTGCTCCCGCGCGCCTGGCAGCTCATGCGCCTGTCGGCGAGCGTGCTGCTCGAGCAGGTCCCGGCGGACTTCGACGCCAGTGCGATCGAGCCCGCGCTGCGGGAGGTCGAGGGCGTTGCCGATATCCACGACCTGCACCTGTGGAGCCTGGACGGCGTGAACGTGCTGACGACCGTGCACATCGTGCGCGACGGTACCGTCGACACCGGCCCGCTGTTGGATGCCGCCCAGCAGGCCCTGCGCGAACACGGCATCGAGCACTCCACCATCCAGATCGAGCACCCGGAGCACGAATCCCACGAGACGGTGTGCTGATTCCCTTCTAGCCCGGCTTAGGTCATGAGCGGGCGAGCAACGTCACTCCTAACACTGCTACCTGGTACTTTTCGGCGGTGGGGTGGGATTGTTCCGCACGAAACTGAACCAAGTCAAAAGGGCGTCCCGCAAAAGGCATCTGGCAAACGGCATCTTTGGGTCTAAAAACGCCATCTACAAGGCGTAAAAGGCGTTTTCAGCCGTGAAAACGCCTTATGACAGATGCCTTTTGTCAGACGCCTTTTACCAAACGCCTCCATCATCCAAGTCGAGCACCCGGAGCACGAATCTCACGAGACGGTGTGCTGATTCCCTTCTAGTGGTGGGCGGGCCTTCCCGCCCACTGGGCCTTCCCGCCCACTGGGGCGTGCCTCCCACCGCGGCTGGAGGACACACAAAGAAAGCCCCGAACCGCACGCGGTGTCACACGCATGCGGTTCGGGGCTTATTCCTTATGGGTCCAGCACGGGGCCCAAGTCAGCGCTTAAAGCGGCTGGCTAGCACCGGCACCTGCCGGCGGCGGGTTGCCGTTATCACCATCATCGTTGTGGGATTCCTCAGCGGAATCGCTACCAGACTCGTCGAGGACGTCCGGGGTGACGGTGTCAGGACCATCGGAATCCGGACCGTGGGACTCCTCATCGATCTCGGTGGCGAGTTCCTCATCGGCCTCACGCACGGCGGTCTCCTCGAGCTCATTGTCGAAGGTGTCCTCCGGCAGCGGGCGTGGACGCGGCGTGAAGGTGAAGGTGGCGGAAGAATTGTCCTTGGACTCGCCGTCCCAGCCCTCAACATCCACGGTGATGATTTCACCCGCACCGATTTCGCCGAAGAGAATCTTCTCGGAGAGCTGGTCCTCAATCTCACGCTGGATGGTGCGGCGCAGCGGACGAGCACCCAAGACCGGATCGAAGCCACGCTGAGCCAGCAGGTCCTTGGCCTTCTGAGTGAGCTCGATGCCCATGTCACGCTCGGAGAGCTGCTTCTCTACGCGGGCGATGAGCAGCTCCACCATCTCGACGATCTGCTCCTGGGTGAGCTGGTGGAAGACCACAATCTCATCGATACGGTTGAGGAACTCTGGGCGGAAGTGCTTCTTCAGCTCGTCGTTGACCTTGTTCTTCATGCGCTCGTACTGCGCATCGGCGTCATTCTCCGAAGAGCCGGTAAAGCCCAAGCCCACGGCCTTCGAGATGTCCTGGGTACCCAGGTTGGAGGTGAAGATAAGCACGGTGTTCTTGAAGTCCACCACGCGGCCCTGACCATCGGTCAGACGGCCATCCTCCAACACCTGCAGAAGGGTGTTGTAAATCTCCTTGTGGGCCTTTTCGATCTCATCGAAGAGCACCACGGAGAAAGGCTTGCGGCGAACCTTCTCGGTCAGCTGGCCGCCCTCTTCGTAGCCAACGTATCCCGGAGGAGCACCAAAGAGGCGGGACGCGGTGAAGCGATCGTGGAACTCACCCATATCGATCTGGATGAGGTCATCATCCGAACCGAAGAGGAAGTTAGCCAGGGACTTCGACAGCTCCGTCTTACCCACACCGGAGGGGCCGGCGAAGATGAAGGAACCGGAAGGACGGCGCGGATCCTTCAGGCCGGCACGGGTGCGGCGAATGGCGCGGGACACGGCCTTGACGGCATCGTCCTGGCCGATGATGCGCTTGTGCAGCTCCTCTTCCATGTTGAGGAGGCGGTTGGATTCCTTCTCCGTGAGCTTGAGCACCGGAATGCCGGTCCAGTGCGCGAGGACCTCAGCGATCTGCTCCTCGCCGACCTCGGCGATTTCCTCCAAGTCACCAGAGCGCCACTGCTTTTCCTTTTCCGCGCGCTCTTCGCCCAGCTTGCGCTCCTTATCGCGCAGTCCAGCGGCCTTCTCGAAGTCCTGGGCGTCAATCGCAGCTTCCTTTTCCTTGCGGACCTCTGCGATGCGATCATCCACTTCGCGCAGGCCCTCCGGGGCGGTCATGCGCTTGATGCGCATACGGGCACCGGCCTCATCGAGGAGGTCAACAGCCTTATCCGGCAAGAAGCGGTCATTGATGTAGCGGTCCGACAGGGAGGCCGCAGCCTTCAACGCTTCATCGGTGTAGGAGACGCGGTGGTGTGCCTCGTACTTATCGCGCAGCCCCTTGAGGATCAGGATGGTGTCATCGAGGGAGGGCTCCTCCACCTTGACAGGCTGGAAGCGGCGCTCCAAGGCAGCATCCTTCTCAATGTGCTTGCGGTACTCATCCAGGGTGGTGGCACCGATGGTCTGCAGCTCGCCGCGGGCCAGTTTCGGCTTCAGCAAGGAAGCAGCATCGATAGCGCCCTCGGCGGCACCGGCGCCGACCAGGGTGTGGATCTCATCGATAAAGAGGATGATGTCACCGCGTTGGTTAATCTCCTTGAGCACCTTCTTCAGGCGCTCCTCGAAGTCACCGCGGTAGCGCGAGCCAGCCACCAGGGAGCCGAGGTCCAGCGAGTAAAGCTGCTTGTCCTTGAGGGTCTCCGGGACCTTGCCGTTAACGATATCGAGGGCCAGGCCCTCGACCACGGCGGTCTTACCCACGCCGGGCTCACCGATGAGCACCGGGTTGTTCTTGGTCCGGCGAGACAGAACCTGCATGATGCGTTCAATCTCGGAATCGCGACCCACGACTGGGTCCAGCTTGCCGTCGCGCGCAGCCTGGGTGAGGTTGCGGCCAAACTGGTCCAGCACCAGGGAGTTGGAGCGCTCGCCGGAGCCACCCGGGCCAACACGGCCTCCCTGGCCAGCGCCGGCACCGGCGCCTACCGGGCCGGGGCCACCCTGGGACTGGCCGCCTTCGCCTTCATTCCCTTCGTAGCCGGAGAGCAGCTGGATAACCTGCTGGCGCACGCGCGGCAAGTCGGCGCCCAGCTTGGTCAGCACCTGAGCCGCCACGCCGTCACCCTCACGGATGAGGCCGAGCAGCAGGAACTCAGTGCCAATGTACTTGTGGCCCATCTGGAGACCCTCACGCAGGGAGAGCTCGAGAACCTTCTTCGCGCGCGGGGTAAATGGGATGTGGCCGGTGTGCGGCTGAGAACCTTGACCAATAATCTCTTCCACCTCACGGCGGACGTCCTCCAGCGAGATACCCATGGACTCCAAAGCCTTGGCCGCTACGCCTTCGCCTTCGTGAATAAGCCCCAGGAGGATGTGCTCGGTGCCGATGTAATTGTGGTTGAGCATGCGTGCTTCCTCCTGCGCCAAAACAATGACGCGGCGAGCACGGTCAGTAAACCTCTCGAACATTACCTCTTACCTTTCGCTGTAAATGTGTCATCCACTCTAACGCGCGGGGCGGACACTCCATTCGCGAATTCCGCACCCCCCTTCTCAAAAACCTCGTTTCCCCAGGTAGAACCACTGTACGCCGGTAGCGAACAGGTAGCGGGAGGCGTCGCCAAGCGCCTGCGCGCAAGCCTTAAAGTAAAGTAACTCTTCAGTCAACACTGGTTACATCCCCGCGGGAAGGAGCCTCCCCCGATGCAACAGGCACAGCACGGCACTCTGCTTATCGACGATCTGATTGGGCACTCCCGCCTCCTCGAGGTCTCCGAAAGCGTCACCCTTGGCCGCCAGGGGGACTTCCTACTGGCCTCCGATGATCCCGCCATGCACCGCACGTTCCTGCAGGTGTGGTCCAACGGCTCACAGTGGTTCATCAAGAACATCGGCAGTTTCATCGCCGCTACGATCCAGCCGCCCGCCGCCTGCGGCTTCGGCCGCACCCTCATCAGCCCCGGCAGTATTGAAGTTCTGCACCCGGGAACGTCCACACTCTATTTCTCCACTGCCACCATGAGCTACGAGTGCGAGCTCACCGTCATGCAGTCGCTGCGCAGCCCACAGCCCAGCCTTCCACCGGATGGACCGTTTACCACCCACGTCTTCGAGCCAAATGAGGAGCAGTGCCTGCTGCTCAAGACCCTCGCTCAGCCGCTCCTCGACAACCCCGCCGCGGAGCCACGGGTGGTCGTGAGTAGTCAGCGCGAGCTAGCAGAGGTCCTGGATTGGACGGAAAAGAAAGTAGAGCGCAAGATTCAGACGCTGGCGGAGACCTTGCAAAAGCTCGGCGTTCCGCAGTTCCAGCCGGGCCAAAAGATCTCATGGCGCATTGTGCTCGCCCAATTCGCGGCCGCGCACCCGCACTACTATGCGCACCTTTCATAACAATTCAGCATTATTGTTTTAAGCGCTCACCGGTGCTGTTATTCTTTGTCTGATTCTGGCCCCTATCTATTTTTATCCCCTTCTATCCCTCATCTGTCCCTCTGCAAGGATCTGACAACCAATGTTCGCCTCCGTCTCTCCGCGCGCGCTAGCTGGACTCGGCGTAGCGCTCCTCGCGCTGTCTGCGTGCGCGACGAACAAAGACACCGCGGAGGATGCGCCCAAGTTCACGGTCACGGGCCAGACCACCCTGTCCCAGCACGAAGACGTTCCTGTCGAGGGCACCGATTCCGAGATTCCAGAACCCAGCGAACCTTCGCACCTGCGCCAGGATGACGGCACCTACCTGCTCACGAAGAAGGAAGCGGGCCCAGGAGTGGTCAACGAAATCGTGGCCACCTACTCGGGCGTGGAGCCCTACGGTTTCCAAACCCTGCGCGTTGAGCTGGACAACCGGCGCTACGACGGGGCCATCGGCGGCTCTGCCCCGACCGGCGTGCTGCAGTGGGCCACCGGGGGTGCCCTTGTCCTCAGCGTGCAGGCCACGAACTTGAGTGGGGACGAGGCGGATCTGGACAACAATGCCGAATGGCAGGTGGCGCTTCTCGACGACACCCAGTCACACCACCTCAAGGAGGGCGAGGATTTCGTCGTGGACTGTGAGTCCGGCGAGTGCACGCTGGTTGCTCGGCTCACCGACCCCGGCGACTTCGTCGCAGAGATCAGCATCCGGCAGGCCGGTTATGAGCCTTTTGTCATTCACCAGCCCATCATCGTCGCCGCATAGCCATGAACAGCCAGCCCACCGCTTCCGGTCTGCCTTTGGATCTTGAGCCCGAGCTCAGCGCCAAGGGCTACTCGCAGTTCCACCAAATCGGTGCGGGTGGCATGGGCACCATCGTCTTCGCCCGCAAGGAGAGCTTGGACCGCGAAGTCGCCATCAAGGTCATCGCGCAGCATGCGGCCGAGGATGATGAGGAGGTCTGCCGCTTCATGGCGGAGATGCGCACCGTCGCGGCACTCGAGCATCCGGCCATCGTGCCTATCTACGATGGCGGCATCACCCCGGGTGGCGTGCCTTATTTCATTATGAAATTTCTGCGCGGCCCCAGCTTGGAGGCGCACATCAACCAGCGCATCTTGGACAATTCCAAGTTCACGGTGGAGGAAACCGTGCAGCTGCTCGCACCCATCGCACAGGCCTTGGACTACCTGGCGGCCCTGCCTTCGCCGGTCATTCACCGCGACGTCAAACCCGCGAACATCATCGCCGATAGCACGCCTTCTTCTACTGCCCACAGCGACAGCGAAGGCTGCACCGTCATGCTGGCGGACTTTGGCATCGCCATCAACGAAGACACCAGCCTCAGGCCTGCGCGCGTCCACCGCGTGGTCGCTTCGTTGACGGCGCTGCCAACGTCCGCCAGCATGACGGCGCAGCCTTCGCTGTCGCTGGCGGCAGCAGACAGAGGCGGGCTATCGGCGGTGCTGTGCGCGGGGTTGCTGGCGGGAGGAAGCAGCGCGGCGGGAGGGGTCGGCGGGGGGGTCGAGGGCGCGTGAGTCGGGTGCGG